>JALCPO010000004.1 GCA_022650455.1 Oscillospiraceae bacterium
AAAGCTCCGCCGCCCTTCTGCATGCCCGGGACAGGCCACATTAATAGGGGAACTGGAACAGCTCGCCCAGCCATTCGGCACAAAGCGGAAACCACGTCGCGCAGTGCGGGTTTTCCGTATGTACCTCCGCGTTGCACATGGACAGGCCGTGCGCGCCCCTGGGGTAAAGATGGCATTCGAACGGAATCCGGTTCCGCCGCAGCGCCGCCGCAAACATCAGGGTATTCTCAACGGGAACCGACCGATCTTCCACGGTGTGCCAGAGAAACGCGGGAGGCGTTCCCGGGCCGACCTGGTTCTCCAGCGAAAAGAGCCGGACCATTTCTTCCGTCGGGTTTTTGCCGAGCAAAGCGTCCCTCGAACCCGGATGGGTCAGCTCCCCCATCGTGATGACCGGGTAGCACAGAACCATGGCGTCCGGCCTGTTCCGGCCGCCTTTCGTGTCGATCCGTTTTTTCAGGGCCGGGCTGTCCCACAGCGTGCCGAGGCCCGCCGCGGCATGGCCGCCGGCCGAAAAGCCGAGCACGGCGATCCGGTCCGGAAGAATTCCCCATTCCGCGGCGTTCTCCCGGATCTTCATCAGCGTCAGGGAAGCGTCGATCAGGGGCCGGAAATCCGTCGCCTGTTCCCCGATGGAATAGTCCAGGAGAAAGACCTGGTAGCCCTTCGCAAAAAACGCCGCCGCCGGCGGATCCGATTCCCTCGCCGAAAGGAACACATACCCGCCGCCCGGAAAAATCACGACGCACGGCCGCCGCGTGCGGTTCGGCATTTCCGCGGCGCACACGTCGTGGAGATACCCCACAGCCTTCGCGCCGCTTTCCGGATTCGGGCCGAAAGAAACAATCTTCATCCGAGCATTTCCTCTTTCCTGCTATTCCGGATCTTTTTCCCCTTTGATCGCGTTTTCCAGCGTATGCCAGCCGAGCACGGCGCACTTGACCCGCGCGGGCATGTGGGAAATATCCTTCAGGGCGATCGCCTCGTCCAGAACTTCCAGCCGCTTTTCGTCCGTGATCTCGTTTTTGACCATGCCAAAGAAGGTCTGGGCAAGCTTAAGGGCCTCGTCCGTCGACTTCCCTTTAATCAGGTCGATCATGATGGAAGCCGACGCCTGCGAGATGGCGCAGCCCACCCCCGTAAACCCGGCGTCCTCGATCACGCCGTTCTTTTCGCGCAGTTCCAGCTCGATCTCGTCGCCGCAGCTCGGGTTGACTCCTTTGAGCGTCGCCGTCGGATTTTCAATATGGTGCTTGTTGCGCTTGGAATTGTTGTGCTCCGTCAGGATCTGCGTATAAATCTGGTTAAGCTCCAAGGCCGAGCCACCCCCTGACTTTCCTGAGGGCGGCCAGGAACACGTCGATGTCATCCTTCGTGTTGTAAAAATACAGGCTCGCCCGGCATGTGGAATTGACGCACAGATACTCCATCAGCGGCTGCGCGCAGTGGTGCCCCGCCCGGATTGCCACGCCCGCCGCGTCCAGGACGGTCGCAACGTCGTGCGGGTGCACCCCTTCCACGTTGAACGAGATCACCCCGCAGCGGTTGGCGCGGTTGTCGGTGCCGCCGTAAACCGTAACGTGCGGAATTTCGGCAAGGCCGTCCAGCGTATAATTCAGAAGCTCGTTTTCCGTTTTCTGAATCCTGTCGTACCCCACGTTCCGCAGGTAATGGATCGCCGCGTCCAGACCGATCGCCCCTCCCACGTTCTGGGTGCCGGCCTCGAATTTCTGCGGAAGCGGCGCGAACGTGGCGGACTGCTCGTGGACGTATTCGATCATTTCGCCGCCGCGCAGGAAAGGCGGCATCCTGTTCAGAAGCTCCTCTTTTCCGTACAGGACGCCGATGCCCATCGGGGCCAGCATCTTATGGCCGGAAAACGCCATGAAGTCGCAGCCCAGCTCCGTGACGTTCACCGGATAGTGCGGGATGCTCTGCGCGCAGTCCAGCACGACGACCGCCCCGACGGAATGCGCCTTTTCCACGATCTTTTTGACCGGGTAGATCGAACCGAGCACGTTGGAAACGTGCGCCAGCGCGACGATTTTCGTCTTTGCCGTGATCTTCGCGCCGATCTCCGCGTCCGTCAGGCGCCCCTGCGCGTCGGGGTACAGGTAAACCAGCTTCGCGCCCTTCGCCTGCGCCACCATCTGCCACGGAACCAGGTTGCTGTGGTGTTCGCTGACGGGCAGGGCGATCTCGTCGCCCTCTTTCAGGAAAGTCAGGCCGTAGCTGTACGCGACAAGGTTCAGCGATTCGCTCGCGTTGCGCGTGAAAAGGACCTCCTCGTCCTTCCGCGCGCCGATGAACTTTTTCACCGTGCGGCGGGCGTCCTCATACTTCTGCGTCGCTTCCACGCTCAGCGCGTACAGGCCGCGGTGCGGGTTCGCATTCGCTTTGCGGTAATAATCGTCCACGGCCTTCAGCACGGGAACCGGCTTCTGGGTCGTCGCCGCGTTGTCCAGATAGACGAGGCGCTTGCCGTTTATGGTCTCTTTTAAAATCGGAAAATCTTCAGCCCAGGGATTCAAGTCCGTTCAGCCTCACTTTCACATATTCCAGAATCGCGGCGCGCAGCTCTTCGTCCGGGATCCGGTCCGTCACCGGCCGGAACTGCGCTTCGATGATCAGTTTTTTCGCTTCCAGTTCGCTCAGCCCGCGCGACATGAGGTAAAACAGCCGGTCCGCGTCGATCTTTCCCGTCGAGGCGGCGTGCTGGCCGTCCACGTCCTCTTCCGAGCAGAGGATCAGCGGGGCGGTGCGGTTGCGCACCCTGGGGCTGAACAGCAGGTTGTACTCGCTTTCGTGCCCGACGGCCTGTTTGGCGCCGCGCACAAAGTCGATGGTCCCGCGGAACGTCTTTTCACTCTCGTCCAGCAGGGCGCCGCTGACGTGGATTTCGCTCGCGGTCTTTTTTCCGGTATGCTCCGCGACGTAGTTGAAGTCGATGGAGCGCTTCCGGTCGCCAAAATAGATGGCGTCCATATTCAGGCGGCTTTTCCGGCCGTCCAGGCGTGTCTTGACGCCGGAAAGGGCCCTCCTTCCGCCGAGCTCCGCCTGGATGACGTCGATCTTCCCGTTTTCTTCGGCGAACGCGCCCACATTGTCGAAATGCGCGCATCGGTCGCCCAGAAGCTGTACCTGGATCAGATGAATCACCGCGCCTTTCGCGGCGTACAGCCTGGTAAGGCCGCCGTGGAAACCGGCCAGGTCCGCCCGGGAACGGTAGCTCATCACAACGGTGACTTCGCTGCCTTCCCCGGCCACGACGGCGTTTTCATCCACAACGGCGGAGCGGGCTCCGTCCAGTTCATAAGGAAGAAACACGGGCCGTTCCGGTTTTGCGCCGGCCGCAACCCGCAGGGAAACGCCGCAGTTCCGGTTCTTCTCCACAAAATCCGCCGCTTCTTTCCCCATTCCGGTCTCGATCTCCGCGGGAAACGGCTCCGCGGAAAGCGTCACGCCCGCGGGCAGCGAAACCGCTTTGTCTCCGTAAGGCACGGCCTTCGCCGCTTCCGCCCGGAATTCCGTATCGTTGATCCCCAGCCGGTTCCAGGTGCGCCCCGGCAGGACGTTTGCATGTTGAAACGCTACTTTCATCGTTTTCCGCCCCCGGCTCAGCCGATGGCACCCTCCATTTCCAGCTTGATCAGATTGTTCATTTCCACCGCATACTCCACCGGCAGCTCCTTGGCGATCGGCTCTGCAAAGCCGGTGACGATCATCGCCCGGGCGTCCTCTTCGGAAATGCCGCGGCTCATCAGGTAGAAAATCGCGTCGTCGCTGATGCGGCCGATCTTCGCCTCGTGCCCGACGTCCACGTCGTCGTTGCGAATGTCCATGGCAGGGACGGTGTCGGAGCGGGAACGGTCGTCGAGCATCAGGGACTCGCAGGAGACGGACGACTTGCACCCGTACGACTGCGGCAGAATCTCGACGGAGCTGCGGTAGGTGCAGACCCCGCCATCCTTGGAGATGGACTTCGTGCTGATGTTCGAGTAAGTGTGCGGCGCGGCGTGGACCACCTTGGCGCCCGTGTCAAGATTCTGGCCCTTCCCCGCGAACGTGATGCCGGTGAATTCCATGCGGGAATTCTCGCCTTTCAGGATGCTCATGGGGTACAGGTAGGAAACATGCGAGCCGAACGAGCCGGAAACCCATTCCACGGTGCCTCCCTCTTCCACCAGCGCGCGCTTGGTGTTCAGGTTATACATGTTTTTCGACCAGTTCTCAATGGTGGAGTAGCGCAGGTGCGCGCCCTTCGCCACATAGAGCTCCACGCAGCCCGCGTGAAGATTCGCCACGTTGTATTTCGGGGCAGAGCATCCCTCGATGAAATGCAGGTCCGCGCCCTCGCCCAGGATGATGAGCGTGTGCTCGAACTGGCCCGCGCCCGGGGCGTTCAGGCGGAAATACGACTGCAGGGGAATCGACACCTTCACATGCGGCGGAACGTACACGAACGAGCCGCCGGACCAAACCGCCCCGTGCAGGGCCACAAACTTGTGGTCGGTCGGCGGGACGAGCTTCATGAAATGCCCTTTTACCATGGGGCCGTACTTCGGGTCGCGGATGGCGCTTTCCATGTCGGTGTAGACGACGCCCTGGCGGCGGACTTCCTCGCGGACATTGTGGTAAACGACTTCCGAATCGTACTGCGCGCCCACGCCGGCGAGCGACTTGCGCTCCGCCTCGGGGATGCCGAGGCGCTCGAACGTATTCTTAATATCGTCCGGCACCTGCGCCCAGTTCCCGCGCATGGGGGTGTTCGGGCGGATGTAGGTGACGATGTCGTCCATATGGAGGCCGTCGAGCGAGGGACCCCAGCCCGGCATGGGCAGCTCGTTGTAGATTTCCAGCGACTTCAGCCGGAAGTCCCGCATCCACGCGGGGTCGTTTTTCGCCTTGGAGATTTCCCCGACGATTTCCGCCGTCAAGCCTTCCCGGACCTGATAGGACGGGTTTACTTTATCCTTGATGTCGTAAACGGTGCGGTCGATGTCCCGCACCATGGTTTTCTTTCTTTCCATCTGTTTTTCCTCCGAACCGTCAGACCGCTCCGGAAGCAGCAAGCTGTTGGAATCCGGACTCGTTGATCCGGTCGATGAGCCCGCTGTCCCCGGTTTTGACAATTTTGCCGTCCATCAGCACGTGGACATAGTTCACCTTCAGGAACTCCAGGATCTTGGTGTTGTGGGTGATGATCAGCAGGGAATTTTCCGGATTTTTGAATTTCTCGACCCCCTGCGAAACGATCTTTACCGCATCCACGTCAAGGCCGGAATCCGTCTCGTCCAGAATGGCGAGCTTCGGGTTCAGCATGAGCATCTGAAGGATCTCGGACTTCTTCTTCTCGCCGCCGGAAAACCCGACGTTCAGGTAACGGGAAGCATACTCCCCGTCCATAGCCAGGCCGTCCATTTTCTCCTTCAGTTCCCTTTTGTAGGCGAACAGCCGGACGGGCTTGCCGGTCACCGCCACGCGCGAAGTGCGCATGAAGTTTTCCAGCGTCACGCCAGGGACCTCCTCGGGGCTCTGGAACGACAGGAACAGGCCGGCTTTCGCGCGCTCGTTCGCCGGCGCGTGCGTGATGTCTTTCCCGTCGAACCGGATGGAGCCGCGCTCCACTTTGTAAGCGGGGTGGCCCATGATGGTGTTGACCAGCGTGGATTTCCCCGCGCCGTTCGGGCCCATCAGCACATGGGTCTCGCCCCGGCCCACGTTCAGGTTCAGCCCGTCTAAAATAACAGCGCCGTCGACGCTGACTTTCAAGTCTTTGACTTCCAGCAGCATATGATTTCCACCTCATGTGGGAAACTGTTGTTCCCTTAATGTATACTAATTTGATGTACGTTTCTATTATATCAGAATTTTCTGTCAATGCAAGCCGCAAAGAGCGGAATTTACCGGAAATTCGCTACCTCGCACCCCAGGATCTCCGCAATCCGCTCCAGCGTCGCCGCGTCGGGTTCTTTTTCAAGGTTTTCCCACTCGTAAACTTCCTTTTGGGACACGCCGAGCCTGTCCGCAAGCTCCGCGCGCGTGAGCCCCGCGAGATGGCGGTAGGTCGCCATCTTTTTGACCGGCTCCAGCAGGTATGCCATCCGTCTCTCCGGGTCGACCAGCAGCGGGCAGCCGTTGTGCAGCGTCAGCCCGCAGGGCCTCCCCGCCTTGTCGAAAACGGCGGGGGAGCCTTCCTGCGAGTGCCCCTGCGTATAACCTTTCGGAAGGATGTATTCCCGGCCGCCGTCGTCTTCCCCTTTGCAGTCCGGGCCGCCGCTCCAGGGGAGCAGGGAGCAGCTTTCGCCTTCCCGCTCCGGGTCCGGCGCCGCGAAGCACTTGATTTTATAAATGGTGACGATTTCGTTCATCGGGGAACGCCCCTTTCGCTCCTGTTTATTATGCCAGTTTATTATAGCACAAATTCATTTTTATGGAATTTCGCCGACCTTTCCCGCGCCGGCCGGAAACGGGCCGCACCCGACGGAAGAGGGACAGGCCCGTTTTGCGCCTGTCCCTCTTCCGTTTTTGCTATATTGGCTTGGCTTTTTTCTTGCCGGTTTTTGCCTTTCCCTGGATTTCCGGCACGGGCGGCCGTTCATTCTTTTTAAAATGCGTGATTTTGTTGCTTTCCGTCCCGTGCGGCGCCTTCGGGTCCGGGCGTCTCATCCCCGCTTTTGCCATCCTGCCGCCCCCCCTCAGACGTCGTTCCGCCCGGCGGACTGCTTTTTCGCGGTTCTGCTCCGGTTCTGGTTTTCTCTGGTCAGCGGAATCTGCCCGTTCGCCTTTTCTTCCCGGGCCCGCTTCTTATCCGGCTGGCTGTCTTTCGGCATGCGAACCACCTCCGCCGGTAGTATTCGCGCCGGCGGCGCGTTCTATGCTCCGACCGCAGGCGCCGGGCGTCCTTCCAGCCCGAGGCTGCGGATATAGCCCGGAAGGCCCGCTTCAAAGTTTACCCCGAAGCGAATGTCCGTACCGGCTTCGTGCGTACGCCGGATGCTCCCCACGGTAAAATCGACGGCAATCCGCGCGGCTTCCAAAAGCGGAAAACCGTCCAGCACCGCACCGATCAGGGCACTCGCGAAAACGTCCCCCGTGCCGTGGTAAGCCCCTTCGATGCGTTCGTTCAGCGCATACCCCACACGGTCCGCCGCCGCATCGTAAACCGCGCACCCCAGATGTTCCGGCTCGAACCACACGCCCGTCAGCACCACACGCTCCGGGCCGAGAGCGGCAAGGCGGCGCAGAACGGTTTCAATATAATCCTTCGTATAAGGGCCCGCGCAGTACGGCTCGTTCAGCAGAAACGCCGCTTCCGTCAGGTTGGGCAGAATCAGGTCCGCCTTCGCGCACAGTTTTGCCATGCCCTTCGGAAAATCCGGCCCAAACGCCGCATACAGCTTTCCCCCGTCCGCCATAACGGGATCGACGCAGACCAGCGTGTCCCCGTTTTTAAATTCGCGGATCAGGCGCGAAACCAGCGCAAGCTGCGCGAAGGAACCCAGGTATCCGGTGTAAATCGCGTCAAAACGCAGGCCGAGCGTTTTCCAGTGCTCCGCAATCGCCGGGATGTCCTCCGTCAGGTCCCGGAATGTGTAGCCGGTAAACCCGCCGGTGTGCGTGGAAAGAACCGCCGTGGGAATCACGCTCGTCTCGATGCCGGCCGCCGACAAAACCGGAAGCGCCACCGTAAGCGAACATTTGCCGAAGCATGAAATATCGTGAACCGCCATCGCCCTTTTCTGTCTGCCCATTTTCATCCCCCGTTTTCCTTTGGAAATCATGTTATGCCCTATCATAGCGCAAAACTGTTCTGATGAAAACAGGCAGTTTATAAAAATCCGTGCAGAACAGCCGCTGCGTTTCCGGACGCAAAAACGCCCTTCCGTTCCGGAAGGGCGGCAATCAATATTTTTCGAGGTAATTGTCGATTTCCCAGCTGGTGACCGAACGGTTGTAGCCGTTCCATTCGCTTTCCTTTTCCAGAAGGAAGCTGCGCAGGGCGTGCTCCCCCAGAACGCCGGAAACGACCCGGTCCCTTTTCAGCTCTTCCACCGCCTCTTTCAGGCTGAGCGGAAGCATCCCGATGCCGCGCCTGTTTCGTTCCGCCGACCCCATTTCATGGACATTTTCATTCACGGCGGGGGGCGGCGTCAGCCCGTGCTCCACCCCGTCGAGTCCCGCCGCCAGGCAGCAGGCCAGCATCAGGTAGGGGTTGGCCGCCGGGTCGGGGGAGCGCAGCTCCAGGCGGGGGCCCCTTCCCCGTGTGGACGGGACGCGGATCAGCGGGCTCCGGCTGCAGTACGACCATGTGATCCAGGCCGGGGCCTCATCCCCGGCGATCAGCCTTTTGTAGGAATTCACCGTCGGGTTGCAGACGGCGGTCAGGGCCCTGGCGTGCTTGAGGACGCCGGCCATAAACCGGTACGCCGTTTCGCTCAGTCCGTGTCCCGCGGGGTCGTCCGGATCCGCAAACAGGTTTTTCTTCCCGTCCGTGAGGGACATATTGATATGCATGCCGGAACTGCTGGTCCCCGCTTTCGGCTTCGGCATAAAAGTCGCATATGCGCCGGATGCTTTTGCAATGGACTTAACGGCCATTTTGAACGTCATGATATTGTCCGCCGTGCGGAGCGCCGTGTCGTATTGAAAATCGATCTCATGCTGGCCGAACGCGGCCTCATGGTGCGAGGCTTCCAGCTCGAAGCCCATGCTTTCCAGCGTCAGGCAGATTTCCCGGCGGATGTCGCCGCCCATATCCACGGTGCCGAGGTCGAAATACCCGGCCGTGTCGTGGGTCGTCGTGGTGGGCAGGCCGTTGTCGTCGGTCTGGAACAAAAAGAACTCGCATTCCGGCCCGACGTTGAATTCATACCCGAGCGCCGCCGCACGTTCCACCTGTTTTTTCAGAATCTGCCTCGGGTCCCCCTCGAACGGGCTCCCGTCCGGGGAATAAACGTCGCAGATCAGGCGGGCCACCCCGTAATGCGACGGGCGCCACGGCAGCATGGTGAAGGTGTCGCGGTCCGGGTGCAGACACATGTCGGATTCCGCCTCCCGGGCAAAGCCGTCCAGCGACGAGCCGTCGAATACGCACTCGTTATCAAGCGCTTTTTCCAGCTGACTCTTGGTAATCGCCACGTTCTTCAGCGTACCGCTGATGTCGGTAAACTGAAGCCTGATGAAATTGACATCGTTCTCTTCCACCAGTCTTCTGATGTCATCCCTGCCGTTGGCGCTCAATGAAATTTCCTCCTTATCGGGCCGCTTCCATCCCGGCCAAAAAAAGCCCGGCACTTCCGTGTCGGACTTCTTTGCCCAAATTTACCAGCCGACTGACCCATTCAGTCATCTATTGTGATCCATTTATATATTATACCAATCCACGGCATTCCTGCAAGGAGTTTTTCGATTATTTTAAAAAAATTCATAAAATTACCGGGCAAATCCAATTTTTGGGCACAGCCGCCGGCCCGGGCGCGGAGGAATTGCAAACAATTCGTAAATCCTCGCCGAAAAGGGTTGGCAGACCGTTCGTTTCGCTTTATAATAGAAGAGAACAAAGAGAAAAAATCCGGAAAGGAGTGCCGCTCGCGGGATGAAGCAGGCTTCTTGGATTTCAAAAATAACCGACGTCAAACGGTTTCGACTGAAAATTTCATTGATTACCCTCGCACTTCTGCTCGGAACGGGCGCTACTCTGTTTTCGTGCCGGCCCGATCTGTGGGAAAGCCTGCGCACCGCGGCCACCGGAGCTTTTTCGCTGGACCGCACCGCCGCCGCGGCGGCGTACCCGGTCGTCACGACGGACCGCCTGAACATCCGTTCCGGCCGCGGCACTTCCTATGACGTGATTTCCACCGTTTCAAAAGGCACGCCCTTGGAACTGCTTTCCAAACCGGCCGGGGACAAGCAGTGGGTCCGGGTAAAAACGCCCGACGGAAAATCCGGATGGTGCCTCGCGGAATATCTGAAGCGGGCCGGCTCGGCGGATTCGCTGCCGCCCAAAGCGGCAAACCCGGCGGTCTCCAGCTCGCCCCCGGCTTCTTCCGCTTCTCCGGCCGGAAACGAAAGCCGGAAGCAGGACGCGCAGGCCGCCGTTCCGATTTCCCTGGAAACAGCCGCACGCCCGCTTTCCGTGCAGGTTTCCATCGCCGACCAGAAGGTCACCGTGCTGGACGCGAAAAGCCGCATGGTAAAACAGTTCCTCTGTTCCACCGGGGCAAAGGGCAGCGAAACCCCGTCGGGAACGTTCATCGTTTCCGACCGGGGAAAGTCTTTCTATAACCCAAGCATCCGGGAAGGCGGTTACTACTGGACCCGCTTTTACGGCGCGTACCTGTTCCACAGCGTCCCGTTCGACGGGAGCTACAAGCTGGAACCGGAAGAAGCCGCAAAACTGGGCACACCCGCTTCACACGGATGCGTCCGTCTGTCGATTGAAGACGCAAAATGGATTTACGACCATATTCAGCAGGGTACGAAAGTCGTCGTCCGCTGACCGAAGCGGCGGCCGGCTTTTCAAAAAGCAGTAAGGAAGGCAACATGGACAGCAAAGGAATTGTTTTCGACCTGGACGGGACGCTGTGGGATTCTTCCGCGCGGGTCGCCGTCGCATGGAGCAGCGTACTGGAACAGCGTGCACATCGCCGGATCACCGTCGAAGACATGCGGAACCTGATGGGAAAAACCATGACCGATATTTTCCGGATTCTCCTGCCGTCCGAAAGCGAGCAGACCCGGGCACGGGTCGCCGGGGAGTGCTGCAGGGAAGAGCAGGATTCTCTCCGGAAGCACGGCGGCACCTTGTATCCGCTGGTGCCGGAAACGCTGGAAAAGCTCGGCCGGGAGTACCGGCTGTTCATCGTCAGCAACTGCCAGACCGGGTATATCGAATCTTTTCTGGATTATTACCGTTGGAAGGGCCGTTTTGCCGATACCGAATGTTTTGGCCGGACCGGAAAATGCAAGGGCGAAAACATCAAGGCCCTTGTCCAGCGAAACCGGCTGGAAAGGGCAGTTTACGTCGGGGACACGATTCTGGACCGGGAAGCGGCGGCGCAGGCCGGCGTCCCGTTTATTCACGCGGCATACGGGTATGGAAAAGTTGACGGCGCAAGCTATTCCGTCCGCGCTTTTTCGGAACTGCCGCAAATAATTTCCGAAGTCTTTTCATGAGAAAGCCGCCTGTCCGAGTTTTCGGACTGGCGGCTTTTCCGTTCACACCCACGAAGGAACCGGCAGGTGCAAAACACAGTATGCGCTCGATTTCCGGTAATCGGTCCACCACTGCGCATAGGACGGTTCGTCCCGGTGGTCGGCCAGCGAATAATTCTGCTTCAGATAATTTCCGAAATGGGCGCTGACTTTTCCGGCTCCCCAGACATTCAGGTGGCCGGCGTTATTCATATCGTTCGGGAAATCGAGCCCGATTTCCTCGATTTTATCGTAGTAGTCGAGAAACGGAATCCCGTTTTGCTCCGCCAGATCGGCGACGGTGTTAAACAGGGCCTCACAGTCGTCGACCCAGTCTTCGTCTTTGTCCGTGTCGCTGTAGTCGCAGGGAAGATTGACGAAAACCAGCGGAAAATTCTCGGATTTTGAAAGCTCAATGATTTTATTGAGATACTCGAGATTTTTCGCGGGGATGGAAGCTTTTTCCTCGGTATCCGCAAAAGCTGTCATCGGTTTTCCGTACCGGTTGGTTCCCGCTCCGAACCCTTTTGCATAATACCTTGCCGAATTGTCATAAAAAAGGTCGTTGATTGTGAGCTCCGACCACCGGTAATGGTATTTCAGGATCGGCACAAGGGAATAAATCCATTCCGACGGCGGCGTGCAGTCGCGGATCGTTTCGAGCTTGTTCCATGAAAACCGCATATTGTCCAACGGAATACTGATCCATGCGTCGTCGCCATACGGGTCCGACATGGCAAGGTAGAATACATCGAGCACCACGACCGGATTCTTATGTTTTTGGAGGACTTCGCGCAGCAGATGGTAAGTTTCCGCTATCGGCTGGCCGCCGGTCGCATAGTTAAAGCTCGAAATGCCGTATTTTTCCCAAAGGACGTTCGGGTCCATTCCGCCGTTCATGTGGCTTCCCCCCATAAAAACCACATCATAGGAATCGTCCGAAAGGTACAGGCCCTCCTGCAGGTCGCCCGTATGCACGGTTTTCAGCACAAACACTTTAGAGAGCGCAGTCAGGACAACCCCCACCGCCAGGCAAAAAGCAAAAATCTTAAAAACAGTCTTTCGAGCCATGCTGTTCCCTTCTTTAAAACTGTGAATAGATAAACTGCCCGGAACCGCTGATGGGTCCGTAGACCCCGAAAATGACGATGGCCAGAACGGACGCCGTGCATACGGTCCACCGGAAAACACGGCCCCTGCTCAAAAAGCTCTCGCGCAAGTCCCGGCCGCGGCCGAGGAAACCTACGGCGGCCACCACGGCGATTCCGACGACACCGGCCCAAAATTCCGGCACCGAAAGGCCCAGGCCAAACAGAGTGCCGTTCCAAAAGGCCGCGGGGTCAAACCGGAACAGGTTCCGGATCAAAAGGACGGCCTGGCGGAAACCGTCCGCCCGGAAAAAGATCCACGCAAAATCCACCAGAACGAAGGTGCATCCGGCGCGGACCGCTTTGAACCAAAGGGCGTTCTGCCGGATGTTCAGCCGCTTTTCCAGCCGGTTCTTGCCGGGCCGCAGCAGCAGGCCAACCACCTGGTAAAGGCCGTGCAGAGCCCCCCACGCCACAAAAGACAGGGCCGCGCCGTGCCACAGCCCGCAGACGATAAACACGGCCATCAGGTTCAAACCATGCCGCAGCTTGGAGCACCGGTTTCCGCCGAGCGGAAGATACAGGTAATCCCAAAACCACGATCCAAGCGTAATATGCCACCGCTTCCAGAATTCTTTGATGGACTTTGAAAAATACGGTCTCTTAAAATTCTCCGACCCACGGAACCCCAGAATCTCGCAGGCGCCCAGCGCAATATTGGAATACCCGTCGAAGTCGCAGTAAAGCTGAAAAGCAAAAAAGACGGTGCCTACCGCCACTTCAAGCCCGTAATGGCTTTGCGGAGCGGCATAAACCGTATCGACCAGCTTGCCCAGCCGGTCCGCCACGACCATTTTCTCGAAATATCCCCAGAACATCTGCAGCAGGCCCCTCTTGGCGCGCTCGAGGTCAAAAGAATGCGCTTCCGCAAACTGGGGAAGAAAGTTTTTTGCCTTTTCGATCGGGCCCGCAACAAGCTGCGGGAAAAACGACACGAACAGCGCGTATTTGCCCAGGTTCCGTTCCGGCGGAACATCGCCCCGGTACACGTCCATCGAATAACTCAGAACCCGGAACGTGTAAAAAGAAATGCCGACCGGCGCCGCCAGGCCAAAACGCGGCGCGGCGGCCTGCACTCCGAATGCGGCGCAGAACCACGATCCAAGCTCTCCGAAGAAATCCAGATATTTAAAGGTGCACAAAATTCCAATATTGGCGGCCAGGCTGACCGCCAATACCGCTTTTTTGAGAAAGTCGGCTTTTCCGTCCGAACGTTTTCCGGCTTTTGCAGTCAGAATCCCGCCCAGCCACGTGATAACCGTCGAAAGGAACAAAAAGAGGACGGCATAGGCGTCCCAGCTCATAAAAAAATAATAGCTGGCAGCCAAAAGCCAAATCCAGCGAAGTTTTCGCGGAATGACAAAATACAGGAACGTCACAAAGGGGAAAAAAAGCAGGAAGCGAAATGACACAAAAGACAAACAGGCACCCCCTGAACCGGACCGGCCGCGTAAAAAATCATGCATATCAATTTTATATCGGCCGGAAAAAATGTCAATAGCTTTTCCATGAGAAAGCCATGAGAAAGCAGCGGCGGCCGAGCCGCGGCCGCCGGGTATATTGCTCTTCACAATTTATTCAACTTCGGCCGAACCGGATGTGGTATGATAGGAAGAAAGCGGAACCGCTTTGTACCGCTGTTCATCTCATCGGGTAAAACCGATGCTGCAAGGAGTTTTCACCATGAATTGGACGTCCCGTTTTTTCCTTTGGCTCAGCCGCGCCATGGCGGGCCGGCACGGAGGGGATCAGCTTTCCGTGGCCCTGCTGGTTTTGTACTGCCTGCTGATGGTCTTTTCCCGCATCTTCCGGAGCCCGCTCCTCTACCTTCTGGCCTTCGCGGTATTGATCTGGAGCATCTGGCGCATGCTTTCCCGCAACCACGAACAGCGCTGGAAGGAAAACGCATGGTTCCTCAACTGGTGGAAGCCCGCCTGGAACTGGATGCGGGGACTTGCAAGGCGCTTCCGGTCGGCGCAGGAGAGGGCCGCTGCGAAAGCGCGGGACCGCAGCATCTACCGCTATTTTCAATGCCCGAAATGCAGGAGCACGCTGCGCGTGCCGAAAGGCAAAGGAAAGATCGTAATTACCTGCCCCGTATGCCATACCGAGTTCACCAAAAGGACATAGGGGTCATTTTTTCTTGCCTGAATTGGCTGAAAACCACAGGCTCAGCGCAATTCCGACGGTAATGCAGAAACCGGCCGCCAGCACGCCGATGAGATAGTCGGGCATGCGGTTCTGGAGAATGGTCAGCCCCGGCGCGGACGCCGGGCGGTTTTGGTTCTCCGCGGCTGCCGGGATGTCCTGGGCCGCATTGTTCCCCTGCGGCGCCGCCGAAAGCGTGTCCGACCTCTTCCCGGAACTGGAGGAAGCCTTTCCCTTTTTCGCCGCCCGGAGGATTTCTTCCGCGGCCCGGCTTCCGGTTCCGCGTGCCTTCGCGCTTCCGGAAGCCTTCGAGGTCGAGGCCTTCCCGGACTTGGACGAGGTTTCCCCGCCTTCCGGCTGTACCTTCGCCCGGCTGACCGTGACGGAATACCGCACCTGTTTGCTTCCGTCCGCCGAAGTCACCGTAATCAGGATCGCCGTGTCCGTACCGGCGGGGTTCAGGCTTTTCCGGCTGACTTTCACGCTCGCGCCTTCCGACGCATCGGCGCGGAACGTAACGGACCGCACATCGGAACCCACATCCAGCCCGTAAAAATAGACGTCCGGCGAAAACGCCGGGTGGAGGGAACCCTGCGAAGGCTCCAGCGCCGTCAGAAACGCTTCGGCGGGCTCCTCCCGCTCAACTTCCAGCGGCACCGCGGAAGCATGGTCCAGATCCAGCGCGGCCCCGGAATAGTCGCAGACCTCATCCACACAGGCGCCGATCTCCGTCCTCCCGGCGGGCGCATCCGCCCGGACCTGAAACAGGAACGTCAGAACCGTCCCCGAAAGCTCCGGCGCGTATCCCTTGCCCGGATTGCACACGTAGACGGAATAAATCGGGTTGGATTCCCCGTTTGTCTGGAGCGTTCCGCTCTCGATGCGGGACGAGGCTTCCGTGCCCGAAAACCGCAGGACGGAATCGTCGTACGCCACCCGCACGCGGAAACCGGCCGCCGCCGTGTTTGCGCCGACGCGCAGGGTGAACTTGATCATGTCTTCCCCGGACGCGCGAGGCTTGTCCACCGCAAACGAAAAGCCGGGGTCCGTTTCCCCGAACGCTGGGACGGCCGAACCGGCCAGCCACAAAACGGCGGCAAGCGCCAACGCCGCAAACGCACGGATTCGCCTCAATTCGGTTCCCCCATTTCAAGCCCCGGACCGCGGGAAAGCAGAGGCGCGTTGTACCCCTGCCGCCAAAAACAGCAGCCGAACCGAAACGGCCGGCTGCTGCAAAGTCTTGCGAACGTCTCAGGCGGTGACGGCATTCCGTTCCATTCCCGCCGAGCGAAGCCGCTCCCTCACGCGTCTTTTGCGGAGTATCTGAAGGCGGAAACGGTTGTACCGCTGCACCAGGGCAAACGGCAGGTTCCCAATCAGGATGAAAGAGGAGATCAACACTCCCACAAGCAGGGGATTGATGATAAGTGTCACGACGGCGCAGATGCAGTTTTTCATATGCATCCATTCGCCGCGGCAGGTTTCCAAAATAAACTGATCCAAATAGCCGATGGAATCCCCTCTAAAATGTTTTTTTGAAAATCCGCCCTTTCCAATGTGCTGCGGTAATTTATCTTTCCAGATCTGGATTTTCAGGTTATCGCGATACCAGCGGCCGCCATGTTCCCACGGGCGCGCAGCATAGCGGCTCTTCGACGCGTCGAATTTTACGTCCGGAAATTTCTGGCATGACAAGAAAGACACCACATGCCACAGTCCGACAATCAGCAAATTCCAAAACAGCATGTCAAGGAAAGAAGAATTTTTCAGCATTGCAGTCACTTTCCTTTCCTAAAAGCAAATTCCCGCACTCAATCCTCTGCATACCTTTCCCTGCGTATAAAAACAGTATAATACAAAAATGGTAAAGATGCAAGACGGCGCAAAAGGGAAACGGCGGGGCGAAGCCGTCCGGCCGGTTCCGTCAATTAAAGGTGTAAAGGGCCTTGTAGGGATTTTTCGTATTCGGCGTAATCAGGTGAAACTTTTTGGAGAGGACTTCTTCCTTTGAAATTCCGAACGTCCGGCAGAAGTCGTCCAGATAGCCGTCGATGGACGCCATATCTTCCGGCGAAGCCACTTTCGTGTTGACCTGCGCCGGCAGGTCCTTCGGCAGTTCCTCGCAGCGGACGAACATGCGGCCGCCGTGCATGCCCGCGCAGCAGAGGTTCCCCATCGGGGCGCCGGTGCCGTTCAGGCCGAGCACAATGATGGTGCCGCCCGCCTGGTACTCGCCGAGGAAGCTGCCCGTTTTTCCGCCGACCACAATCAGCGGCTGCTGCTCCCGGTAAGCTTTCATGTGGATCCCGACACGGTAACCCGCGTTCCCTTTTACAAAAATCTTCCCGCCGCGCATGGCATAGCCCGTCGCGTCGCCGCTGGAGCCTTCCACGACGATGGCGCCCGCGTTCATGGTGTCGCCCGTCTGGTCCTGCGCGTTGCCTTTCACCCGGATGTTCCCGCCGTTGAGGTAACAGCCCAGGGCGTTGCCCGGCACACCGTGGATCAGCAGGCTTTTTCCGCTCATTCCCGCGCCGATGTAGCGCTGGCCGTTGCAGCGGTCTATCGTGATCTCCGTATCGTCCGCGGCCCGGACTTCCTCATTGAGCTGCCGAAAATATTTTCCGTCCGCATCGATCCGCATCATTCTCTTTTTCCTCCCAGCATTTCTTCTCGCTGCCCTCTGGCAAACGCCATCAGCTGCGGCTTTTGCCGGACGAGCTCATAGTCGATGGTGTCGAGCGGGGTCTCCTCGCGGATCAGCGACGTGTAAATGCCCGCGCGGGCGACGTCGCCGATCAGGATAAAGCCTTTGAGCCGGTTGTCCTTCGAAACCAGTTTCTTGTAAGCATGTTCCGTCCTCTGCGTCCACGCCGCGCCGTCGTAGCTCCCGGCCGTGATGATGTGCAGCCCGAAGAAGCCGATGGCGTTCATCGGGATGGCGTTGTCGAACGTCTTTTCCCCGCCCGCCATATTGATGCCGGCGGTTTCGCCCTGCAGATACGCATTCGGCAGGATGGCCAGGATGCGGCTGGAGCCGGTCGTGATGTCGCGGCACTCGCAGCAGTCGCCGGCGGCGTAGACGTCGGCAAGGCTGGTCGCGGAATGTTCGTCGATGGCGATGCCCCGTCCGACCTTGCACCCGATGTCCGCGGCGAGCTGCGTGTTCGGGCGGACGCCCACGGCCACGACCAGAACGTCGAACGGGACTTTCCCCCCGCTCTTCAGGGTGGCGACATTCCCCTCAAACCGGGCCACGCTGTCGCCGAGTGTAAACGAAATATCCTGCGCTTCCAGATGCTTCTGCACCATGGCGGAGCCTTCCTCGTCCAGGATGCTCGGGAGGATCCGGCCGGCAAGATCGACGACCTCGATGGACCGGACCAGGCGGCGGATTCCCTCCGCGCATTTCAGGCCGATCAGCCCGGCGCCGATAATCAGCACGCGGGTCGACGGGCGAAGGGCCGCGCCGAGCGCCTTCGCGTCGTCCAGCTTCATGAAGCTGAACTTCCTTTCCACCGTATCGAGGCCGTCCATCGGCGGAACGAACGGGCGGGAGCCCGTCGCGAACAGAAGCTTGTCGAAAGGCACTCTCCGGCCGTCCGACAAAAGGACTTCCTTCCGGGAATCGTCCACTTTCTCCGCCCGGACGCCCAAAAGCGTTTTCACGCCGTTCTTCTCATAAAAATCGTCCGGGCGGTACTTCATGCGCTCCTCATCCGTCTTTCCGTACAGAAGGTACGAAATCAGCGGGCGGGAATAGACAGCGTACGGCTCGTCGGAGATCACCGTAATCGGTCCGGTCTTGTCGACGGAACGGATGCCCTCAATACAGCCGACCGCGGCCGTGGAATTTCCGATCAAAACATATTTCAACACGCTCACCTCTCCTCAAACACAATGGCCCCGTTGGGGCAGCCTTTCACACAGGCGGGCTCGCCGAAACGGTTGTTGGTGCAAAGCTCGCATTTCCGGATGACGTGCCCGTCCGGCGCGGGCACGACCGCCCCGTACGGACAGACCAGGACGCAGGTGAAACAGCCGACGCACTTGTCCTGGTTGCAGCGGATCACGCCGTCCTGCACGCTGAGGGCCCCGGCAATGCAGCTCTTGACGCAGATGGGTTCGTCGCAGTGGCGGCAGGAAACGGCAAAGCTGACGTTGTTGTCGCCCTCCACCTGGATTCTCGGGTGGATGGTCACATTCTGGAGCGCTTTCGCCATATCGGTTTCGCCGGAATTGGCAAACGCGCAGTTGTATTCGCACAGATGGCACCCCAGGCACCATTTTTCATTCACATAAACACGTTTCATCGCTCATTCCCCCGCATGCTTGATGCCCAGAATCTCAAGCTCTTTTTCGTTCAGGCCCACGCCGCGCAGCATCAGGCGGTTGCCGCGGAGCGCCTCGATGGAGTTGATGCCCATGCCGCCCATCATTTCCATGATCTCATGCCGCCACGCGGAAACGAGGTTGACCAGCCGTCTGGAGCCGATGTCCGGGTTCAGGCGCTTCACCAGGTCGGGCCGCTGCGTGGCGATGCCCCAGTTGCACTTGCCGTTCTGGCAGGTGCGGCACAGGTGGCAGCCGAGCGCGAGCAGCGCGGCGGTTCCGATGTACACGGCGTCCGCCCCGAGGGCGACGGCCTTGACCACGTCCGCCGAGCTGCGAATGCTTCCGCCGACGACCAGCGACACGTTATTGCGGATTTTCTCCTGCCGCAGGCGCTCGTCGACCGCCGCAAGGGCCAGCTCGATCGGGATGCCGACGTTGTCGCGGATGCGGGTCGGGGCCGCGCCGGTCCCGCCGCGGAACCCGTCGATGGCGATGATGTCCGCGCCGCTGCGCGCGATGCCGCTGGCGATGGCCGCCACATTGTGCACCGCGGCGATCTTAACGATGACCGGTTTGGTGTAGTTAGTGGCCTCTTTCAGCGAATAAACCAGCTGGCGCAGGTCCTCGATGGAATAAATATCATGGTGCGGCGCCGGAGAAATGGCGTCGCTTCCCTCCGGGATCATGCGGGTGCGGGAAACGTCGCCGACAATTTTCGCCCCCGGAAGATGCCCGCCGATGCCCGGCTTGGCGCCCTGGCCGATCTTGATCTCGATGGCCGCGCCGGCTTCGAGGTATTTCTGGTGGACGCCGAACCTCCCGGAAGCCACCTGAACGATGGTGTTGGGCCCGTACTTGTAAAAGTCCTCGTGCAGGCCGCCCTCGCCGGTGTTGTAGTACGTGCCGAGCTCACGGGCCGCGCGGGCCAGGCTTTCGTGCGCGTTGTAGCTGATGGAGCCGTAGCTCATGGCCGAAAACATGATGGGGACTTCCAGCCGGAGCTGCGGCGGAAGGTTATCCGTTTTGATCTGCCCGTCCGGCGTGCGTTCGAGCCGGTCCGGCTTTTTGCCGAGGAACGTCCGCGTCTCCATCGGTTCGCGCAGCGGGTCGATGGACGGGTTCGTCACCTGCGAGGCGTTGATCAGCATTTTGTCCCAGTAAACGGGGTAATTCTTCGGGTTGCCCATGGAAGAAAGCAGCATGCCGCCGGTCTCCGCCTGGCGGTAAATCTCCCCGATGGTTTCATTGGTCCACTGCCCGTTGATGCGGAACGTGTCCGGATTCTTGACGATCTTCAGCGCGTGCGTCGGGCAGAGTGCGACGCAGCGGTGGCAGTTGACGCATTTGGATTCGTCGCTTTTCATCGTTCCGGCGTCCGGGTCGTAGGAATGGACCTCGTTGGCGCACTGCCGCTCGCACACGCGGCACGCGATGCACCGCTGCGGGTCGCGGACGACCTCGTACTCCGGGACGTTATAGTTGATTCCCATTACACTTGAACCCCCTTGTTCAGCGTGACGATAACCGGTTCCCCGCCCTGCGGCGACCACAGCCGGTCAAGGTCCGGCTGGACAGCGCGGATGGCGCACTCCTCGCTCGCCACATAGACGGTGTCGCCCTTTTCGCCGACCACCATGCTGCGCAGCTTGCACCGGTCGTTCAGGGCCATCATGCCGCCGGTGTAGCCCAGCAGGATGGAGAACGGTCCCGTGATGAGAAGGCTGGAATAAATGTTCCGCAGGTAGGTGTAACGCCTGCGCTCTTCCTCCGGCATGGCTTCGATCTGGCTCCAGAACGGAGCCGCGATGACGTCGGCGACCTCCTTCAGGCTCAGGTGCTGCCTGCGGTTCAGGTAATCGATGATATAGGTGATAACCTCGGTGTCGGTCAGCAGCGTGCAGTTGTACCCGAACATCTCGATGAAGCGTCGGTTCGCGTCGTAAGAGGAAATCTCTCCGTTATGTACAATGGAGTAGTCCAACAGCGCAAACGGATGGGCGCCGCCCCACCAGCCCGGCGTGTTCGTCGGGTAACGGCCGTGGGCCGTCCAGCAGTAGCCCTCGTACTCTTCCAGCCGGTAGAACCGGCCCACGTCTTCCGGAAAGCCGACCGCCTTGAAAACGCCCATGTTCTTGCCGCTGCTGAACACATACGCCCCGCGCACCTGCGTGTTTACCTTCATGACGAAGCGGGCGACGAACTCGCGCTCGTCCAGCCCCGTGTCTTCCAGCTGTTTGGCATACGGCAGGCCGAAATAGCGCCAGACGGCCGGCTCGTCGGTGATCTGCGGAACCTTGCGGGTCGGTATTTTTTCGGAAACGGAGATATCGAAGCAGGACGAGATAATACGCTCGCATTCCTCTTTTGCGCGGACGCTGTCGAAGAACACGTGAAACGCGTAAAGGTCTTTCTGTTTTGGGTAGATCCCGTAGGCCGCGAAGCCGCCGCCCAGCCCGTTGGAACGGTCGTGCATCGGCGCAATGGAGCGGACGACGGCGTCACCGCTGAATTTTTTGCCGCTGCGCGAAAAAATCCCTGAGATTGCGCAACCGGATGGGATGCGCATTTGTCCTTCATACTGCATAAAATGACAGGCCTCCCTGCAAGCTTGTAACTTTTGAGCGGTCATACCGGCGTCAAAAACGCCGTCTGAAAATCGGCCGGCCGTCCCGCTTATCTTAAGATCATAAGTTTTTTGAAGCGTTACTTGCTTTTATATGTTTTTTTATCATATAATGTTTATCAATTAAAGTCAATACCTTTTGCATAATTTTAGCAGAGCGATTGCAATATTGTGAAGAAAAGATAGAAATTGAACCGCCGCAGCGGGCAAAATGCAGTAGAGCGCTTAATTTATTGCAATTTTTGCTTCTGCTCTTGACAATGTTAAATTTTCGCTCTATAATGTAAAACATACAGCAAAGATGTTGTAAGGTGGGCGAAGTCCGCCTTATGGCATCTTTTATTTTTATGTAATTTATATAGGGAGTGAATTTTCAGATGAGCAATGTTCCTGAAATGTTCGGCAGCTTGGTATTTAACGACACCGTGATGAAAGAACGGCTGCCGAAGGCGACTTACAAGGCTTTGAGAGAAACGCGGGAACGCGGCAAGGCGCTGGACCCGAAGGTTGCGGATGTGGTTGCAAACACCATGAAGGAATGGGCTCTGGAAAAGGGCGCAACCCATTTCACCCATTGGTTCCAGCCCATGACGGGAATTACCGCCGAGAAGCACGACAGTTTCATTACCCCGGTGGACGGCGAAAAAGTCATCATGGAGTTTTCCGGCAAAGAGCTCATCAAGGGCGAGCCGGACGCTTCCAGCTTCCCTTCGGGCGGGCTGCGCGCGACTTTTGAAGCCCGCGGCTACACCGCGTGGGACCCGACCAGCGACGCTTTCATCAAAGGCAATTCTCTGTGCATCCCCACCGCGTTCTGCTCCTACGGCGGCGAAGCGCTCGACAAAAAGACCCCTCTGCTCCGCTCCATGGACGCCATCAGCAAACAGGCCCTCAGGATCCTGAAGCTGTTCGGAAACACCAAGGCGAAGCGCGTAATTACGACCGTCGGCCCCGAGCAGGAATATTTCCTGATCGACAAGGCCATGTACGGGCAGAGGAAAGACCTCGTTTACACCGGCCGCACCCTGTTCGGCGCAAAACCGCCGAAGGGCCAGGAAATGGAAGACCATTATTTCGGGGTCATCAAGCCCCGCGTCGCCTCGTTCATGCAGGACCTGAACAAGGAGCTCTGGAAGCTCGGCATCCTCGCCAAGACTGAGCACAACGAGGTCGCCCCGTCCCAGCACGAGCTTGCCCCCATCTTCGCCACCAGCAACGTTGCAACCGACCACAACCAGCTGGTCATGGAAATCATGAAGAAGGTCGCCACAAAGCACGGCCTGACCTGCCTGCTGCACGAAAAGCCCTTCGACGGCATCAACGGCAGCGGCAAGCACAACAACTGGAGTCTTTCGACCGACGCCGGCGAAAACCTGCTTGAGCCCGGCGAATCCCCGAGCCAGAACGCCCAGTTTCTCCTGTTCCTCGCCGCCGTCATCAAAGCGGTCGACGAGCACCAGGACCTGCTCCGCATCTCCGTCGCAAGCGCGGGCAACGACCACCGCCTGGGCGCCAACGAGGCCCCGCCGGCAATCATCTCCGTCTTTCTCGGCGACGAGCTCACCGACGTTCTGGCTTCCATTGAAAGCGGCAAGCCGTGCGTGCAGAAAGACCGGGTCTTTATGGAAATCGGCAGCGACATTCTCCCCCGTTTTCCGAAGGACACCACGGACCGCAACCGCACCTCGCCGTTCGCTTTCACCGGCAACAAGTTCGAGTTCCGCAGCGTGGGCTCCACCGCTTCCCTTGCCTGCCCGAACATGATGCTGAACACCATCGTGGCCGACGAGCTTTCGCAGTTTGCCGATATTCTGGAAAACGCGAAGGATTTCAAGGGAGCGCTCAACAAGATCGTGAAGGACACCATCCGCGACCACAAGCGCATCATTTTCAACGGCAACAACTATGCCCCGGAATGGGTCGAGGAAGCGAAAAAGCGCGGCCTGCTGAACCTTAGGAGCACGGTGGACGCCATGCCGAATTACATCACCGGCGAAAATGTCGCCCTGTTCAAAAAGCACGGCGTTCTTTCCAAAACGGAAGTCTACGCGCGCTACGACATCGAGCTGGAAAACTACTACAAACAAATCCATATTGAAGCGCTCACCATGCTGGACATGATCAAGAAAGACATTCTTCCGGCCGCCGCATCCTACATGAAGGAGCTCGGCGAGACCGCCGCGCAGAAGAAACAGCTCGGCATCGGCGCGGGCTTCGAGGAAGACCTGCTGAAGAAAATCGCCGGCCATTCCGACAAGCTTTACGCGGAGATGGAAAAGCTGGAAAGCGACGTCGACAACGCCCCGCAGTCCGGCGATACTCTGGAAATTGCAAAATACTACCGCAGCACCGTGTTTGCGCAGATGGCGGAGACCCGCAAGCCCGCAGACGAGATCGAGTCGCTCGTCGGCTCCAAATACTGGCCGTACCCGACCTACGGCGAGCTGCTTTTCAGCGTCGTCTGACCGGTTTTCAAGCACTGGATTACAAGATTTTTTCATATCTTCCTATATAAAAGGGAAAGCGGTTCGCCTCACGGCGGCCGCTTTCCCTTATCTATCTCGCCGTCATGGGGACGTCCGGACAGCAAAAAGCCCGCCTGCACGGCGGGCTTTTTGCCAAATATGCGACCAGGTCTGTAAGCCGAGTTCTGTCTTGAACAGCCATCTATCTTGGCCGGATGTTGCCATCGCGGCTCAGTGCCACCTTCTCGGGACGCGCCGGGCCGGCGCATCATGTCCCTCTGCGGTGTTGCTCCGAATAGGGTTTGCAGAGCCGCGCGGTCTCCCGCGCGCTGGTGGGCTCTTACCCCGCCTTTCCACCCTTGCCGCAAAAAGCGGCGGTATCTCTCTGTTGCACTTTCCCTGGGGTCGCCCCCGGCGGCCGTTAGCCGTTATTCCGCCCTGTGGAGCTCGGACTTTCCTCGGGCGCGCGCTTTCGCGCTGCGTCCGCGGCTGCCCGGCCTGCTCGCACTGTAAAAGATATTGTAATAAAATTTTTTTCAAAAGTCAAGCGACGCGGGGAATATGGGACATGTTGGATGTAGGATTACAATAGATATGGGACAGAAGAGGGGGCGGACTTCTCCGATGATATCCGGATACCGTTTTTGCAGGGCAAAAAGCTGTTCTTTGAAATACGCGCCCATCTTCACTCCATTTTCCAGCGCGCCATCATGGAGCAGTACACCCAGCATTGCGAGAATCGCCGCGTAAAGCATGTTTTCACGCATCGGCAGCGAAAACCCGCATGGCCTCCTGCGGGAGGCACTCGCTCACAGAAGTGCTCCGTTTGGCGAGGTAAAGCCTGCTGCGGCGCTCCAGAAACGCCACGCCCCCTTCCGAGCAGGATGGTAATGCTGAGGGGTTGCTTCTTTGCGCCACGATGCCGTTGAGATCCGCGACGACGGCGCAAAATACATTCCTTTTCAAGCATGGGGAAACCCCCGGTGTGCCACGTTGCTAGCGAAGCGACCGACGCATTTGCCACGGGAAAGCCTCATCATAAATCAAGACCACGCGTTGAACGCGCGGTATGCACAAGTCCTGAAAGGGCATGTTACTGGCAAGCGCACTGAAATAGGCCGCCAATCGCATTATTTTTACAGTCTGAGTTTCCCATCGTTGGTGGGAAGCCTTTTTTGTGCCCGCGGGACGAGAGCCCGGCCTTACCCGGAGCGGGAACGCACGCGATCCTTTCTCATCTGAAGCATATCGACGAATGCTTCCAGGCGGGTGATATAGCCCGTTTCCGCTGTCATCTCGTCGAGGATCAGCGTCATGATCGGCACATTGTTTTGAAGCTGCACTTCATTCAGAACCGACTTTGCCGTAATTTCCGGCATGCAGGTAAAAGGGTAAATCTGTATGATTCCGTCGATCCCGTCACGGCACATCAGTTCCGCATTTCCGATCGTGTAGATGCCGTGCCCCCCGATGTAGTCGGTATGCATATAATTTTGCGCCGCCCGCACCGCTTTGTCTTTCGGCTTGATCGGAAGGATGGCGCTTATGAAATGCCTGCGGATCCATTCGCTTGTGCTCATGGTATTGACCGCGAGCGCCCCCATATTTCCAAGCTTCTTTTCCAGCTCAAGGTTTGTGAAGGGATCGCTGCAAAGAAAAATTTCACCGATGATACCAATCTTAACAGGGTCTGCGGCACCGTTTGCGGGGACATGGGCAAGGCGGTCTTTGGTTTCCCGGATGAGGCGGCGGGTTTGTGAAAAGCCTTTCGCGGCTTTTGCCCTTTGCTCAAACCGCCGTATCGCAAGATCGGCATCGCCCCTGCGGCATTCCCGGCAGCGCACGCCGCATGCTTCGGAGTAGAGGTCATCCACCGCAAAGATTGTTTTCACGGCGCTGGAAACCGCCGAAAAAAGGCGGGCCCGGCTGATGCCGCCCGGTAAAAGAGGCTCCAGTTTATTTCGGATCTCGCCGTAAGTCAGATCCCGAAAATTCAGATTAATATAATGGAACCGATAACCCATATCGTGGAGAATATTTTGCAGGAGATCGCCGTAGTGGCTCAGCCTGCACTGTCCGCGGCTGTTTCCGAAAAGGATGGTGTCGGCGCCGTGATTTAATCCTTGAATCAGGTCTCCCAAAACTTTTTTAAAGGGCAGGCACATGAACTCGGGAGAATTCGCAATGCCAAGCTCGAAGGATTCCCGGCTGCCCGTGGGCGGAACGTAATAATCCACCTGCAAAGTATCCAGCAACGCTTTCAGCGCAATATACGTGTTCCCCATATGAGGAAATGTCAGCTTCATACAATTTTTTCCCTTCGTATGCTTTCGGTGTTCGGCAGCATGTCTAAAAACGCTTCGATGCGGGTGTCGAAGCCCGCTTCTCCGGAATGCTCATCGATGGTGATCTTTAAAAAAGGAATTCTCCGTCCGTTCCGGATTTTATGCTCGATGATTTCCAGGACAAGGGAATCGATTCCGCAGGCAAACGACGAAAGATAGACCATCCCGGCAAGCTCCGGCAGATTCACAAGCGCCTGCGCGCCGCCTAACATGTCGAGGCCCGTTTCAAAAAAGCTGTCGCTTAAAAACGGAGCCACATTCTTTCTGCGAACGGATCGCCTCACATCGTAGGGCGTCATAACACGATACCCCGCATCCTGAAGTTTGCCGATTAAGTTCATGCTGAGCAGCCTGTCAAAAATCATATAGGGATGTCCGAGGACCGCAAGAACCGGTGCACCCGGTTCATAAGAGCAGGAACGGTTCGGTGAAACTTCCGCGGCCAACCCGGGTTTTACGATGCTGTCGAAAGCATCCCGGACTGTTTTTGGGGAACGGCCGAGTTCTCCGGCAAGAAGATCAAGGCTTTTTTGCGTCTTTTTCGAATCCCGATTAAAATCGATATCGATTTCAAGAAATTTTGTTTTATTGTTTAGACTAATCCGCACTTCGTCCGGCAATCCGCAAAATTTAGGGCAGGACTTCTCGTGGGAACAGACGCTGGAATACCGCGGGATAAAAATACAGTCCGCTTTTCCGCAGAGGCTTGCCGCGTGGCCGGTAAACGCCTTCACCGGCAGGCAGGTTTCATTGCAGCACAGCTCGATGCCGGAATTCATAATACGTTTTGTGGTGTGCCCGGAACAGACAGCATGACACCCCAGGCTCTCGAAAAATTTCTTCCATAACTGCTTTTGTTCAAAAATCATCAGGCCTTCCGGAATTCCGATCACCTTTAATTTTGAAGGCTCTGCGCCGTGATGGGATTTCATGATGCGGTTCCCTCCTTTACGGCGGTTGCCGAAGCTGCGTTCTGCCCGCTCCATTTTCCGCAGCGGTCTCCCCAGCGGGCCATGACCGTGTCATTTTCCCGGACTTCGATCACTTCGCAGTGATTCTCGCAGCCTTTGCACTCGATGCTGCGTGTCCGAAAGGTATGATACGCATGACTAAAGCCGTGAAACGAAGTCTGTTTTCCGGTCCTTTGGTAATTTTGGCGCGCAAGAAGCGCCGCGCCATACGCTCCCATAACGTCATAATATTGTGGAATGATTACGCTCTCTCCCAGCATTCTCTCAAACGCCGCCACGATCCCGACATTTGCGGCAACGCCCCCTTGAAACATGATCGGCCCATCGATCTCCTTGCATTTGGCAAGGTTGCTCAAATAATTGCGTACCAACGCTTCGCATAAACCCGCGATAATGTCTTCCTCGCCATACCCCATCTGCTGCTTGTGGATCATGTCGGACTCCGCGAAAACGGCGCATCTGCCTGCGATCCGCGTTGGGTTTTTGGAACGCAGCGCATATTCCCCGAAACGTTCGATCGGGATGCCGAGGCGTTCCGCCTGCCTGTCGAGGAAGGAGCCCGTGCCGGCGGCACAGACCGTATTCATCGCAAAATCCGTGACGACTCCGTCTTTCAGGAAAATTATTTTTGAATCCTGCCCGCCAATCTCCAGAATCGTACGCACTTCGGGCATGATTTTCCGGGATGCGGCCGCGTGTGCGGTAATCTCGTTCTTCACGATATCGGCGCCTACGATGACGCCGGCAAGCTGACGCCCGCTTCCGGTTGTGCCGACTCCCGCAATGGAAATGCCGCCGAATTCCTGTTGGAATTTTTTCATGCTTTCCGTCAGGACATAAATCGGGTCCCCTCTGGTCCGTAAATACAATTTGGAAAGGATTTTCTCCTTTTCGTCCATGATCACAAGATCCGTACTGACAGAACCAACATCGATTCCTAAAAAATACTCGCTCATCATACGTTCCTCTTTCTGCAAACGGAACTCCTCAAATTCGAAAATAATCCATTAATTTATTTATTCACAATATTGGGATCGGTTATACAACATTTACGAATCAAAGTTCAGCAGAAATGGGAAGGCCCCTGGTTTTCACCCCGCAGAGGCACAAAAGAAGCTCCCCGCCACATATGGGAAGCTTTCTTCGGCAGGTTTTACCAACCGGCCCATTCCGCGTGCGCGGCCGGGGCAAAACGCGGCCCCCGGGCTTTGACACCGGGGGCCGCACAAAAGCCTTTCAAGAATGCTTTTTGCGTTTCATGGCCGCAAACACGGACTGCAGCACAATGAAGAAGCAGAGCAGGACGGAAAGCGCAATCCGGACCCACCAGCTGGAAAGCGTTCCCTGCGTCGTGATCAGAGACGAGATCGTGCCCTTGATCAGGGCGCCGAAGAAAGTGCCGATCGGCGTGCCGACGCCGCCGGTCAGCAGCGTTCCGCCGATCACGGAAGCGGAAATCGCGTCCATTTCAAACCCTTTCGCCTGCTCGACGAATCCGGCAAGGCTGTTCAGGCAGAACAGGAAACTGCCCAGGCCCGCCAAGAATCCGTCCAGCACATACGCCAGAAATTTGGTCCGTTTCACATTCAGGCCCATCATCAGCGCGCTCTGCTGGTTTCCGCCGATCGCGTAGAGCTGGCGCCCGAATTTGCTGTATTTCATCATTACGATGATCAGGATCAGGACAGCAAGCGCAATCACGACCGTCGGATAAATATAAGCCGGGTGAAATTTCCCTTTATTGCTGTAACTGCCGAAGGGCATGTAGATCCGGCATTTTGCCCAGCTTTGAAACAGGCCGTTTTTGATGGAGATCATTTCCTTGCTTACGACTGCGGTGAGGCCGCGGCCGAAAAACATGCCGGCCAGCGTGACGATGAAAGGCTGAATATTCAAGTAGGAGATCAGGAATCCCTGCACCACGCCGAACGCAAGGCCGATCAGCAGCGCGGCAAGGACCGCCGCATAAGGGCTGACCCCCTTGTTTTCCATCAGGTCCGCCATAACCATGCACACCAAAGCAATCACGGAACCGACGGAAATGTCGATTCCTCCCGTGACCATCACGATGGTGAGGCCGCAGCCGATCACGATCAGGCCGGCATTGCTGATGAGCAGGTTCAGGAACATCTGGGGCTTGCCGAAACCCTTGTCGCTGAAAACGACCATACCGGCTATGTACATGGCCAGAAACAGCCCGATGGTGATAATCAGGAGGAACGTGTTGCCGTTGAAGGTCCTTTTCTCTTTCCGCCGCTGTTTCATCCGCAACTTCCCCCTTCCGCCGTCCGTCTTCTTCTGACCTTTCGCGCTTTCAGGAATTCCTGGAAGACCGGGCTCTGCAGCGTCACGATGATGACGACCGCGATCGCCTTATAAACCGGAAGCTGGTCGCCGGACACATTCATCGCATACAACGTCGTGGTAAGGGCCTGTATCGTGAAGGCGCCGATCACGGAACCCATCAGCGAGAATTTGCCGCCGCCCAGAAAGTTTCCGCCCAGCGCAACCGCCAGGATGGCGTCCATTTCCAGGTTCAGCCCGATGTTGTTGGCGTCCGCCGAATAGATGCGGCTGGACGCCACAATGCCCGCGACGCCTGCCAGCAGGCCGCAGAGGACATAAGTCAGGAACTGGATCATGGTGGAGTTGAGGCCCACAAGCCTGGACGCGCTGCCGTTGATGCCGACGCTTTCAATCGAAAGGCCCAGCGCGGTCTTATTCAATACCAGATAAACAAGGAGCGCCGTGCCGATCGCGATGAAAATCGGGGTCGGAATCGGGCAGGAGGCGATATAGCCGCCGATCACCTGGTACGTTCCCACCCGGACGTATGTGATCTGCCCCTGCGTCACCAGCTGGGCGATGCCGCGCCCCGCGGTGAACAGGATCAGCGTGGCGACCATCGGCTGGATTTTCAGCCGGGCCACCAGGAATCCGTTGAACGCGCCGCACAGGGCGGAAGCTGCCAGCGCCGCGACGATGGCGAGAAGCAGCGGGTTCTGAAACGCATTGGTGGTCACCTTGCCGCCGGAAAGAATCTGGCAGCAGACCGCGGCCGCAACCGCCATCACCGCGCCGACGCTGATATCCTGCCCGCCGGACGCCGCCGTGACCAGCGTCATGCCCACCGCGAGGATCACCAGCTCCGACGCGCGGTTGACCACGTCGACGATATAGCCGTACAGGACCCCGTTGCGGATGGAGATCTGAAAAAACGCGGGGGTCCGGATCACATTGATCAGCAGCACCACAAGGAGGCACACGACCGGCAGGAACAGGCGGTTGGACGTTATCTTTTTCCAAACGGACGGTTTCGTTTCAGCCATCGTCCTCTCCCCCTCCCGCAATCGTCTGCATCACAGTCTCCTGGTTCAGCTCGTCGCCCGAAAGCTCGCCGACCTTGCGCCCGTCGCGGAGCACGAGCATGCGGGAGCAGGTCCGCAGCATTTCTTCCACCTCGGCGGAAATAAACGTGACCGCCATGCCCTGGTCCGCCAGGCTGAGGACCAGCTTCTGAATGGCCGTTTTGGTGCCGATGTCGATTCCCCGGGTGGGTTCATCCAAAATCAGGTAGTCCGGATGGGTCAGCAGCCACCGCCCGATGATGACTTTCTGCTGGTTTCCGCCGGAAAGGCTTTTGACCGGCGTTTCGCGGCCGGCGGTCTTGATCTGCAGCAGGTCGATATATCGGTCCGCCGCCTCGTCCATCTCCCTGCGGCTCATCAAACGGCACATGCCCCGCTTTGCCTGCAGGGCAATAATGATGTTTTCCCGCACGGAAAGCTCCGCGATGATGCCGTCCCTCTGGCGGTTCTCCGGAAGGTATCCCATGCCGAGCTTCATGGCATCCAGGGGTTTGCTGATTTTTGCCTTTCTGCCCCTGACCATCAGTTTGCCGCAGTCGGGCCGGTCGGCCCCATAAAGGACACGCACCATTTCGGAACGCCCGGAGCCCAGCAGGCCCGTCAGGCCGACGACCTCCCCCTTGCGGATGTCCAGGTCGAAAGGCTTGATGGTTCCCCGGTGGCCCAGCTGCCGGGCGGAGATGACGGGCACCTTTTCCTCTTCAAACCGGTGCTCCGAGTGGGCCGATTTAATCTCCGCCAGGTCGTCGAGGTCCTTGCCGAGCATCTTTGCCACCAGCATGACGCGCGGCAGGTCTTTTGTCTCGTACTCCCCCACGAACCCGCCGTTGCGCAGAACCGTGATGCGGTCGCAGACCGCGTAGACCTGCTCCAGAAAATGCGTGACGAAGAGAATGCCCACGCCCTCGGCTTTCAATTTCCGCATCAACGCGAACAGCTTCTCCACCTCATCGTCGTCCAGGGACGAAGTCGGTTCATCCAGAATCAGCACTTTACATCTCATATCCACGGCGCGGGCAATGGCGATCATCTGCTGAATAGCCAGGGAACACTCTTCCAGCATTGCCGCGGGCGCCACGGGAATCTCCAGGCTCTTCAGCAGCGCCTCGGATTTCCGGTTCATGGTTTTCCAGTCGATCATACCGAACCTTCTCGGCTCCCGGCCGAGAAACAGGTTTTCCGCGACGGTCAGGTTCGGGCAGAGGTTCACCTCCTGGTAAACGGTGCTGATGCCGTTTGCCTGGGCTTCCTGGGGGGAATGGTTGACGATCGGCCGGGCGGCCCCATCCATGCGGATCTCACCGGATTCCAGCTGATAAACGCCGGTCAGCACTTTGATCAGCGTGGACTTTCCGGCGCCGTTTTCTCCCATCAGCGCGTGAATCTCCCCTTTTCGGAGGGTAAACTGCACATGCTGCAATGCCAAAACGCCGGGGAAGGATTTGCTGATGTCTTTCATTGTCAGAAGGATCTTTTGATTCATTGAGCGTTTCACCTGCTTTCTGATCGTTCCGGCGTCCCGGGAAGCCGGCCGGTAGAAAACCGGCGCGATACGGATTCCCCCGCCCGGATTTCCGGGGCGGGGCGGCGGCAGTCTCCGCACGGTATCCTGCCGGCGCCCCGGGGAGTTTCCATATCACGCCGATGAGAAAAAGGGACTGCCGATCCGTAAAATTACCGCCGGTCAGTACGCGCGGCCTTTGATGACATCCTGCGTCACGACCGTCACGTCGAATTTTCCCGTTCCGGCCGACACGGATTTCACGGTGTCGTCGGCGGCGAACATTTTTTCATCCACATACGCTTTTTTGTCAACATTCCCGTTTTTCTTGAGCTTTTCGATGATGTTCTGCACACGGGGGCCGTGCAGCGGATTGCACTCGGTATCGAGGGCGATTTCGCCGCTGAGCACTTTGTTCAGGCCGGCTTTGGTGGAGTCGAAGGAAAGGACCATGATCTCGCCCTTATCGGTGCCGACCTTCTTCCCGGCCGCCTTGATCGCGTCGATCGCGCCGAACGCCTCGTTGTCGTTCTCGCAGTAGACAACGTCGATGTTGCTGTGCTGTTTCAGCACGGATTCCATCACTTCCTGCCCTTTGGCCTGCGTAAATTCGCCGGTCTGCTGGGCGACGAGCTTCCAGTTGGAATTTTTCTTGACGCCCGCTTCCAGCGCCTCCGTACGGCCGATCTGGGCGGAAGCACCGATGGTGCCCTGGATGTCGACGATATTGATCGTGTCCTTGTCCCTGCCCTTCGACTTGAAGAAGTCTTCCATCCACGCGACGGCTTTGTCGCCCTCGGCGCGGAAGTTGGAGCCGACCCACGCGGTGTACAGGCTGTCATCTTTTACGTTGACCATACGGTCGACGATGATGACGGGGATATCGGCGTCCTTTGCCTCCTGAAGCACCGTGTCCCAGCCGGTTTCCGTAACGGGCGCCAGCACGATGTAATCGACTTCCTGCTGAATGAAGTTGCGGATCGCCGTGATCTGGTTTTCCTGTTTCTGCTGGGCGTCGTCAAAGATGAGCTTGAACCCGTTCGCGTCCGTAAAAGTGCCTTTCATGGACTCGGAATTCGCGGTGCGCCAGTCGGACTCCGCGCCGACCTGGGAAAAGCCTACCGTAACGGTTCCCCCGGATTTCTTTTCCGCGCTGCCCGTCTGGGACTCTCCGCCCGCCGAAACGGCGGCCGGAGATTTGCTGCCGGCGGAGGTCCCGCCGTTGCAGCCGGCAGCGCCGACGAGCATGGCCGCACACAAGAGCAGCCCGATTACTTTTCGTCCCGTTTTCATTTACAAATCCTCCTTTGTAAATTGGATACGCTTGGCAAGATTTTACTTGTTTCCCAGTGTATCGTCCCACATCCAAAAAAGCAACGGGATTTTGCCGTTGCTTTGTGCATATTTTTTTGAATTTTTCTTTTACAGGCCCGGCGGAGGAATTTATTTTTGAAGAAAGGGAAATTTTTTACGCTTTTTTCCGTAAGGGAATCCTTACGATAAAAGCCGTCCCCTTCCCCGGAGCGCTCGTAAACGACAGTCCGTACGACTCCCCGTAATGCAGGCGCAGCCGCTCGTCCACGTTGGCCAGGCCGAACCCTCTCCGGGACGTGCCGTTCTCCCGCTTGACCGCTTTCCGCAGTTCGTCCTGCTCCCGCTCCGTCATGCCGACGCCGTCGTCGCTGACCGTAAAAACGACTTCATTTCCGCGCCGGTGGCCGTCGACCGTGATCTTCCCCCCGCGGCGCTTGTTCTTGATCCCATGGTACAGGGCGTTTTCGACCAGCGGCTGCAGCGTCAGCTTCAGAATCCGGTATTGGGAAAGCTCCTCATCCACCCGGATCTCGTAATCGAGGATGTCCCGGTAGCGGATTTTCTGAATTTCCAGGTAGCTGGAAATATGGCGGGTTTCCTCGTCGATCGTGATGAAATCCCTGCCCTCACTCAGCATGCTGCGGAAAAATTTGGAAAGGGATGCCACCATTGCAACGACCTGCTCATCCTGGCCGCCTTCCGCCAGCCAGACGATGGCGTCCAGCGTGTTATAAAGAAAATGGGGGTTGATCTGCTCCTGCAGCAGCTGCAGCTCCATAACCCTGCGCCGGTTCTGCTCTTCCTTGATGTTTTCAATCAGGCGGCCGATTTCGCTCTGCATATTGTTGAAGCTCTCCGCCAGAATTTCCACCTCGTCGGTGGCCCGGACCGTCGTGGTCTCCGTAAAGTCGCCCTTTGCCACGCGCTCGGTCGCCCTGCAGAGCTTTCGGATGGGATCGGCCACGCTTTTCGTAATGCTGCGGCTCACGAGCAGATTCAGCAGGACGATGCCGATCAGCAAAACGATGCTGATGCGCACCGCCGTCTGCCCCTGGGTCGTCAGCCCGTTCTGGACCTCCTGAAAATTCAGGGCTTCCCGGTACACGTAATTCTGAATCTGCGTCTGAATATCGGCCGTCAGGATATAGACGCCGAGCTGCAGCTTGTCGATGCTGTCGTCATAGGTCCCCCCGTTCTCGATATTCGCGTCGATCTCGCCCACCACGATTTTCAAACGGTCCAGGCAGTGCAGGATCCAGCGGATATTCCCCGCATTGGCCGCCCCTTCCGTATGGCCCGCCATGCTCTGAAAGGTGCCGCGCGCGTCCGCAATCAGCGGGTACGGGTTTTTCAACTGCTCCCAGCCCGCGGGTCGCTTGTCCTCCGGCATGCTGTAAATCTGCCGGTACGTCTTGGACCCGATCACTTCCCGGTACATGACATAGTCGATGTCCCGTTTCAAATACCCGCTGTACGTGTTGGCCTCGTCGATGTTCCGGACCATCTGGCTGTAGGCGTTGCAGAATTCCATCAGGGAAAAGAGCAGGTAGACGACCAGGATCGCCAGCGGGACAATCATGAGCACCGACATAAAGTTCAGGCGTTTCCCCAAAGACCAGTGTCTCATTTTTCGCTCCCCCCGCTGCGCGTCCGGTATTCCCTGGGCGTACAGCCCACGGATTTTTTAAACAGATAACCGAAATAGTGCGGGTCTTTATATCCCACCCGGTACGCGATCTCGGTGGAATTCAAGTGGGAGCACATCAGCAGCTCCCTCGCCTTTTCCAGGCGGATGTCCGTCAGATACTCCACAAACGTACGGTTCATTCCCTTCCGGAAGATGCTGCTGAAATAGCTCGGGCTGAGATTGACCCGGTTTGCCACCGTATTCAGGGAGATCGCGTCGTCCGAATAATGCGCGTCTATGTATTCGCGTGCGTCCTGCAGCAGGCGGCCGTATCTCTGCTCCGCCTGCTCGTCCCGCCTGCGCATCGCTTCGGCGAACATCTTCTTCAGATAGGATTTGACCCCGCCGGTGGAGTGAAACTCCCGGATGACGCTGTTGACGTCCACCAGGCGGCCGGGGACCGGCGTTTCATCCAGCCCCAGGCCCTTCAGAAAGTTGCGGGTGGAAACATAACAGTCCATCACGATATACTGGCGGAAAATCACGGACTGGCAGTTCTGTTCCCCAACGCTCTTAAAAAGTTCCTCGACAAACCCGTCGATTTCATCCCGCACGCCGCTTTTCAGAAAGTCGTCGACCGTTTTTTGGCTGAGCCTGGTCGTATCGATGGCGTGGACATCCAGATGTTCACGGCTTCCGGTCAAAATCGCGTCCAAACGGTCAAACGGCAAAATCCGGTTCCCGTCCGTAAAGAACCTGCCGGAAAAGGCCTTGCTGGCCTCCCGGTAGGAATCCGGCAGCTCATTGAGGCGGCCGGCCGGATTGCTCAGGCCGCCGAACCAGCCCAGATCCGGGAAGCCGGCCGTAACCGCGCGAATCGTCTTTTCCGTCTCCGCCCGCAGCCGCCCGATCTCATCTTCCGACTCCCCCAGAAAAATCAGTACCCAGCCGTCCACTTCGTACCCGAACACCATGAGGCGCTCCAGCCGGCCCCACGCATCCTCCAGCTTCTTCCGGCAGGCTTCCACCTGTTCCGAATACTGCATGGGGTGTTCCAGCGGGATCAGCTTGAACAGCAGAACCTGATAAAACGAAGCGGCAAAATCCAGCCCGAGGGCGTTTCCCCGCTCGATCGCTTCCCGAAAGCTGACGCGGCCGGTGACGACATCGTGAAACAGGCGCTGTTTTTCCAGGGCCGTGCGTTCTTCCATCTCTTCATGATATTTGCGCCGGGCGATTTCTTCCGCCTGCTCTTTCCGGATGCCGTCCGCCACCTTGGAGACCGCTTCCAGAAGGACCTTTGCCGTCACCGGTTTCAGCAGGTAATCCGTCACGCCGATATGGATCGCGCTCTTGGCATACGCAAAGTCACTGTATCCGCTCAGGATGATGATTTTGGTCTTCGGAAACTCTTTTTTGACGAGCGCGCTCAATTCCAGCCCGTCCATAAACGGCATCCGGATATCCGTAAGAAGAATGTCCGGTTTTGTCTTTTTGATCAGCGGATACGCGGTTTCCCCGTCGCTTGCCTCGCCGACGAACCGGTATCCTTCCTTCTCCCACGCAATATTGTTCTTGATGCCGCTGCGCACAACGATCTCGTCTTCCACGAGAAAAACCCGAATCATACGCACTCCGCCCCCTGTTTTTTCCGGTACATCCGTTTGACCTGCCGCATCGGTTTTCTGTTCCTTCATTATAATACGGAAAGCAGAAAAAAGCAGGGCGATTTTGCAGACGGACCGCCCGAATCTGCTGATAAAAAAGCAGGCCGGGCGCCGGCGGGCGTTTGTTCACATCGATCATGACGAGCGGCCAGAGGAAATCGTTCCAGTGGTGGGAAACGGAAATCAGGCCGAACGCGTAGCCGGGCCGAAGGTTCTTTTGTTTTTCGCTGTGTCTGCTGTTTTTTTGCAGGGCTGCAGGTAACCTTCGGCTTCCTTTCGGGCGCCGCCCATCGCCTGCTCCACACTCTTGGTGCCGGTCCGCGCATTTTGAACGTTGTCCTCGACGGCCTTCGTCTCTTTCCCGTTTTCGTGGGCGGAAAGCTCGGCGGCCGCCGTCGTCATGGAGATGGACGGCGTGAAGAAACGGCCGGATGCGGGAAATCGTTTCCGGGATGTCCCAGCCGCAGACGTTTGCGTGCCCGACGTCCAGCAGGCACCCGATTTCACCGCCGAAGCTTTCGATAAAGCGGGCGGCAACCCCGGTCCCGCTCCGGCCGTACCTCTTCCTAAAATCAGCAAAACAGGCGGCAATTTCATAAAATACGGTTATATTCTCTTGAAAATTATGGTATGATAACCATCAAGGAAAGGATGGTGGCTGAGTATGCCGCGCGGACGAAAAAAATCGACCCTTCAGACATGGAAAGAGCAAATATCCAAGATCGACGACGAAATTGCCAAGCATGAAGACAAAATCAAGCAGCTGGAATCCAGGAAAAAAGAACTGCTGGATTTAAAAAAGAAACAGGAACTGAACGAACTCTATACGAAAATCAAGGAAAGCGGAAAAACCGTCGACGAAGTCCTCAAGCTTCTGGATGAACCGTAACAGAAAATCGGCTGCCGTTGGACGGCAGCCGATTTTCCTTTGATTTTTTCTCTCCGCAGGACGATGCCCGGCCGGAGAATGGGCGGCGCCGAGATAAACTCCCGCTTTCCGGACAAACTACCCCCGAAAGGGGGATAGCCGGATGGAAAACAAAAAAAGGAAGGAATTTCCGCCCGACCTGGACAAAGTTCAAAAGACGCTCGGAGTCGCGTGGCAGGAACCGCCCAAAAAGGGAACACCCGACGATTCCATAAAAACGGAGCATCCAAAGGCAAAAGGCCCGACCCTTTGACTTCGTTTTCCGGGAATTTTCGAACTGCCTGCAAAGAAAAAAGCTTCCCACCGGATGGGAAGCTTTTTAATATCTGCGGGACGAAAGGCCCGCTCCTGCCGTTATGCGGCGGGAGCTCAGTCTTCCAACGCCTGCGCCATGTCGCGGATCAGGTCGTCGATATTCTCGATCCCGACGGAAATCCGGAGCGTGTCGTCGTAAACGCCGGCCTCTTTCCTGACGTCTTCCGGCAGCCCGTAATGCGTCGACGTCGCGGGGTGGACGATCAGGGACTTGGCATCGCCCACATTGACGAGGTAGTCGAAGATGCGGACCTTCTGGAGCACGCGTTTCGCGGCTTCCAGCCCGCCTTTGACCCGGACGCTGAGGATCGCGCCGGAACCGCGCGGAAAATATTTTTTGGCAAGCCCGTAATACGGGCTGCCCGGCAGGGACGGGTAGGCCACATCGAGGATTTTCGGATGGTTTTTCAGGAATTCCGCCAGCTTCATGGCGTTGTCGGCATGGCGCTGCATCCGCAGGGAAAGCGTCTCAAGACCCTGCAGGACCAGAAACGCCCCGATCGGGCTCAGGGAGCTGCCGAACTCGGTCAGGTAACGAATCCGCAGCCGGCGCGTGAACGCTGTGTTCCGCAGGCTCTTTTCTTCGATCTTCCCCGCATAATCCTTATAAAACTCCTCGAACTGCGGGAACTTGCCGTTCCACCAGTCAAAGCCGCCCTTTTCCACGACCAGGCCGCTGATGATGGTCCCGTGCCCGCTCAGGTACTTGGTCGAGGAATGCAGGACAATATCCGCGCCGAATTCAAACGGGCACAGAAGATACGGGGTCGCGAACGTGTTGTCGACAATAAGCGGGATGCCGTGCTCGTGGGCAATCGCCGCCACCGTCTCCAGATCGATCACGTTCATGCCGGGATTCCCGAGGCTTTCCACATAGACCGCCTTGGTTTTGTCCGTGATGGCGGCCCGGTAGGAATCGGGGTCGTCGGCATTTTCGATCCAGTTCGCTTTGATCCCGTAAGGGGGAAGGACTTTGCTCAGCAGGGTCGTGGTGCCGCCGTAAAGCGTCTTTACGGCGGCGATTTCATCGCCCTGCTGCGCCAGGTTGAAAAACGTATTCGAAACCGCGCTCATGCCGGAGCTCATGGAAACCGCCGCCGCACCGCCTTCCAGAGCGGCGATCCGCTTCTCGAGCACCTCGTTGGTTGGGTTGGAGTAGCGCACATAGGAATGGCCTTCCTCCCGGAAGGAGAAAAGCCGTTCGCAGCGTTCAAAGCTCCCAAGCTCAAAAGCCGTGGTCTGATAGATCGGAACCGCCTTGGACCTGTAATGTTCCGCCGGATTGTATCCATAGTGAAGCTGTTTTGTTTCAAAAGCGAGCGATGGATCACGATAAGCCTCATAGCTCATGGTAACAAGTTCCTTTCTATTCTGTCAAATCGTAACGATATTTCCAAATGTGGCGGTCAGCCTTCGCCGTTCACGGCCTTCCGCGCTTTCTTTTCCAACGCTGCGAGAAGAAGGTTGGCCGCGATCGCAAGCAGGGAGGAAAGCAGGGTGCCCCAGAGGATTTTGACCATGTTCATGGTCTGAAGGCCCTCGAACAGCAGCGTGCCGAGCCCCCCGGAATTGATCGTCGCCCCGATGGTGGCGATGCCGATGGTCGACACCGCCGCAATCTTGATCCCCGCGAGGATCACCGGGCTTGCGAGCGGCAGGCGGATTTTAAAAAAAATCTGCGCGCCCGACATCCCCATTCCGTAGGCCGACTCGATCACGGCCGGGTCGACGGAATGGAAGCCGCCCAGAATATTCCGGACGAGGATAAACTGGTTGTAGATGACCAGCACGATGACGGCGGTCTTCTCCCCCAGCCCGAACAGCGGAATCAGCAGCGCGAAAAGCGCCATGCTGGGGATGGCGTAAACCGCGCTGAAAAGTCCCACCACAAGCTGGGACAGCCACCGGGAGCGCATGAGAAGGAGCGACAGGGCGGAAGCGATCACGATGGAGATCAAAAGGGTCAGCCCCGTCAACTCGATGTGCTGAAGGAGCGGCACAACCACCTTTTCAGGATAGCGAAGCAGAAACTTGATCATTTTCGGCACCTCCCGCCTTCCATTCCAGCTGTTCCTCACGGGCCGAATCGACCAGTTTTTCTACAAAACCGCAGGCCGGTTTGGAGCAGATTTCGGCAGGCGCGGCGAACTGCTGGACCTTCCCGGCGTCCAGAATCAGAACGCGGTCGGCAAGCCGGAACGCCTCGTGAATATCGTGGGTCACGAAAAGAAAGGTCTTACGGAATTTACGGTGGATGGAAAGAAGTTCGTCCTGCAGGCTCCGGCGCGTAATCGCGTCGATCGCGCCGAACGGTTCGTCCAGCAGCATGATGGCGGGGTCGGCGGCAAGCGCGCGGGCAAGGCCCACCCGCTGCTGCTGCCCGCCGGAAAGCTGGTGCGGGTAGCGTTTTTTGAACTCCGCCGCGGGAAGCTGCACAAGCTCAAGAAGCTCATCCACCCGTTTTTCGATCTTCTGCTTCGGCCACCCCAGAATTTTCGGCACCGTCGCGATATTCTCGCCGATATTCATGTGCGGGAACAGGCCGACCTGCTGGATCACATATCCGATCTTCCGGCGAAGCTCGACGGGGTTCATCTGCCGGATCGGCTGGCCGAAGAACAAAATCTCGCCGGAATCGGGCTCGTAAAGGCGGTTGACCATTTTCAGAAGCGTCGTTTTGCCGCAGCCGGACGTCCCCAGGATGGTGACGATCTCGCCCTCGTTGATTTTCAGCGAGACATCCGACACGGCGTCGTAGCTTGCCTTTGGAAATCTTTTGCGGACCGACCGGAACTCAACCGCCGTTCTCATCCTGAATTCTCCTTTTCAAAGTAATCGCCGCCTTCGGGCACGTCGTCACGCAGAGGCCGCAGCCCCTGCAGCGCGCTGGGTCATAGGCAATGCCGTCTTTTCCCAGCGTAAACGCTCCGAAATTGCACCGTTTGACGCATTGCCCGCAGGCGATGCAGGCGCTTTTTTGGAACGAGGCGACAAAATCCGCCCGCGGCCACACGCCTTCGCTGTGCCTTGCCCTCTGCGCGCGGAACAAATAGCAGCAGTCGCCGCAGCAATTGCACATGCCGTTCGGGTTGGCGGTCTGCATCAGCCCGGCCCGGTTCGCTTTTGCAACGACCTGCTTGGCCTGTTCCTTCGTGAGGGGCCTGGACCATCCCCGGTGCGCCAGCGTGTTGATCCCGCTTCTCAGAGTCAGGCAGGTGTCGACCGGTTTCCCGCAGTTTCCCGAAAGGGACCGGCAGTCGCATTTGTTGAGCCAGATCTGCCGGTCCGTTTTGTCGATGAGCCCGAAGGCCTCCTGTAACGTGAGGACCCGGTCGTCGGTCGGCCTCGGCTCGTCGCCGAGGCTTTTCCGGTAGGCGTCAAAATACCACTTGTCCAAGGCTTTGCGGACTTCCGGCGGGAACGACCGGTACGTCTCGTTTTCGGTGACGGCGAACACGTCCAGACGGTCGTAAAAGCTGCCGGTCCGGAATTTCGTGAAGCTCTCATCCTCAAGCCGGATCACCCCGCGCCGGTAGGCGCTGCGCAGGAGCCGGTCCAGCCGGTCGGCCGGCGCAGCTTCCCCTTCCTTCTTCAGGGCGTTTGCGGCGTCCTCCAGCGAAAAGCTCCCGCGCCCGACGGCTTCCAGCAACTCGATCTCCTCTTTGCTCACGATCCGGTCAATGACGCTCTTCGCCGCGGCGGGCACCTCAAAGATTTTGAAAAAACGCTCCATTCCCATCAACCCTTGATCTTATCTTGGATGGAATCATAATAATCTTTGGCAACTTCTTCATATTCCTGTTTGTCGACATCGACCTTGGCATTGAGCGCGGTAATCGTCTTGGTATCCAGTGTCGCGGAAACCTGGTTGAGGACCTTCTCGATCTTCGGGTTTTTGTCCAGCGCGCTTTGGCGGACAACCGGCGCGAGGTTGTACGGCGGCCAGACATGCTTGTCGTCTTCCAGAATCAGGAACTTGGAATCCACCAGCTGGCCTTCCGTGGTATACGCGACCGCAAGGTCGGCCTTGTCCTGGCTCAGGATTTGGTATTTCAGGCTGTTGTCATAGATTGCGTCGGATTTAAAATTGAATTTGCCGTAAACTTTTTCCAGTGCCGGAAGGCCGTCGTCTCGTTTGTCGAATTCGCCCTGGGACGCAAAACGGATTTTGTCGGCGTTTTTCTGCAAATCCGAAATGGTTTTAATGTTGTATTTGTCGGCGACCGATTTCAGGATCACAAGCCCCTGGGAATCGTTCGCGGGCGAATAATCGAGCCATGCGGCCTTGAACTTTGTTTTGTATTCGCTCTTTACAATGTTGTAGACCTCTTTGGGGTCGGTCACCAGGGAATGCTTCAGAATCGTGAGCAGGCCCGTGCCTGTGTACTCCGGGTACAGATCGATCTGCCCGCTGGTCAGCGCGCTGTGAATCACCGAGCTGCCGAGGTTGAATTTGCGGTTTACCTTGATGCCCCGGCCTTCGAGGGCTTTGGCATAAACTTCCGCCACGATCAGGTTTTCGGTGAAATCTTTGGAGCCTACCGTAACCGCCGCAGTGGAAGCGGAGGCGGGACCGGCGGCCGAACCCGCGGCCGAGCTTTCCGAAGCTGCGTCTTTCGCGCAGCCGGAAAACGACCCCGCAAGGGATGCGACCAGGCTGACAGATAAAAGGACTGCCGTTAATTTTTTCATGATAATCAATTCTCCTCTATGAAAGTTTGGTTCAGGCACGTTCGTACTTTGTCATTCCGAACTCGGCCAGGGAAAGGATGAGGTCCACCAGAAGGGAAAGGGCCGCGACGGAAAGCCCGCCGATCAGAAGAAAATCCATCCGGTAAAGCCCGAGCCCCGTAAAGATCAGGTCTCCCAAGCCCCCGGCGCCGATATAGGACGCCAGCGTCGCGCTGGCAATCACTTCCACCGCCGCGGTCCGCAGGCCGGTGAGCATCATCGGCGCCGCCAGCGGCAGCCTTACCTTCCGAAAAATATCTCCGCCGTCCATGCCCATGCCGACGGCCGTTTCCAGGATGGACCCGGAAATGCTGCGGAAACCGACGGCCGTATTGATCAAAATAGGCGGCACGGCCAAAAAGGTCAGCGCAATCGTCGCCGGAAGGACGCCGACCCCGAAAATCGGGATGCAGATAAACAGCACCGCAAGGCTCGGGATGACGCTTAAAATTCCAAAAAAGCCGGAAAAAAAGTTGTAGAGCTTTTCATGGAACGAAGAATAAATTCCCAGCGGCAATCCGATCGCGAGGGCCACCAGAACCGAAAATCCGCTTACCTTAAGATGCTGCAGCACCAACATCGCATAATCTCCGGAATTCTGCTGAAAATACGTAAGGATTGCCTCATACATTTTTTCAACTCCTTAAAGGAAGATAGAAAGAAAACCGGCAGGCCATTCCGACCTGCCGGTTCTGCTTCTCCTTGCAGCTGCTTAGCGGTGCGCTGTGAACGAAGAGCCGCGCACAGAACGTTTCGGCGCAGGAGGAGTCGAGACTGCAGGCCTTTGTCCGGGAACAAGGCAGCAGCACATTTTCAGGGTGAATGTCCTGTAATAGATTTCTACCGACATCATCGCTGTTTCCTCCTGCATTCATACTAAGTAGATATGTTATGTAGAATATACATCATTTTCCCCGCCTTGTCAAGTCTCCCGGACGGAATCCTTACGATCCGTGGATTTCGGCCAAAAACCGGCGGGGCCGGGGAGCGTTTTCCGGTCTATTTCAATGAGATTTTGCTTAAAAACGACCGGATCCTTTCATTTTTCTGGTTGTTAAAAAATTCCTCCGGCGGCTTGTCGTCCAGTATTTTTCCGCCGTCGACGAAAACGACCCGGTCGGCAACGTCCCTTGCAAACCCGATCTCATGCGTTACGACAATCATGGACATGCCGGCGTCCGCAACGGCCTTCATCACCCGCAGAACCTCGCCGACCAGCTCCGGGTCCAGCGCCGAAGTCGGTTCGTCAAACAGCATGATGTCGGGCTGCATGGCAAGCGCGCGCGCAATCGCGACCCGCTGCTGCTGCCCGCCGGAAAGCTCTTTCGCGTAGGAATCGCGTTTGTCTTCCAGTCCCACCTTTTTGAGCAGATCTTCGGCAAGCTCGATTGCGTCCGCTTTCTTCATCTTTTTTACATGAACCGGCGCCTCGATGATATTCTCCAGGACAGTCATGTGGGAGAAAATGTTGAACCGCTGGAACACCATGCCGATATGGGTACGGAGGGAATTCAGCTCGTCCCGGCTTACCTTTTTCCCTTTGAAAGAAATCTCCCCCTCCTGAAACTCCTCCAGGTGGTTGATACAGCGCAGGATCGTGCTTTTTCCGGAACCGCTCGGGCCCAGAATGACAATTTTTTCGCCCTGCTTCAGTTCAAAGCCGATCCCTTTCAGGACCTCGTTGCTGCCGAAACTCTTATGAATGTTTTTCAGGGACAAAATGGTTTCGCTCATTGGTTACACCAGCTTCCTTTTCAGAACATTGGAAAGGACCATAAACACGGAAGTCATAATCAGATACATCAAAGCGATGGATGTGTACACGGAGAAGGCGTTGAACGACGTGGCGATAATCTGGTCGCCCACGCGCATCAGCTCGGCGACCGTGACCAAACTGACAATGGATGAATTTTTGAGCGTGGCGACGAATTGGTTCACCATGGGGAGCAGGCAGATTTTCGCGGCCTGCGGAGCCACGATACGGCGCATTTCCAGCCCCCAGCTCATGCCGAGCGCTTTTGCGGCCTCGCGCTGCCCGGGATCCACCGCCTGGATGCCGGAGCGGATGATTTCCGCCACATACGCGGCGGTATTCAGCCCAAGCCCGAGCACCGCGGCTTGAAAGCTGGAAAGGCTCATTCCCAGCGAAGGCAGCCCGAAATACAAAATAAACAGCTGCACAAGGAGCGGCGTGCCCCGGAAAATCCAGATATAGACAAACGCGAATTTGGAAAGGGCCGGATTCTTCGCATCCCGCATCAGGGCCAGAAGGATTCCGCAGACCAGTCCCAATATCAAAGATAAAACCGAGATATAAAAAGTTACCGCCGCACCCTGCAGCAAATAAGGCAGCTTATTGATAACCACACTGTAGTCGACGATCATCGCCATTCCTCCTAAAAATTCACAGGGCACCCGCTTTTCCGATGCCCTGTGAAAGAAAGTTCACCGCGTTTGCCGCGGCAGTTCCGGACTGCGTTCCAAGGACCGATGGGATTATTCTTTTCCCGTAATCCACTTATCATAAAGCTTTTGGGCCGAACCGTCTTTCTCCATTTCCTGGATGGTTTCGTTGACCACTTTCAAAAGGCTTTCGTTTCCCTTTTTCACCGCGCCCGCCAGCTTGGAAGTAGTAAACGGCTTTCCGACGATTTTAATTTTCGGGTCGGTCTTATTGATCTCAAGCTGATTGAGCTGATCGTTCACGACCGCGTCGACACGGCCCGCCTCCAGGTCGGCAATGCACCCCGTCGTATCCTTGTAGCTTACGACTTCATAGGTATAGCCGTTTTTGGTTTTTGCGTCATTCGCTACCTTTTCGCTTGTGGCGCTCGCTTTTACGCCGACGCGCTTGCCGTTCAGGTCCGCCAGGGTGTGAAACGTGCTGTTGTTCGCAAGCGTCACCAGGACCATTCCGGTGTTCATATAGCTGTCCGTCATATCGACGGCCTTGCGGCGTTCCTCCGTGTCGTACATCGCGGCGATCGCCAGGTCATAATCGCCCTTCTGCACGGACGGGATGATCGCGGGAAAATCCATGTCGACAGCCTTCAGCTTTACGCCGAGCTTGTCGGCAACGCGCTTTGCCACGTCAATATCGTACCCGACCAGCTCGTTCGTCTTGGAGTCGCGGAACTCGAAAGGCTTGTAATTGCCTGTCGCCAGTTTCAGCACGCCGGCTTTTTTAATCGCTTCCACGGAATTGGCGGCTGACGCCGAGGTTTCCGGCGCCGCGGATGCCTCGGACGCCGCCGAAGCCGCCGGTTTGCAGCCGAACATGGAAACGGCCAGGGACGCAAAGAGAACCGGGATCAGGATCTTGTTCTTTCTTTTCATCTGAAATCTCTCCTTAAATTTGCTCTTACGGAAATAAATAAAAAGCAAGGGCGTAAAACGAATCAATCGCTTTGCGCCCTTGCAAAAACTGAGTTTGGAATCGTGTTGAATTTTATGCTTCGCCGTTTTTACGATCTTTTTCTGCAGTAAGTTTTCGGATGTGACTCCAGTATATATTTTTGCCCCTTCCCTGTCAATAGAAATTAATAAATTATTCTCATTCTTGTGGAAAGTATAAAAATATTTTATCTTTGGAATACAAAATTACTGCATTCTTTGCATGCAATCCCGGGACGGAAACAGGTATATTGGAATAATGAAGAAACAGAACGAAGGCGCCCCGCCGCATACTTACCGCAGAGCGAGTGAATCTGATAAGAATATTTTATTATTTTATGTCATTTTCTCCTCGGAAAAGCGGCGGAATTCATTCCGCGCGCTGCCGCAAATATTTTGTTCAGAAAATTAAAGATATGTTTTTCATACCGGCCCTTTTCATATCGGCCCCTTAGGTTCCCCATATTGTGCCGAAATAGTCCCGCTTAAAATCCGTTCTTAAAATGAATTGCATGATCCGTTAAAATTCAATTTTCATAGGCCGGCCCGGGTTCCTATTTGTGCGTATTGCCGAGATAAAGCGGCTTATGCTTGGCATAGATAATCCTCTGCCTGGAATAGATTCCCGAATAGCCCGAAAGCATATAGCTCACGGCCGCCGCAACCAGGTAATAGGCGGCCCCTTTCGCGCCGAAGACCTCCACGCTGAGGAGGAACGCGGCAAGCGGGCAGTTCGTGACGCCGCAGAAAACGGCCATAAACCCGACCGACGCGCCGAAGGAAGGGTTCAGCCCGACCAGCCCCCCGGCCACGCAGCCGAACGTGGACCCCACAAACATGGCGGGGACAATCTCGCCGCCCTTGTAGCCCGCGCCCAGCGTGACCGCCGTAAACACAAGTTTGAGGAGAAATGCGGCGGGGGCCGCTTTCCCCTGCATCGCGGAGGCGATCACGCCGCCGCCCGTCCCGAGGTAATCCCTCCCGAAAATCAAGGCAAGCAGGATCACCGCCGCGCCGCCCGCCACCGCCCGCAGATACCCGCAGGGAATCCACTTCCCCAAGACTTTTCCGGTTCCGCGCATCACAAAGCAGAACAGTTCGCTGAGCAGGGCGCAGAGCGCCGCAAGCAGAATCACCCGCAAAAACGGTTTCCAGCCGGCGGCCGGAATCCCCGCGATGGAAAAAGATGCCGGCGCCGCCCCGAACAGCCGCGCGATGCGCGCGGCAAGGACCGCGGCGACGGTGCACGGGACCAGAGCGGCATAATACATTTCCCCGACGGTGACGACTTCCATCACAAAGACCGCGGATGTGACGGGCGTGCCGAAGAGGGCCGAAAAGCAGGCCGCCATGCCGCACATCGTCATCAGGTGCAGGTCCTTTTCGTCAAGGCGGAAAAGCCGTCCCGCACCGTACCCGAGGCTTCCGCCCAGCTGAAGGGCCGCGCCTTCGCGGCCCGCCGAGCCGCCGAACAGATGCGTAACCGACGTGGCGAAAAAGATCAGCGGCGCCATTTTCAGCGGAACCGGGCCGGGCGAACGGACGGCTTCAATCACAAGGTCGGTTCCCCCGGGGTGCGGCACGCCCAACAGGCGGTAAAAAAGGACAATGGCGGCGCCGCCGGCGGGAAGCAGATACAGCAGCCACGGAAAGGCCGTTCGCAGGCCGGTTGCTCCCACAATACAAAAATAGAACAGCGTTCCCGCGCCGCCCGCCAGAACCCCCATAAGGGCGCCGAGCAGCAGCCATTTAACGAAAGCCTTAAAATCGCGCGCCATGCGCCCGGCACGCCCGGAAAGGCTCCGGAAGCAGTTCGAGCTTCCGGCTTGGTCAATTTCCTTTTTCACGACATCCCCGCTCTTTTCCGACCGCGTCCTGCGTCAGCTCCTTATAGATTTCATGCTTCTTCCGGCCGGTTTCCGAAGCGGCCCGCTTGGCCGCCTCGGACGCGGAAAACCCCTGCGCGAGATATTCCCGCCCCAGGGCGACGGCGTCTTGTTCCACCGCCGGCTCCGCGGCCGCGTGCGGCGCGCCTTCCACCACCAGCACGAATTCGCCCCGGGCGCTTCCGTCCGCATAGCGTTCCGCCGCTTCCGAAAGCGTCGTGCGGATCACTTCCTCGTGGATTTTCGTCAGCTCGCGCACGATGGAAACGCGCCGGTCCCCCAGCGCGGACAGAAGATCGGCAAGGGTCCCCGCCAGTTTGTGCGGCGCCTCGTAAAACACCATCGTCCGGTGTTCGTCCTTCAGCCCGGCCAGATGCTCGCGGCGGCCCTTTTTGCTGACGCTGAGGAATCCCTCGAACGTAAACCGCCCCGTGGGAAGGCCGGAAACCGCCAGCGCCGACACCACCGCGCTCGGGCCGGGCACGACAAAAACCGGGATGTTCCGTTCCGCGCACTGCGCGACGAGCGTCTCGCCCGGGTCGGAGATGGCGGGCATCCCGGCGTCGGAAACCAGCGCGCAGGTTTCCCCCGCTTCCATGCGCGCGCAGATTTCCTCGCCGCGCGCGTATTTATTGTGCTCAAAATAACAGATCAAAGGTTTCCGGACGCCGAAACGGTTCAGCAGCTTTCTTGTGACGCGCGTATCCTCGGCGGCAATAAAATCGGCATCCGACAGGGCCTGCACCCCCCGCGGGGAAAAATCCGACAGGTTCCCGATGGGTGTGCCGACCACAACCAGTTTTCCGCTCATGTCGTCCCCTCCCGATTTTGTCCATAAATACGGAGCATTTCGTCGGAAAAGCCGCCGCTTTCCCTTTCGACCAGCAGCGCGGGCGCGACTTCCATCCCCGGTTTCCCGCCTCGGCCTGCCTGCAGCAGGAACAGGAACGGTGCCGCCGATTCCCTCTGCTGCACAAAGCGCAGGCGTTTCGGCTCCAGCCCCGCCGCACGCAGGGCGAGCAGCGTGTCACAGAGGCGCGCGGGGCGCATGCAGCAGCAGAACCGTCCTCCCCAGCGCAGGAACGCGGCCGCCGCGGCCGCGAGGTCGGAAAAGCCGCCGAACACCTCGTGGCGGGCGATCCTTTTCCCGTCGGCACGGCTCGGAATTCCCGTCCCCGCCGCCTGATAGGGCGGGTTGCAGGCGATCAGGTCCAGGCCGTGCGGAACGGCCGCATTGGCGCGCAGGTCCCGGATGTCGCCTTCCGCGACATGAATTGTTTCATCCAGGCGGTTCCGCCGGACCGAGCGCCTCGCCATATCGCAGGCAAACGGCTGGATCTCCACGGCATAGACGGCCTTCGGGCGCGACCGCGCGCACCAGAGGAGCGGAATCGCCCCGCATCCGGTTCCGAAGTCCGCGCAGACCTCCCCCGCTTTGGGCAGGGAGAACGCCGCCAGCAGGACGGTATCCGTGCCGAAGGTATGGCCGGCCCCCACAATGACCGACACGCCCTTCCACAGCGGTTCCAGCTTTTCCCCTTCGCGCAGAGCAGTCCGCATTGTTTCTTCCATACGCCAATCCCCCGAAATAGAAAAGGGCGGGGCGCTTTTGCGCTCCGTCCGTCGTTATGATGATCCATCAAGCCTGCTTCGGTGCGCCGACCGGGCAAACACTGGCGCAGGAACCGCACTCAGTGCATTTATCCGGATCGATCTCAAATTTGCCGTCGCCTTCGGAAATGGCTCCGACCGGGCACTCAGCCGCACACGCGCCGCAGGAAATACATTCGTCCCCGATTTCATATGCCATAACGCGGACACCTCCAAATTATAATTTCCACTTTATTGTACCATAAAACCGCAAAATTGCAACAGGTTTTTTATTCCTTTTCCAGGCTTCCGAGCTGCTCCAGTTCTTTCTTGGAAGGGCCGGAGCGCGCGTTTTTCAGCACCTTTACCTCGCGGGCCGGGAAAGGGTGCACCGTGGCGTCCGGCGCGGAATCCAGCCGCACATAGACCGTCTCCGTCAGCAGGTTGTGGTCGGTGACCGTACCCCTGCCCTGCGGCGTCATCACGACGGAATTGACGCCCGGAACCACCCGCAGCAGCTCGGCGTAAGTATCCTGCTCGTATTTCAGGCAGCACATCAGCCGGCCGCAGATACCGGAGATTTTGACCGGGTTCAGGGAAAGCCCCTGCTCCTTCGCCATCTTGATGGAAACGGGCTGAAACCCGCCGAGAAAAGTCGCGCAGCAGAACGGCCGGCCGCAGATGCCGATGCCGCCCAGCATTTTTGCTTCGTCGCGCACACCGATCTGCCGCAGCTCGATCCTCGTGCGGAAAACGGAAGCGAGGTCCTTGACCAGCTCGCGGAAATCGACCCGCCCGTCCGCGGTAAAATAAAACAGGATTTTAGAATTGTCGAAAGTGTATTCCACGCCCACGAGCTTCATCGCCAGCTTATGGGCGGCTATTTTCCGAAGGCAGATCTGGAAAGCGTTTTTCTCTTTTTTGTGGTTTTCCTCCACTTTTTTCAGGTCGTTCGCCGTCGCGGCGCGGATCAGCTTTTTGAGCGGCTGAACCAGCTTGTCGTCGCCGATCTTCCGGTTCTCCATGGCGACTTCCCCGCATTCGACGCCGCGCGCCGTCTCCACGATCACCTTGTCGCCCTTTTTGAGCGTATTGCCGGCCGGGTCGAAATAATACACTTTCCCGACATTTTTAAAACGCACGCCGATCACTTCGGCCATAGGATTCCCTCCCGATTCCGCTTTCAGCGCCCCGGCGCCGAGCGCAGCCCGGCACAGTACGCGGTGGCCAGCAAAGCGGTATTTGCATTCCGTTCCAGCGCATGCAGCGCCCGTTCCGTTTCCTCCATCATCCGCACAAGGCTCCGGCGCGTCAGGCCGCCGCCGAGCGCCCGCGCGGTCTCGTCCCGGCCGGAAAGGCAGGCCGTTCCGCCGGAGCGCAGCGCCAGCGCGTCGCGGAACAGGAGCAAAAGCTGTTTCAGGATACCGCGGAACTTCTCCCGGTCCCCGACCAGGCCGGCGGTGCCAAAAAGCAGGGCCGCCCCACCGGAGTCCGTCACGGCGCGCGCAAGCCTTTCCGCCTGCGCCCAGTCTTCCGGCAGGCTTCCCCCCGCCACGGGGAACCGCTGTACGCGGGAACGTACCGTCGGCAGCAGGGCGGCCGCGCTCACGGCGGTCAGGACGAACAGCACGTTGTCCGGCGGCTCTTCCAGAATTTTCAGCAGCGCATTCTGCGAAACTTCCGACATGTTCTGCACGCCCAGCAGGACAAAGACCTTGCGCGGCGCCTCGTTCGGGCGGATATACGCGTCCGCGCGGATCTTCCGGATTGCGTCCACGGGGAAGGCGCGGGGATTTTTGTCGCCGTCCAGCGTCAGGATGTCCGGGTGGGAACCGGCCAGTGCCTTGACGCATCCCGCGCAGCGCCCGCACGGTTTGCCGCCGTCCGAAAGGCAGACCGCCGCCTCGGCGAGAGCCGCGGCAAGGCGGAATGTCCCGCTGCCGGGCTCCCCTTCCAGGAGCACGGCGTGAGGCATCCTCCCGCCGGAAAAAGCAAGCGAAAGGTTCTCCCCGGCCCCGCCGGCTCCCAATCCGTCAAGCCGAAGGTTCATACTTTTTCAAACCGCTCCACATCCAGCACAAAAATGGTGGAGCCTCCCACGGTAACTTCCACCGGATATGCGGAATACATTCCCATGTCCATGGTGGTCGTGTTGGGCACAAGCTGTGTGCGGCGGCGGCTCTGCTTCGCAATGATGTCGATGACCTGGTCGACCTTGTCGTCGTCGGTACCGACGATAAACGTAGTATTCCCCGACTTCAGAAAACCACCCGTGGTTGCCAGCTTAGTGACGGCGAACCCGCCTTTTGTCAATGCGGCGGCCACGTTTCCGCTGTCGTCGCTTCCCACAACGGCCATGACAAGTTTCATCGCAAATCCCTCCCGCTGCTGCATAAAATTTCCGGTTTGCACAAGGGGGCGCGCCTCAGGCATTTGATGCGGCATACGCCCCTTTCTTTTTATTTTAACACTTTGATTTGCAAAAAGCCATACCCGCGCAAAAACTCCGCCGCCTCTTTTGTGATTCTCTCACCGGGCATCACCGCGGGCACGCCGGGAGGGCACGGGCAGGCCGCTTCCGCCGCGATCCGCCCCGCGGCGACGGCCAGCCCGACGGGTTCCGATTCCCGGAACACCGCCTCCCGCAAACCGGTTTCCACGGGCGGAAGCGGGGGCAGGGGCGGTCCCTGCGGCAGCGGTTTCCCGAGGGGAAGGCTTTCCACCGCCCTCTTTACCCGCTTAAAGTCCTCTTCCGTGTTGAACGGCGTGGCAATCAGCACAAGATACGATGCGTCCGCGTATTCCGGCTCCACCCCGGCAGAACGGAAAAGCTCCGCCGCGCGGGTCCCCGCCAGACCGGCGGATGCCGTGTTCAGCGTGATGCGCGTCGGGTCGCAGGGACCTTCCGGCAGGGAAATGTCGCGCCTTCGCGCGATCCGCCGGACCTCGGCGACCTGCCGCTGAAGCGGCCGGAACGCGCCGGGGCGGTTCCGCAGCCACTCGCGGGCCCAGTCGAGCGACGCCATGACCGGGTACGACGGGCTGGTGGAGCCGAAAAGGGCCATCGCCCGTTTCGCGTCCCGCGCATAGCGCCCGTCCCCGATGTTCAGCCACGCGCCGCCCGTCAGCACCCCCAGCGTCTTATGGGCGGAATCCGCCGTCATGGAAGCGCCGAACCGGAGCGGGTGGAGCTTCGGCTCGGTAAACATCAGGTGCGCGCCGTGCGCGCAGTCCGCCAAGAGGGGAATCCCCCGTTTCCGGCACGCGGCGGCGACCGGCGCGAGATCCAGAATCCGGCCGTAATAATCCGGGCTGGTGACATAAACGGCCTTCACGCCCGGGTGGGCGGCAAGCGCCGGAAGCAGGTCCTCCGGCATGGCCCAGACCGGCTCCAGGCCGAGCAGGGCCATCGCGTTCACCGCCCCGCGGTGGATGACGCGCGAGCAGAGCACGCTCCCCCCGCCCGGCGCCGCCAGGCGGAGCATCGCCTGGATGCACAGCGTGCACCCGCCCGCCGAAAGGCAGGTGCGCGCCGTGCCGAACAGCTCCGCGGCCAGCTTCTCCGCTTCCAGAATCGGCCCCGCGGCGTCGAACAGGCTGTCGGTATCCGGCAGCTCCGTAAAATCCAGCGAATACAGGTCCGGCGGAAGAGCGTCCGGGCTGTTTTTGTGGCCGGGCGTGTGGAACGAGGAACGGTGAAGGCTCCGGTGCCGGACCAGAGCGGTGTAAAGCGGCGCGGGCATGGCTTGGCTCTCCTTTAAAAAAGCCGCGCGGCGGGGAGCCGTGCGGCCGATGATTTTCGGCTTCTCTACGAATAGCTGCCTTGCGGGATGTCGTTTTCGTAGATGAACTTCGCAAGGCTCTGGCGGCAGGCGTCCAGGTCCGGCACCAGGCAGTCGCCGACGTCCAGGCCCAGAACCTGGAATTCGCCGTCCGCCGGAACGCGGTTCTGGCTGACGGGGTAATTCAGATAGGTCAGGGAATTGGACGCCATGGAAACGATCTCGTTTTTCTGCAGATTCGTCGTCACCAGGTTCAGCGTGTCGCCGAGGACCCCGTAAATCGCGGGAAGGCTGGAAGCCTTCATCTTCCCGACGAGGCTCGTGAACACCTTGCGCTGACGCAGGGTACGCTCATAATCGTTGCCGATGTCGCGGATACGCGAATAGTACCGCGCCTGCAGGCCGTTCAGGTTCTGCGAGCCGGCGCGCACCTTATGGGAATCGCCGGAATACCGGTTGACCAGGGCGGCTTCCCCGGCCGTGAGGGTGATGGTGACGCCGCCCAGCCGGTCGATGATCTTCGGGAAAGCGCTGAAGTCCACAATGGCAAAGCGGTCAATGTCCACCCCAAAATTCGCTTCGAGGGTGGAAACGATTTTTTTCGCGCCCTTGACCTTTCCGCCGCCCAAGCTGTACGCGTTGGTCAGTTTATTGCTCCCGAGGCCCGGAATCGCCAGGTACATGTCCCGCATGAAAGAAGTGATTTTCAGCTTCCTGTGGCGGGTATCGACGGAAATGAGCATCATGCTGTCGCTCCGGCCGACGTCGCTGCTCTGGTAATCGTCCGTTCCAAGCAGCAGGATATTCGTGACGGCATCGTCGTGGTAAAGGCCGCCCACAAGGCCGGCCTTTGCGTCCGCGGTTCCGCTGGACGCGTTGCCGTCCTGAAAAATATCGCCGGTTTTCTCCCCTGTGCCGCTGTCGGGCGCCACGTAATTGATTTTGCCCAGAAGCTGGTCCGTGTAGACGCAGGTTCCTCCGCCGACCAGGAACAGCAGGCTCAGCACCAGAATGATGATGTTCCGGAGCAGCAGCAGCTTATGATTCTTCACGTTATCATTCCTCAACTTTTGGATTGTTCCGCACGAGCGGGGCGGCCGTCGCTCCGGCCTGTTTTATTAGAATCGGCTTAATTTCAACATTATATACCAAAAAAGGATGGCTGTAAACATCAATCCTGTTCATCCAGCGTGAGGCTGTACGACGGCAGGAATTCCTTCAGGAACAGGTCCGCTTCCGGCAGGCGCATGTTCTCCACGGACTTCCGGAGCGCGGCCTCGGCGCTCTCGAACTCGCGGTTGCCCATCCGTTTTTCCTCCACGCACTTGATGACCCCGGAGATTTTGTCCGCGGCCTTCACAAGGGGAAGAAGTTCCCGGTCGGATTCCGCCGGTTCCCCCAGAAGCGAACGGTAAACCGGCGTCAGGTCTTCCGGGAGAAAGCTCAGGAGCTTGTTCCGCGCGACGGTTTCCACCTCGCGGTACGCCGAACGGATCCGCGGGCTGTAGTATTTGACGGGCGTCGGCATGTCGCCGGTGACGATCTCGGTGGAATCATGGAAAAGGGCCAGCACGGCGGCGCGCTGCGCGTCCGCCTTTCCGCCGAAGCGGGTGTTCCGCAGCACGGCGAGCGCGTGGGCGATGACCGCCGTTTCAAAGCTGTGCTCGCACAGGTTTTCCCGGCGGGTGTTCCGCATCAGGCCCCACCGGTCGATATTTTTCATACGGGACAGCATGGCAAAAAAATGGTACAAGTCTTTTTCCCTCTTTTCGCTCTTATCATCATACCGGTTTTTCCCTGGAATTCAATACGGATTTTAAAAATTCCAATAAATTTATACATTATTTGGACAAAACTCTATGGTATAATAAAAAAGTTATCGGAAAACGGGCCGCGTCCTGGCCGCGCCTGCGGCGGGGCGGACGGCTGTTTTCCGGCAATCCAGAACATCGGGGGAGGCGGCGCGGTGACGCGGTTTCAAAACCTGCGGGATCTGCGGGACAACCGGGACGGCTATTACTGCCGTCTGGCTTTCTTTTACGGCTTGGGCGTGGCGTTCCTGTTTTTCATGCCCTTCATTCTTTTCGACAACGGATATTTCCTGTTTTACGGCGACTACAACGTCCAGCAGGTCCCTTTCTACCAGATGTGCCACGACGCGGTCCGCAGCGGCAGCTGGGGCTGGAGCTGGACCACCGACCTCGGCGCCAACTTTGTCGGCTCCTACACCTTTTACCTTCTGGGAAGCCCGTTTTTCTGGCTGACCATCCCCTTCCCGAGCTGGATGGTCCCGCACCTGATGGGCCCCCTGCTGATCCTGAAATTCGGCTGCGCGTCCCTTACCTCCTTCCTGTACCTGCGCCGGTACGTCCGCCACCCGGACTATGCCATCATCGGCGCCCTGCTGTACGCGTTTTCCGGCTTTTCCGTCTACAACATCTTTTTCAACCATTTTCATGAGGCGATCATCTTCTTCCCGCTGATGCTGTGGGCGATGGACGAATACATGTACCACCGCCGCAGGGGGGTCTTCGCGCTCACGGTCTTTCTGTGCTGCACCATCAACTATTATTTCTTTGCCGGGCAGACCGTTTTTCTCGTGATTTACTGGATCGTCCGCATGCTCGCCGGAAGCTGGGACATCAGCGTGCGCGATTTTCTGCTTCTGTTCTGCGAGGCGGTCATCGGGGTCCTCTGCTCCTGCGTGCTCCTGATCCCGACGATCTTCGCGGTGATCCAGAACTCCCGCCTGAACGACATGCCCAACGGGTGGAACGCCCTGCTGTACGACTACAACCAGCGCTACGTCCATATTCTGGAATGCTTCTTCTTCCCGCCGGACATCCCCGCCCGGCCGAACTTTACCCCGGATTCCGAAGCGAAGTGGGCCTCGCTCGGCGCGTGGCTCCCGCTTTTCAGCATGAGCGGCGTCATCGCGTTCCTGCAGTACCGCCGGAAGCACTGGCTGAAAACGCTGCTGCTGGTGCTGTTTTTCATGGCGCTCGTGCCGGTCCTGAACGCGGCCTTCCAGCTTTTCAATATGGCGTATTACGCGCGCTGGTACTATATGCTGACGCTGATGATGTCGCTTGCGACCATCGCCGCCCTGCAGTACAGCGACGTGAACTGGAAGCGCGCCGTCCACTGGACGATCGGCATCACGCTGGGCATCGCCCTGCCCATCGGCTTCATGCCCAAGACGACCGACAACGGCACCGGCGAAAAGAACACCGTCTACGGGCTGGAAGACTACCCCACCCGCTTCTGGGCCTACGTGGCCGTCGCGCTGCTGAGCATCGCCCTGCTGGTCATCATTTTCCAGTATTATAAGCGTGACCGCCGGAAATTCCTGAAGAACTGCATGGTGGGCATCACCCTGGTCACCGTGATCTACGCATCCTATTTCATCGCCCTCGGAAAAACGCAGAGCGACGACACCCACAACTGGATCATCCCCTACTCCCTCAACAAGGGGAAGGACATCAAGCTGCCGGACAGCACGGATTTCAGCCGCATCGATATTTACGACGGCATGGACAACCAGGCGATGTTCTGGCAGATGCCGTCGATCCAGGCGTTCCACAGCATCGTCCCCGGCTCGGTGATGGAGTTCTACCCGTCCATCGGTGTCCAGCGTGACGTGGGCTCCCGCCCGGACGTTTCCGTCTACGGGCTCCGCGGCCTGACAAGCTGCCGCTGGCTGTTCGACCCGGTCGGCAGCGGCAAGGATTTCGCCGACTCCGCCGGGAACACCGCCATGCCCGGCTGGAGTTACTACGCGACGCAGAACGGCTGCAAGATCTACCGCAACGACTTCTTTATCCCGATGGGCTTCAGCTACGACTCGTATATCACCCGCTCGGAATACAACGGCGTTTCCGAAACGGACCGGAATCTGCTCCTGCTGAAGGCTGTCGTGCTGGAGGATTCGCAGGCGGCGAAATACGCCGGGATCCTGAACCATCTGGACACGGCCGGCGCGCAGTACACCAAGGAAGCCTATTTCAATGACTGCGCCGCCCGCAGGGCGGCGTCCTGCTCCTCGTTCCGCTACGACAACGGCGGGTTTTCCGCGTCCTTCACGGCGGAAAAGGACCGGCTGGTGTTTTTCAGCGTTCCGTGGGAAGGCGGCTGGAGCGCCGAGGTCAACGGCAAGGCCGCCGAGATCGTGAAGGTCAACGTCGGGTTCATGGCGGTCCGGGTCCCCAAGGGAACCTCCACCATCCGTTTCTATTACCAGACGCCGGGGATCCGGCTCGGCGCGGCGGTCACGGGCGGCGGATTCCTGCTGTTCGCCTTTTACTTCCTTGCGACCCGCCGGCCGCGCAAAAAGCGGAAAACCCTCCGTACCAAAAGTCCGGAAAACCCGGATGGAAATCCATTGCTGGGAGGCTGAGCCATGTCTGTTGTCTACCTTGTCATCCCCTGCTACAACGAAGAAAAAGTTCTGCCGGAAACGGTAAAGCGCCTGACGGAAAAGCTCGAGTCCATGGCGGCCGCCGGCCTGGCGGACCCGGAAAGCCGGATCCTGCTGGTCGACGACGGCAGCCGCGACGCCACCTGGAGCCTGATCTCACAGTACAGCAAAGAAAACGGGCGGGTCTGCGGAATCAAGCTGGCGCACAACCGCGGCCACCAGAACGCCCTGCTGGCCGGCCTGATGACGGCGCGGGAATTTGCGGACTGCGCCGTCAGTCTCGACGCGGACCTGCAGGACGACGTGGACGCGCTGGATGAGTTCGTCAAAAAGTTTCAGGACGGCTGCGACATCGTTTACGGCGTGCGCAAAAAGCGCGACACCGACACGTTCTTCAAGCGCGCGACCGCGCTCGGTTTTTACCGATTCATGGGAGCGCTCGGCGTGGACGTCGTTTACAACCACGCGGACTACCGCCTGATGAGCCGCCGCGCGCTGGACGCGCTGAGCGAATACCGCGAGGTGAACTTGTTCCTGCGCGGGCTGGTGCCTCTCATCGGCTTCCGCAGCGATTTCGTCTACTACGACCGGCACGAGCGCTTTGCCGGGGACTCCAAATACCCGCTGAAAAAGATGATCGCGTTCGCCGTGGACGGAATCACGTCTTTCAGCGTAAAGCCGCTCCGGCTGATTTTCGGCCTCGGGCTTCTGACCGCGCTGACGAGCGCCGTCGGGACGGTCTGGTCGCTGATCGCCCACTTTGCGGGCGGCTGGCCCGCATGGATCGCGGCCTTCTGGTCCCTGTGGCTTCTGGGCGGGCTGCTGCTGCTGGGCATGGGCGTCGTCGGCACCTATGTGGGAAAAATCTACGGCGAGGTCAAGGCCCGCCCGCGCTACCTCATCGAAGAAAAAACGGGGGACCGCCTCTGACGGCGGCCCCTCACGGACAAGAAACGGCGGCTTGGAGTACATACAATCCTCCTATCCCAAAGCCGCCAAGTTGAAAAATTGCGTATTTATTTTCTACATCGCCCATCCTGTTTTAAAAAGAAACGACGGCTTTGATTGTTATCTCAGAACCGTCGTCCTACATTTTATTGGGCAAGAAGACGGCCCGCCGGAACCACGGTTTTTTTGTAGTCCCGGTGGCGATTATTTTTTTGAGTGTTTTATCTTGCGGCGTAACTTTCAGCCGCAAAACAAATATAGTAGCTCAAACCAGTCTGCTGTTTTTCAAGCATTTGACGATGGAACTCATCAGTCATTAAGAATTTCGATTGAGCGGCAAAACCTTGCGCGTCGATTTCCATATCACGCTGCAAAAACTGAATATGCTTGTCAATGGCAGAATGAACTTCATTTGCATTGACACTAACACCATTTCTAAGTGCATTTGACATGAAAGCTATAAAGTCTGAGGCTTCTTTCGCCTTTTCATTCATAGCGTCTGCATCAATCGTACTCGTATCAATGGAATAGCCATAGTTTTCATGCAAATACTCGTTCTGTGGCTTCAATGCAGCCTCCCATTCCTGCTTGTTTAGACCTGCAAACATCTTTTCTTTACTCATAGTAGCTCCTTTCTCCGTATAGATGATAGTTTCTTCAAGCGTATGCAAAATGCGGCTAATCCTCTGTTGGCGCGCCATCAACAAAGTTTTTTGCTCACATAAGCACCGCAAGCGGGAGGGCTCGTTCTGCATGGCAGTTTTGATTTTTTCCAGCGGGAAATCAAGTTCACGGTAAAACAGGATTTGCTGAAGCTGTTCAAGCTCCTTGTCACCATAGTACCTATATCCATTGCAGAGAAGCCCGGGGTGCGGAGCCGAAACCTGGTAAGAATAAAAAAAGCCGCATCCCGGGGCGGGCCCTTTCCCACGGTCGCGGCGAACCCGTGCGAAAGGACTCTTGTTCCCGGAATGCGGTTTTTGTATATCGGCAGGCCAAAGTGCAAAAGGGAAAAATATCCCGCGGCCGCAATCTGCCAGAGAAAGCTCCGTGCGGAGCGGAGGAGTGCCATTTGTACACAAACCCGTTATGTACCTCTTTCTCCTTCTTCGTCAGCCGCCGGATGTCCCTTCCCGTTTTTATTATCCTCTATCATAGCTGCCTGTTAATAATTTGTCAAGCAATTTCTTTCCTTTCTTCACCGGGGCGAAGTTTCCCGGATTCAGCCTTTTCAAGTCCGGGGGCGATGGTGTATAATAAAAGATACATAACAAAAAGGAATTTGCAGTTACCGGAGGGAATACCTGTTGGCAGAAATATATTTTGACAATTCCTCCACCACGCGGGTGTGCCGCGAGGCCGCCGAAAAAGTGATGGAAGTCATGACGAAGGACTACGGAAACCCGTCGTCCCTGCACGCGAAAGGATTCCGGGCGGAGCAGGAGCTGCGCGCTTCGCGGGAAGCCGTCGCTTCGCTGCTCGGCGCGCAGCCGGAGGAAATCTACTTTACATCCGGCGGAACCGAAAGCAACAACATCGCGCTGTTCGGCGCGGCGCGGGCAAGGCGGAAACGCGGGAACCGCATCGTCACCACCGCGGTCGAGCATCCGTCCGTCCTCAACACCATGAAGCGGCTGGAAAAGGACGGCTTTGCGGTCGTGTACTTGAAACCCGACGCGCAGGGCAAAATCGACCCGGAGCAGGTTCGGGAAGCCGTTACGCCGGACACCATCCTGGTGAGCATGATGCGGGTCAACAACGAGGTCGGCAGCATTCTTCCGGTGGAAGCCGCCGCCGATGCCATTGAGGCGGCAAACGCCCCGGCCCTGCTGCATGTGGACGCCGTGCAGGCCTTCGGCAAGCTTCCGCTGCACGTGCGGAAGCTGCGCGCCGACCTGATGAGCGTCAGCGGGCATAAAATCCACGGGCCGAAAGGAATCGGCGCGCTGTTCCTGCGCAGGGGCGTGCATATCGAACCGCTGACCTACGGAGGCGGGCAGGAGAAAAACATTCGCCCGGGAACGGAAAGCGTGCCGCTGATCGCCGGCCTTGGCGCGGCGGTGCGGGCCCTGCCGGACCTGGAAACGGAGCTCGCGGCGATACGGGAATTAAACGGGTTCTGCCGCGCCGGGCTCTCCAAAATCGAAGGGATCACCGTCAATTCCCCGGACGATGCCCTCCCCTATATTCTGAACTTCTCGGCGGGCGGCGTGCGCGCGGAAACCATGCTGCACTTTCTTTCGGGCCGTGAAATCTACGTTTCCTCCGGCTCCGCGTGCTCCCGCGGCCGCGAAAGCCATGTTCTGAAAGCCATGGGCCTGCCTGAAGAGCGGATCGGCTCGGCCCTGCGGCTGAGCTTCTGCCGTTTCAACACGAAAAAAGAAGCCGAAATTTTTCTTGCCGCGCTCCGGGAAGGCCTCGCTTCCCTGACCAAGCGCCCGCTGCGGTAAGCGGCCGGAGGAGAAGCCATGAAAGAAGTCATTCTGATCAAGCTGGGGGAAGTCGTGCTGAAAGGCCTGAACCGCCGCGTGTTTGAGGACATTCTCCTGAAAAACATCCGGCGGCGCATCGGGGATTTCGGAGGGTTCGACGTCCGGGAAGCCCAGTCCACCGTGTACGTCGTCCCCCGCGAAAGGGCCGACCTCGACGACGCCGAGGAGCGCATCGCCAAAATTTTCGGCATCGCCACCTTCTCGCGCGCCTGCGAGGTGGGAAAAAACATGGATGCAATCTGCTCCGGCGCGGAACAATATCTGCAAAAAGAGCTGTCCGCCGTGAAAACCTTCAAGGTGGAGTGCAAGCGTTCCGATAAAAGGTTCCCGCTCAACTCGCCGCAGATCTGCGCCGAAGTGGGCGGATACCTGAACGAAAGATTTCCGCACCTGGCCGTCGACGTCAACCACCCGGAGTTCACCGTGCGGGTCGAGGTACGCGACTTTGCCGCCTATGTGCACGGCAACGCCCGGCGCGGCGCGGGCGGCATTCCGGTCGGCACGGGCGGAAAGGCGGCCGTCCTCATCAGCGGCGGCATCGACAGCCCCGTCGCCGCGTGGATGATGGCCCGGCGCGGCGTGGAGCTGACCGCCGTGCACTTCGCGAGCCCGCCGTACACCAGCGAGCGCGCCGAGCAGAAAGCCGCCGACCTTCTCCGGCGCGTGGGCGAATACGCGGGCCGCATGACCATGTTCACCGTGCCGTTCGCCAAAGTGCAGGAAGAAATCCTGGCGAAATGCCCGGAGGAGCTGTTCACGGTGATTATGCGCCGGTTCATGATGCGCGCGGCGGAACGGATCGCCCGGAAGGAAGGCTGCGGCGCCCTGATCACCGGCGAGAGCCTCGGGCAGGTCGCCAGCCAGACGCTGCAGGCCATCTGCTGCACCGACGACGCGGCGCAGATGCCGGTTTTCCGCCCGCTGATCGGCATGGACAAAGTCGACATCATCGCCGTCGCGCGCCGCATTGACACCTACGACCTTTCCATCCAGCCCTATGAGGACTGCTGCACGGTCTTTACGCCGCGCCACCCGCGCACCCGGCCGGGGCTGAATCTCGTCCGGAAGGCGGAAGAGCCGCTGGACGTTGCGGCGCTGGTGGACGACTGCGTGTCCCGCGTAAAAATTACAAAAATCGAACCCAACCGGTAAGGAGAACGAATCATGAACGCTGAAATCATTTCCGTCGGAACGGAACTGCTGCTCGGCCATACCATCAATACAGACGCTTCCTTCGTTGCGCGCGAGCTTTCGCCCGTCGGCATCAACCTGCTGTACGCCTGCACGGTCGGCGACAACCCGGAACGCCTGAAAACCGCGATCGACACGGCCCTGCGGCGCAGCGACATCCTCATCACGACGGGCGGGCTCGGGCCCACGGGCGACGACCTCACCAAGGAAACCGCCGCGGCCGCCGCCGGGAAAAAGCTCGTGATGCACCGGGAAAGCATGGAACACATCGAGCGCTACTTCCAGGGCCGCACCCTCGGGGAAACCCAGAAAAAGCAGGCCATGCTGCCGGAAGGCTGCACCGTCTTCCCGAACGACGTGGGGACGGCGCCCGGCTGCGGGTTCCGCACCCAAAACGGAAAGCTGGTCGCCATGCTGCCCGGCCCTCCGTCGGAACTGATCCCCATGCTGAAACACTACGCCGTGCCGTTTCTGCTCCAGGGCTCGGAGAACGCCGCGATCGTCTCGCGCATCGTGCGCGTGTTCGGCCTCGGGGAAGGGTATGTCGCCGAGCAGATTGCCGACCTCTGCGGCAGGGCGAACCCGACCTGCGCGACGTACGCCAAAGACGGCGAGATGTTCGTGCGCGTCACCGCGCGCGCGGAAACCGCGGAAAAAGCGGAAGCCATGTGCCGGCCCGTCGTGGAAGACCTGAAAGGCCGCCTCGGCGACTTCTGCTACGGCATCGACGTGGAAAGCCTGGAGGACGCCGTCGTCCGCCTGCTGACGGAAAAACGCCTCACCGTCGCCACGGCGGAATCCTGCACCGGCGGCCTTCTGGCGAAACGGATCACCGACATCCCCGGCTCGTCCGCCGTGTTCCACATGGGCGTCGTCACCTATGCGAACGAAATCAAGGCCAAACTGCTCGGCGTGCCGGAAGAGATTCTGAAACAGTACGGCGCCGTCAGCCCGCAGACGGCAAGGCGGATGGCCGTGGGCGTGCGGGAGAGGTCCGGTTCGGACTTCGGCATCGGGATCACCGGAATCGCCGGGCCGGGCGGCGGCACGCCGGAAAAGCCGGTCGGGCTGGTCTACCTCGCGCTCAGCGACGGGAAAGACGTCTGGGTGCGCGAAATGCGCCGCAGCGCGCGCGGCAAAGGGCGCGGATACCTGCGCTTTCTGGCCGCATCCAACGCGCTCGACATGGTCCGGCGCAGGGTGCTCGGGCTCGGCGGCCTGGAAGAAGCCGCCTACACACGGGAAAAGCGCAGGGGATAGCCCGCGCGCCGTACGGGAAAGGGAACGGGAAAAATGGAAGCTGGGCTGCTGTTTTTTATGGCGCGCAGGACTTCCGCGTGCCAGCGGGTCATCACCCGCGCCGCGGACTGTTTCGGCGTGGAAATTTCAGACGTCTGCGTCTGCGTGCAGGCAAACGGGCTGAACGGCGGAATTGCCCGCCTGCTGCGGAAACGCCCGATGATTTTTCTGGTGGGCTCCTCGCCGGAACGCCGGCCGGACTGCGCCGGCCCGATCTTCAAAACCCTGCGCGTGCCGCTCGACCGGCAGGGCGAGCCGAAGGGCATCCTGAAGCTCCGGGGGGCCGGGAAAAACGGCTATCTGATCGAAAGCGTCAACCAGGCCATCGCGGTCCTGCCCGACGATCCCTATGAAATTCTGAAGATGCTTTCACCCGCTTTTGAGCGCCTGAAGCGGAAGTTCGGCCTGCCGGGGGAGTTTCCAAAAGCGGAGCACCCGGATTACGAAAAGCGGATCGCGGCGTGTATGGGACGGACGGAAAACGGAACAGACGAAAGAACAGAGGAGCCGGTATGACTCCTCTGTTCTTTTCTGCCGCGCGGAAGCGCCCGCGTTGTTACGATTTTCCGGTCGCCTGCGAAAGTTTGACCGACGCCGTAAAGGTCTGCCCGGAAGAAGAGCGCGAAACCGTCAGCGTAACCGTATCGCCCGGTTTTTTCGACGCGATGGCTGAAGTGATGGTATTCCGGCTCGTGACGCTCTTGTTGTCGATCTTGGTAATGACGTCGCCCTTCTGGATCCCGGCGGCGGAAACATAGCTGCTGGAAACGGACCCGATATAAAGCCCGCTGGAAAGCCCGTAGAAGCGGGCCGTCATGCTGTCGATATACTGCCCCGAAACTCCGAGCACGGCGCGGTCCTTCACATAGCCGTACTGCTTGAGCTCGCTGATGATCGGCTGGACGGTGTTGATCGGGATCGCAAACCCGAGGCCCTCATAGCCCGTCGCCACGATTTTGGAAGAATTGACGCCGACGACCTGTCCTTTCATGTTGACCAGCGCCCCGCCGGAATTGCCGGGGTTAATGGCCGCGTCCGTCTGGATGCATTTCATGGTGTAGCCGGTGTCGGAGCTGGTGATCTCACGGTTCAGGGCGGAAATATAGCCCACCGTCACGCTGGAGTTGAATTCCATGCCGCCCGGGTTCCCAATGGCCAGCACGGCGTCCGCGACCTGCAGGTCGTCGCTGGAGCCGAATTCCGCGGCCGTCAGGCCCGTCGCGTCGATTTTAATCAGCGCGAGGTCGGTGATGCTGTCGCTGCCGATCAGCTTCGCCTGATACGTCTTGCCGGTGGAAAGGACAACCTTCAGTGCGGAAGAACCGGAAACGACATGGGCGTTGGTGATGATATAGCCGTCGCTCGTCGCGATGATGCCGCTGCCCTCGCTCGTCGGTGAAACGCCGCTGCCGGAATTCCCATCGTCGCTGCCGTCGGAACGATTCGAACCATTCCCGGAGCCGTTGTCGGAGCCGTCCCCGCCCTCTTCAAAATAACCGAAGCCGTAGCCGTTGCCCGAACCGTTCTGGCCCGTGCTCTGCTGCGCGGAGCTGCTGTAGTTCTGGATGCAGACGACCGAGGGAACGACTTTTTTGGCCACCTGCTGTTTGGTCAGCTCCGAGGTGGTCGCCGTATTGGCCACCGGCGCCGAGCTGCTGGAACTGCTGTTCTTCACAATGGTGAACGCGGCGTCCGGACCGGCGCTCTGGATGCGGATGGTGCCGTTGTTGATCAGCGCCGCGAATCCGGCTATGGAGCCCGCCGAAACGATCAGGCAGGCCAGAACCCCGGCAAGCACCTTGCGGAAGGTATGTTTCTTTTTCCTCGGTTCCACCGGTACGGCTTCCACATAGCTCTGTCCATATGCGCCGTATGAATCGTCCTGCTGCGCGCCCGGGTCCCGGTAGGAGCGGTAGGTGTTTCCCTGCCAGATGGCGCCGCTGTTCCTTTCCCGGTTCTGATCGTTCGGGCCGCCGCTTTCTTTGGGATTGTTTCTATTGTTATCATTGGGGTCACTCATCGCAATCACCCTTTCTCAGATTCTCTGTGTCCCTATTATCTTCCGTTTCTATGAAAAAGGTATGATAATCGGTTGATATTTCTATGAATAAAATCTGAAAAATATGTAAACAGCGGCAAATTCATTGAAAAAAGGATCCCCGCGCGGTTTGAGCCGTGCGGGGATCCTTCCGATTTTGAAGAAAATTACAGTTTTGCCAGTTTTTCGAGATGGTCGTAGTCTTCCTTCGCAAACTTCTCTGCTTTTGTGAACAGCTCTTCCGCACGCTCCGGGAAGGCGCGGGTCAGGGAATTGTAACGAACCTCGCCCATGATGAAGTCGCGGTAAGACGCGTTCGGGGCCTTGCTGTCGAGCTGGAACGGATTCTTGCCCTGTCCCGCAAGACGCGGATCAAAGCGGAAGTTCTTCCAGTAGCCCGCCGCGACGGCCTTCTTCTCTTCCGTCTGGGAGATGCCCATGCCGCCCTTGATGCCCTGGTTAATGCAGGGGGCGTAGGCGATGATGATGGACGGGCCGTTGTAGCTTTCCGCCTCGTTGATGGCCTTGACGGTCTGGTTGTAGTCGGCGCCCATCGCGACATGCGCAACATAGACATAGCCGTACGTCATGAACATGCCGGGCATATCCTTTTTCTTCGTGGATTTGCCGGTCGCCGCAAACTGGGCGACGGAACCGATCGGGGTGGCTTTGGAAGCCTGCCCGCCCGTGTTGGAATACACTTCCGTGTCAAAGATCAGGACGTTGACGTTCTCGCCGGAAGCGAGGACATGGTCGAGCCCGCCGAAGCCGATATCGTAGGACCAGCCGTCGCCGCCGAAGATCCAGATGGACTTCTTCGCAAGGTAATCCTTGTCGGCAAGGGTCTTTTTGGCCAGCTCCGCAACCTCGCCGGTGCCGTTCGCGGCCTTTTTCAGTTCCGCAATCAGCTTGTCGGTCGGTTCGCGGTTCGCAACGCTACTGTCCGCCGTATCCAGATATTCTTTGCAGGCGGCTTTCAGGGATTCGGAAGCGTTGCCCGCCTCAATCGCCTTCACATAGTCCGCCAGGCGCGCGCGGATGGCATCGTTGGCAAGAGCCATGCCGTAGCCGAACTCCGCGTTGTCTTCAAACAGCGAATTGTTCCATGCCGGGCCGTAACCCTTTTCGTTCCTGGTGTACGGTGTGGCCGGCGCGGAGCCGCCCCAGATGGACGAGCAGCCGGTGGCGTTCGCAATATACATGCGGTCGCCGAAGAGCTGCGTAACCAGCTTTGCGTAAGGAGTTTCGCCGCAGCCCGCGCAGGCGCCGGAGAATTCCAGCAGAGGCTTGCGGAACTGGCTGCCCTTGACGCTGGTCGGCTTGAACTTCGCGGCCACTTCCGGCTTGGCCGGAATCTTGGTCCCGTAGTCGAACCCTTTCTGGCTCTGGACCTGGGTGTTCATCGGCTTCATGACGAGGGCCTTGTTGCCCCGCATGCCCGGGCAGACCGTCGCGCAGGAGCCGCAGCCCGTGCAGTCGAGAGCGGAGATCGTCACGGCAAACTTCAGGCCGGGCATCAGCGTCATGTCCTTCATCTTCATGCCTTCGGGCGCCTTGGCGGCTTCCTCGGCATTCATGACGACCGGGCGGATAACGGCGTGCGGGCAGACATAGGAGCAGGTGTTGCACTGGATGCAGTTTTCCGGATGCCATTCCGGAACGTCAATGGCGATGCCGCGCTTCTCATAAGCGGCGGATCCGGACGGAACGGTGCCGTCCGCCATCTTGAGAACGGCGGAGACCGGAAGGTTGTCGCCCTGGTGGCGGTTCGCCGGGATGAGTACGTTGTTGACGTAGTCGGTCAGGGCCGCATCGCCGCAGTCCACCTTCTCGACCTTGGCGTTGTCCACGGCGTTCTTCCAGGATGCCGGAACATTGACCTTGACGAACTCGTTCGCGCCGCGGTCGATGGCTTCGTGGTTCATCTTGACGATCTTTTCGCCTTTTCTGCTGTAGGACTTCGTGGCGGCGTCCTTCATATACTGGATGGCCTGGTCCTTCGGGATGATGTTCGCAATGGTGAAGAACGCGGACTGAAGGATGGTGTTGATGCGGCCACCGAGGCCGATCTCCTTGCCGAGCTTCACGCCGTTGATGGTGTAGAAGTTAATGTTGTTCTCGGCAATATACTTCTTCATCCTGGCCGGCAGATGTTTGTCCAGTTCCTTTTCGTCCCATTCGCAGTTCAGCAGGAAGTTCCCGCCGGGCTTGAGGTCCTGAACCATGTCGTATTCATAAACGTAAGAAGGCTTATGGCAGGCGACGAAGTCCGCCTTCGTGACATAATAGGTGGATTTGATCGGCTTCTTGCCGAAGCGCAGGTGGGAAATGGTCAGGCCGCCGGACTTTTTGGAGTCGTAGGCGAAGTAGCCCTGTGCATACATGTCGGTGTGGTCGCCGATAATCTTGATGGAGTTCTTGTTCGCGCCGACGGTGCCGTCCGCGCCGAGGCCCCAGAATTTGCAGGAATGCGTGCCGGACGCCGTCGTGTCCGGATTCTCCTCAACCTTCAGCGAAAGGTGCGTCACGTCGTCGTCAATGCCGATGGTGAAGCGCTTTTTCGGGCTGGCGGCATCCATGTTGCGGTACACGGCGACAACCTGGCCCGGGTTGGTGTCCTTGGAACCGAGGCCGTAACGGCCGCTGTAAACCGGGGTGGTTTCAAACTGCGTTCCCTTCAGGGCCGCGACCACGTCGAGGTAAAGCGGTTCGCCCTGGGAGCCGCGTTCCTTCGTGCGGTCGAGGACGCTGATCGCCTTGACCGTCTTGGGCAGAACGTCGGTCAGGTACTTGGAAACGAACGGACGGTACAGGTGGACCTTCACAAGGCCGACTTTTTCGCCCTTCGCCCTCAGGTAATCGACGACCTCTTCCGCGCATTCGCAGACGGAGCCCATCGCGATGATGATTTTCTCCGCGTCCGGCGCGCCGTAGTAGTTGAACGGCTTATAATCCGTGCCGATCTTGGCGTTGACCTGGTTCATATAGTCCACCACGACCTGCGGGAACGCGTCGTAGTGGCGGTTGCTGGCCTCGTTGACCTGGAAGAACAGGTCGTCGTTCTCGGACGTGCCCTTGGTCACCGGGTGCTCCGGGTTCATGGCGCCGCGGCGGAAGCGGTCCACCGCATCCCAGTCGAGCATATCCGCAAGATCCTTGTCGTCCCAGATATGGATCTTCTGGATCTCGTGCGACGTGCGGAAGCCGTCGAAAAAATGCATCAACGGCACACGGCCCTTAATGGCGGAAAGGTGCGCCACCGCGCCGAGGTCCATGCACTCCTGCGGGCTGTTGGAGCAGAGCATTGCCCAGCCGGTCTGGCGGCAGGCGTAAATGTCGGAATGGTCGCCGAAAATGCAGAGCGCCTGCGTGGAGAGGGCGCGCGCCGAAACATGCATGACGGCCGGCAGAAACTCCCCGGCAATCTTGTACATGTTCGGGATCATCAGCAGCAGGCCCTGGGAAGCGGTGTAGGTCGTGGTCAGGGCGCCGGCTGCAAGGGAGCCGTGAACCGCTCCGGCCGCGCCGCCCTCAGACTCCATCTCGGTAATCTTAACCGGCCTGCCGAACAGGTTCTTGCGGTTGGCGGCCGCCATTTTGTCGGTCTCATCCGCCATTACGGACGAGGGCGTAATGGGGTAGATGGCGGAAACGTCGGTGAACGCATAGGACACATATGCGGCGGCGTTGTTGCCATCCATAGTCTTCATTTTTCTTGAATCCATTGAAATATTTTCCTCCTTACGGATTAATAAGCCTTGGTTGTACGCATCGGGAAAATACGCACACTAAAATATTACCATTTTTTCGTTCCAGTGTAAAGGTGAAAACAGATAAAATATCGGGGAATCGCGGCGCGCCCGAAAGCCCCGCCGGGCCCTCTTTTCCCGGACATGGCCGAATTTCCCCGGTTGGGAGCGGAAAAAACGGCGGCGGAGAAAAATCTTTGCTCTTTTAAAATTGACAGAAAAGGGCAGAAAATATACAATTAGATTAAACTTTATAAACGGTGTGCGCCGGCGCGGCGAAAAAGTCTGTCCCGCCCGGACGGGCGGGAAAAGTTCCGGGCTTCCGCAGCCGCCGCACGGGGTGCGGGCCGCCGCACCCGTTACCAGCATCCTAACGCTCCAAAAGAGCAGAAAAGGGGAAAAAATAATGCCACCCGAACCTGATGGCTCCGTTCTTCCGGCCGCATACCTTGCGGCGGCCGGGCCGCAGTCCAGCATGCAGGCTTTGCTTTCCATTCTTCTTCTGGTCGCCCTGATCCTTGTCAACGCCTTTTTTGCGGCCTGCGAAATCGCCGTGATCACCCTGAAAGACGCCAAAATCGAAAAGATGGCGGAAGACGGCGACAAGCGTGCCCAGAAGATTTTAAAGCTCACGTCCAATTCCAGCCGCTTTTTCTCCACGATACAGATCGGCGTCACGCTCGCCGGCTTTCTGTCGTCCGCATCCGCCGCGCAGAGCTTTGCGGGCGGGTTCGCGTCTTTTCTCCGCTTTCTGCCGTTTTCCCCGTCGATGATCCGCGGAATCTCCACGGTTCTGATCACCCTGGTTCTTTCCTACTTCTCTTTGGTGTTCGGCGAGCTCGTGCCGAAAAAGATCGCCATGAAGCGCGCCGAAGAGCTTTCGTTCCGCTTTGCGGGGGTCCTGACCGGCATCGCGGCCGCGTTCCGCCCCATCGTCTCGCTCCTGACGGCTTCCACGAACGGGGTTCTCCGCATTCTGGGCATCGACCCGAGGGACACCGAGCAGACCGTGACGGAAGAGGAAATTCTGATGATGGTGGATGCCGGCGAGGAGAAGGGCGTCCTGGATGAGGACGCGAAGGATATGATCTCCAACATCTTCGATTTCAGCGACAGCACGGTCAGCGAAGTGATGACGCACCGGACGGAAGTCGTGGCCGTGGAAGACACCGCGTCCGTTCAGGAAACGGTAACCCTTTCCATGAAGCTCGGGTATTCGCGCATCCCGGTCTACCATGACGACCTGGACAACGTGCTGGGCATCATCTATGTGAAAGACCTTCTGAAATATGTGGGCGTCCCCGTCGACCCGGGCGTGAAGATCACCGGGCTCATGCGCTCCGCCTATTTCGTGCCGGAAAGCAAGCTGTGCGCCGACCTCTTTTCGGAAATGACGGCGCGGAAGCTGCAGATCGCCGTCGTTGTGGACGAATACGGCGGCACCGAGGGGATCATCACCATGGAAGACCTGCTGGAATCCATCGTCGGGAGCATGCAGGACGAGTACGACACCGAAGAAGCGGAAATCCAGCGCGAAAGCGACAACCGGTACAGCGTGGACGGGACGACACCGGTTGACGAAATCTCCGACCTGACCGGCTCGGAGCTTCCGGACGGCGACTACGACACCATTGCCGGCCTGATGATGTGCCAGCTCGGCCGCATCCCCAAGCCGAACGAGCACCCGCACATCAAGGTCGGAAACCTGACGCTTACCGTTGCCGAAATGGACGACCGGCGCATCGCCCGCATCACCATCGAAAAGGAGCCGCTTCCGAAGCCGGCGGCGGCTCCGGGCATGGCCGGGGCTGGGGGCCGCCGCCCGCAGTAACGGCCGGGCCCTTGCGCTCCGCGTTTCTGCGGCGCCGCGTCCGTCTTTTTTCCCGGCGGTCAGTCGCAACATCCTGACCTAAAACAATACTACGGGGGAATCAAAAATGAATTCAGAGTCCAAAACCACCCTGCGCCTTGCGCAGGGAGCCGTGATCGCCGCGGCGTACACGGTCCTGACCTACCTTGCGGGCCTTGCCGGCCTGGCATACGGGCCCGTCCAGTTCCGCTTTTCCGAGGCGCTCACCGTCCTGCCGGTCTTCGCGCCGGCCGCAGTCCCGGGGCTGACGATCGGATGCCTGCTGGCGAACCTGTTCAGCGGGTACGGCATCTACGACCTGATCTTCGGCACCGCCGCCACGCTGCTCGCGGCCATCCTGACGCGGGCGGCCCGGAACATCCGCTTCCGCGGAGTTCCGGTTCTGGCGCCGCTCCCGCCGGTGATCCTCAACGCGCTCATCGTCGGGCTGGAAATCACCGTCGTCGCGAACGGCAAGCTGGACGTTTCGCTGCTGCACCGTTTCAACTGGCTCGTGTTCCTTGCAAACGCCGGCTCCGTGGGGCTGGGGGAACTTGTGGTCTGTTATGCTCTCGGCCTTCCTCTCGCCGCGGTCATCGAAAAGAACCGCAAACTGAAAGCGCTTCTGGAGCAATAAGGATCGGAAACCCGGCGCCGCTTTTTGATGCTGCGCACGGTGCCGTATTCCGCGGCAAATTTCAGCTTTAGGGCGGAAAAATCTTGAAAAATTTTC
>JALCPO010000005.1 GCA_022650455.1 Oscillospiraceae bacterium
ATTCCCGGTATCCGTCACGGTTTGTGGTTGAGTAGCGCAGGACCTGGTTGTTTGGGCAGAGAACACAGTCATAATATTGGTCGTACACATATTCGCAGGGCTTGAAATATCCTTTTTTGCTCATTGGCCTTTTGTAAGGCAAAACCGGAATTCGGTGGTCGTCCAGAATCTGTTTGCAGATATATGGGATCTTGTAACCGGCGTCGGCAACAACGTACTTGATTTCAGGGAACGTGGCCTTTACTTTGTCATAAATGCTTTTGAACATCACGCTGTCATGGACGTTGGCGGGGGAAAGTTCTACACCAAGGATAAAGTTGTGCCGGTCGCAGGCTGTGTGCGCGGTGTAGGCGAAACATTTTTCATGCTCCCCTTTGTGGAACATGCCACATTCCGGATCGGTGGTGCTTTTTTCAATCTCTTTCGTCTGTCCGGCCCCGCCGCCTTTTCCCGAGCCGTCATCGTCAAACGGCTTTTTCCCATGAACCTCCCGGTCCTTGTTGATTTCCTCCATCAGCTCTTTTTGGTAATGCCTGACCTCTTCCTGAACCTGCACCTTCATTTTCTTGTTTCGGTTGGCGCTGGCCTTGATATGCGTGGAATCAATGAACACCGCCTTCGGATCCACATACTTCAGCTTCACCGCTTCCAGCAGGATACGGGCGAATATCTTCTCAAAAATATCGGTGCCCTCAAACCGCCGGGAATAGTTTTTTCCAAAGGTCGTAAAATGAGGGATCGGATCGTTCCAGTCATACCCCAAAAACCAGCGGTATGCCGCATTGACCTCGATGTCTTTGATTGTCTGCCGCATGCTGCGGATTCCAAATAAATACTGGATGAACACGATCTTGAACAACACTACCGGGTCTATACTGGGACGACCGGCGTCTTCGCTGTACTTGTCCTTCACCAAATCATATATGAAACTGAAATTTATTGCTTTTTCGATTTTCCTGAGAAGATGGTCTTGGGGGACTAAATCATCCATGCAGTAAAAGCCAATCTGCTCCCGGCTGTCTTCACCTTTTTGGTTCAGCATCTTTCATCACCTGCTTCTATTTTACCATCTTCTAAGCACTAAAAAAAGACAAAGTACCTCTTTTCGATACTTTGTCTTCACTCTGAATGGTGTTCAACTTGAACACCATTTTCTTTGGAGAGTCTACCGGCCTGCCGTCGCATGGCTTCCAGCTTCATTTTGAACGCAAAGGCCCGTTCGCTGGGCAGGATGGTTTCGCGTTGCAAATTGCTGTCCACCATGAGAATGGTCGCAGCGTCATCGTCGAGGTTGCGCACGATCACCGGCATGGTTTTTCGCCCGGCCAGTTCGCAGGCGTGGCGGCGTCGATGCCCGGAAACCAGCTCGTACCCGCCCTCCGGTCGGAGGCGCGCAATGGCTGGAGAAAGCACCCACCAGCTTCACACTTTTCACGGTGCTTTTCATGGATTCGTCGTCCCGCACCTGAAACGGGTGATTTTTGAACGGGAAAAGCTGTTCAATTGGAATCTGTTGCACCCGCTCGAGAGTTTCGTCTTTTCGCTCCGCATCGGTCTTGAACAGATCGTCCAGCGGGGTGAGTTGAATATTTTTCGCGCTGCTTTTCATGGGTACGCTTTCACGCTCCTTCTGCGGGACCGGAGTTGTCCAACTCCAGTCGTGTTTTCCGTTTCGGTCGTATAAACCGGGCTTTTCGGTCGCATGGTGACCAAAAAATCCTCCAACTGCGTTTTGTCCTCTGTCATCCGCAGGCAGCGGGCTTTGGTACCGCGAAACGCAACAAAGCGTTTCCCGCCCTGCCGTTCGGCAACCAGCGCATAGGCTTCGGTCACATCCCGGAACGCGCGGGGCTGGCTGCTTTTGTCCAAAACGGGCTGAAAACGATGGGGCGTTTTCGTATACATGCCGTCGATACCCGCGCCGCCGATGTAATTCCCGTCCGCATCCTTTTCCGATTCCAACAGGGCAAAGCCGGTTTCCAACAGGTAGCCCGGTTCTTCGCGCTTTTTCCAGAGGCCGACCGGCACCTTCCGTGACTGAATGGCAATTCCCGCGCTTTCGCGGACGGACAGGAAAAACGCCGCGCCGGTTACTTGATCGGTCACGGCGGCAATAAGGTTTTTTTATCGGGAGAGGGACTGGTCACGGCCTCTTTGTCGTTCACCGCGCAGAACATCCTCCGTCAGTTTTTCATAGGCCGCCACCTTGCCCTGCGGGTCGTAGGCATAGATGCTTTTCCCGGCTACGGTCGCCTCCGCCGCCCGTACGGAAAACGGGATATTCTGCTCAAAAATGTGCAGCTTGCCCGTGTAGCTATTCCGCAACAGCGCCATAATGTCCTTTGCGAAATTGGTGCGCGCGTCCACCATCGTAAACAGGATACCGTCGATTTTCAGGTTCGGATTGATCTGCCTGCGGATCTGCCCGATGGTGCGCAGCAGTTCATCCAATCCCTTGATGGGGGTACTGTGCCTGCACCGGAATGATGGTGCTGTCCGCCGCCGCGAGGGCATTGACGGGCAGCATCCCTAGGGACGGCTGGCAGTCGATCAGGATGCGGTCGTAGCTGCCGCGCACCGTGTCGATGTACTGCCGCATCACGGTTTCGCGGCTCATCGCGTTCACCAATGAAAGCTCCAACCCCGCCACTGAAGAAGGAAAAGCTCTATCAGATTCACACCGAAAAGATGCTGATGAGCCAGGTCAGAAGCATCGTGTTCCGTTACATCATGACTTACTACAACCGGGAGCGAATCTATACCGCCAATCCGGGCGGCCTCGCTCCTGCCATGTATCGTCAGGCCGCCAGAGGGTTGGCCGCTTAACTTGCTGATTTTGGGTGTTCAGGTTCTGCACTGTTCTTGACTTCCCCACATATGACATCATTAACAATGATATGACCTTTAGTAAAGGCAATTACGGAACGGGCTCTGCCGCCCGGGCCTGCGAAACGCACGGATCAGACGGTGAAATACGCCAGGCCGCCGCTCATGCGGGTGGTGAGGTACCACAGGCGCAGATCCAGACGGATCGGCCGCCCTTCGTCGGACGCGCGGACGAAAATATTGTCCTTCCCGATTTCCGCCGCGGTGACGGTGAGCCAGTGCCAGCCCTGGAGGTTTTTGACCCTGCCCCGTGTCAGGTTGAGAAAGCCCAGCGGGCAGTCACAGGCCAGCCCGGCCCGGATAAACTCCGCGAGCGCGGAAACATCCGGGCGGTCTTTCGCCCGGTTGCCCGGGACACGGAAAACGTGCGGGTGCAGGGAAACACCCCGGCTCCGGGCAAACGCGGCGACGCCGTCGGAGAACATCTCGACGCGGTTCAGCCCCATGCTCCCGGGTGTGACGAACCGGTAGACCTCTTCCATGTGCCGCACAAAATCGGGACGGTTCCTCGTTTCGGGACGGTACAGGGACGAGAGCCCCGGGCGGGAAAAGGCGAGATAGGCCAGAATATTGGCCGCGCAGGTCGGCCCGCAGCCGGCCCTGCGGCTCCATTCGGCCGAGTACCAGTCCTGCGCGCCGCCGAAAAACGAACGGGCTGTTTCTTCGTCCGCAATCGTCAGCAGATCGGGGCGGGAAATGGAAATCACCATAAGGACGGGATCGCTCCTTTCAGAGGGAGAAACAAAACGACAGGAAGAAAAACCCGCATCCGTACCGGAAATCCGGTATCCATGCGGGTTTTTCTCGGTTCCACAGCCGGGCGGAGGCCCGGTCAGAATTTCAGGACTTCGGGGGCGCCGTCCTGCGAGAAGATCGTGGCAGTCGCGTCCCTCAGGGAAAAGACCACGGTGTTGCCGTCGCCGGCCCGGTACATTTTCTGAAGTTCCGGGTAGGCGTCCAGCATACTCTGTGCGGCGGAAATCCGGTCGTCCTCGACCGCCGCCGCGTCGATGCGGATCCATTTGTCCCCGGCCAGGCCGCAGAGCTCCACCTTGGGATTCGCCTTGAGCTGCCGGTAGACGTTTTTCACCTTTCCGGTCTGGAAGTAGAGCTTATCCTCGAAAACATGCGCGGTTCCAAACGGGCGGACGCGCGGCTGGCTTTCGTCTTCCGTCGCGAGAAAATACGCTTTGCACTGTTTTAAAAATCCGCAGACCTTTTGAACGTTTTGCATGACGTTATCCTCCTTATGCCTTGATGCCGGTGTTTTCTTTTATGATATACCTGATCCGTCGATAAAACAATATGAAATTCCCCGGAGGCCGGTTCCGCATTTCCGGAAGGGTGCCCATCCGGTTGACCGTCCCCGCTTCCGGCTGGTATAATGGGGCCGGCCGGCGCAGAGGCCGTACGGTTCCCCGCGCGGAGAACGACCGTCTGTCGCCCGGAACCGACCGCTTATCAAAAATCGGTGGAAACCGAGCTCCATATCCCTTATGCTGGAACCGGAACAAGGAGGTGATGGAATGCAAATTGAGATCAGGATCGATGAAACCTGCAAAGAACCAAAGTTCATCGTTGTGACCGACCGGATGACCGACGAACTGAACGATGCCGTCCGGAGGCTGTCCGAAACCGCCCCGCAGATGATCGCGGGGTTTCGCGGCGACACCCTGAAGGTTTTGGACCAGCCGCAGATTTCCCGTATCTATGCCGCGGCGGGAAAAATCCGCGCCGTGACGGACTCGGGGGAATACCTGCTCCGGCTGCGCCTCTACGAGCTGGAGGAACGGCTGGACAAAACCCGCTTCGTCCGAATCTCCAATTCGGAAATCATCAACCTGAAAAAGGTCCGGGACTTTGACCTGAGCTTTGCGGGAACGATTTGCGTTCATCTGCTGGACGGTACGGTTACCTATGTTTCGCGGCGGTATGTCGCCAAAATCAAACAAGTGTTGGGAATATGAGGTGAACGGGATGAAAAAGAAAATCCTTGTAAGGTGTCTTGTGGGCGCGCCGATCGGCCTCGCCGTCAGCGTTCTCATTTCGATCGCGATGTCGCTCGCCGTGGGGGACGGCGTCTATTACGCCGTGGTGCCGGAACTGGCCCGCGACTGCGGGGGCGAGCTGAACGCCGTGGCGCTGCAGGCGGTTCTGTCCCTGGTTTACGGCGCGGCGTGGGGGGGAGCCTCCGCCATTTGGGAGATGGACCGCTGGAGCCTTTTGAAGCAGACGGCCGCCCACCTTGTCGTCTGCTCCCTGGCGACGTTCCCCATCGCCTATTTTACCCGCTGGATGAGCCACAGCCTGCCGGGGATTCTCGGCTACTTCGGCGTCTTCTTCCTGATTTACGCGGCCATCTGGGCGTCCCTGTATTCGGCCCTCAAAAGGCGTGTGGCGCAGATGAACCGGAAGCTGAACGGCGGGGAAAAGCCCGGCCGTTGATTTTCGGGAACTTTTCGGCGGCACGGCTCATAAGATGGAAGGATATTTCCGCGCAAAAGGAGCGATGGATATGCCGGATGGAGAATTCCGGGACTATGGGCCGGTGCCGATTGTGGTCGACATCGAGGAAGCCGCCGAACGGAACGATACGTTCCGCACGGCGCTGTGGACGGGGAACCACCTGCAGCTTACCCTGATGAGCCTGAAAGTCGGGGAAGACATCGGGCTGGAGCTGCACCCCAACGTGGACCAGTTCCTTCGGATCGAGGACGGGGAAGGGCTCGTCCGGATGGGAAACCGCCGGGACGATCTGAATTTTCAGAGAAGGGTCGGCTCGGACGACGCGATCGTCGTGCCGGCCGGGACGTGGCACAACGTGATCAACATTGGAAACAGGCCGTTGAAGCTCTACTCGATTTACGCCCCGCCGCAGCATCCGCGGGGGACCGTCCACCGGACGAAAGCCGAGGCCATGGAAGCCGAACGCTGACCGATGTTGGGAAAAAGAGAGGCCCATGGATTTCCCCGCGGGGAGAAGTCCATGGGCCGATGCCGGTTGCGGAAAGCCGCGGGGATTTCCCTCAGCCCTTCCACAGGCCGAACAGCTTCAGAAATTTCTGCCATACCGTCAGCGCCGGCGCCGTCTTTTTGGCGGGGACGGCCGTTTCCGGCACTTCGATGGAACCGGTTTTGAGGACGAACTGCACGGAGTTCACGTCGGTGTTTTCCCCCGAGACGAAGGAAACCGGTTTGCTTCCGCCGCCGGTGAGCTCCGAGAGAATCTCGTCGGCCTGGCCGCTGATTTCCGTGTCGATTTTCGAGGTTTTTTCCCGGAAGGTTCCCGTTCCGCTTTTCAGGTCGGCCGCGCCGTCGTAGAGCTGGACGACTCCGTCCATGAGGTCGTTCGTGCCGTCGGAAAGCGTGCCGCTTCCTTCCGCCAGCGCCCGGCTGCCCCCGGCCAGGTCGGACGAGCCTTTCACGACCCCCGTGTAGCCGGAAACGAGCTTGGCGACGCCGCCCGTGTAGGCGTTGATCCCGCCGTCCAAAGCGGAATACTTGGCGGCCAGCGTGTTGATGCCGTTCGAGAGCTCCGCCATGTCCACCAGCATCCCGCCGAGCGCCTGCCCGAGCCGGGCAATTTTGGAATCGAACACCGCGTACTGGGAATTCAGCTCGGCGGCCCCGCCGGAAAGCTGGGAGACGGCGGAGGACACGCCGCCCAGGTAGGTTTCGGTTCCCCCGATGGCCGCGTTGTTGCCCTCGAGCAGCGTGACGAGGTTCGTGAGCTGATCGACCTGCGCCTTCAGCCGGGCGGCCTGCGTTTCCTGGCCGGGGATATTCTTGATTGCGTTATAGGTTTGTTCCAGTTTGGCGATTTGCTTCCGGAGGTTTGTTATTGCCTGGGCGTTGCCGGCCTTCAGCGTGTCGACGTTCAGCCCGCGGGCCGCGAGGGCGGCCTTGTACTGCCGATAGCCGACGCTGGATTTTAAAGAGCCGAGGCCGGAGGAGATTCTGCCGATCCCCGCTTTGATGCCGGAGGAGGCGTTCACAAGGGCGCGGATCCGGTCGGCGGACAGGGAAACCTTGGACAGGGCCGCCTGGATGCGGCCGAGGGCGGATTTGATCTGCGCGGAACCGGAGGTGAGCGAAGAGGATTTCCGGTTCAGCTCGTTGAGCCCGTCCTGCACCTGATCGATTCCGTCCGTCAGGGCGGCGACGCCGCGGTCCAGGTCGGCCGACCCGCTTTTCAGGCCGTCCGTGCCGGAGACGAGCCGACCCGTTCCGTCCTTCAGGCCGGACGCGCCGTTTTTCAGGCTTCCGGCCCCGTCGTCGAGCTGGCGGACGGCGTCTTTCAGCTCGTCGGCTTTTTTCATGAGCTCGGCGTCGTCCACCTGGATGTTGAGGTTGAGCCGGATCCCGTTGATGGCGACGGCGTCCATCTCAAAATCCGTTACGTCGGAGGTGATGGTAAGGTCTGCGCCTTTGCCGGGCAGGACCGTGTAGGTCAGCTGCTTTTTCCCGCCCGCGTTGGCGACGGTGGCGCCGTCGGCCTTAATATTGCTGCATTTGTCCGAATCGAGGGAAAAGGTGGCCTGCAGGGCGTAATTTTTATAAAAGGTTTCGTCGCAGGCCGGGTTCTGGGTGATCCGCATTTTTATGGTGAGCGCCCCGGATTTTCCGGCGATCTTCTCCGCGGGATACTCTTGCCCGTCCAGAAAATACCGGATGGAGACGTTCCAGGGAAGCTCCGGGTTTTTGAGCTTCCCCTCGTAGTAAAGCTTTTTGCCGGTATTGGTGACGGTGACCCGGGTGCCGTCCTGCGTGATTTTATCGTCCGTGGTCATGTTGCGCACGGAGGAATAGTCGCCGTAGTCCACAATAGGGCCTTTTTTGTCGAAGATGTTCACGACGTACGTTCCGCCCACCGAACCGTCGCGGTTCAGCATGGCGTACACGACTTCGTCCTTGCCGCCGGACGAATCGTCGGCCGCCGCCGGGACGGGCATGGAGACGAGCAGGGCCGCGGCGAGGAACACGGCGCAGGAGCGTTTCAGCCGGCTGAAAACGGCTGTTCCGTTTTTTCCCTTTCTCATGGTTTTCATGATTTCAGCTCCTTAGAAAGAAAATGAAGGTTTCCGGATGTTTTTTCAATCGGTTTATCCAGCACGTACAGCAGCCCCGGCAGGACGAAGAAAACGATGCCCATGGACAGGAGCGTGCCGGTCCCGAGCAGCCTGCCGAGCTGGTTCAGGATCCCGTGGGAGGAGATAAACCCGAGAAGGTACCCCACGACGACCAGGATGCTGCCGGAGGTGATGATCGGCACGGTGGTCACCGCGACCGTCCGCCGGACGGCGTCCATTTTGGGAAGCGTCTTCCGGAAGCCCAGGTACCGGTTCGCGAACAGGATGGCGTAGTCCACCGTCGCGCCGAGCTGGATGGAGCCGATGATCAGGTAGGAGATATAGAAAAGCGTGGTGCCGGCGAAATAGGGGATGGCCTGGTTGATCCAGATCGCCGTTTCGATGGAGAGCACGAGGACCACCGGGACCGTCAGGGAGCGGAACATAACCAGCAGCACGAGGAAGACCGCTCCGACGGCAATCAGGTTGACGCGCACGTCGTCCGCCTGGATGGTGTCCATCAGGTCGTAGGTGCTGACGCTTTCCCCGGCGAGGTACCATTTCCCCGGGTAGTATTTTTCCGCGGTGCCGCGGATGGTTTTCACCAGCGAGAACGCTTCGTCCCCCTCGTACGAGGTTTTGGCCGTCAGCACCATGCGGCTGTAATGGCGGGATTCCAGCTTCGAGAGGGTGTCGGCGTCCAGGTACTGGGCCGGGACCTCGGCCCCCACGTTGTTGACGTAGGACAGGACGCTGCTGATTTGGGGGATCCCTTTCAGGGCGTTGTTCAGCTCCGTTTCCTTCGCGGTGTCGCCTTTCGGGACGATCAGCACCATGGCGTTGGACTTGCCGAACGCGGTGTTGATGGCGTTGATGTCCCGGCCGACCTGCGTGGAGGCCTGGAAGATGTGCTCCGAGCCGTAGTAAAAATCGTTTTTGTCGCGGGCCAGGAAGCCGGGGGCGATCAGCAGGCAGAAAACGAGGGCCAGCGGCAGCATCGCGCGGCTCACGGCATGGCCAAATTTGTCGAACTTCGGCAGGAACGGGCGGTGCCTCGTCTTTTCGATCCAATGGTCCGCGAGCAGCATGAGGACGGGGAAAAGGGTAAAGACGGTCAGCAGGCTGAAGCAGATCCCCTTGGCGAGCGCCAGCCCCAGGTCGGGACCGATGCGGAACCGCATCAGGATCAGCGCGGCAAACCCGATGACCAGCGTGAGCCCGCAGGAAAGGATCGTGCCGAACGACCCGCACAGGGCGGCGAGCATGGCCTCTTCCGCGCCCAGCCCCTTCTGCCGGTGCTCCTCGTAGCTGTGCAGGAGAAACACGGAAAAGTCGAGCGAGACGGCGAGCTGCAGGATGTTCCCCGCGCCGCTCGTGACAAAGGAAATGGTGCCGAACATCAGGTTCGACCCGGCGTTCAGGACGATGGCGATCCCGATGGCGGCCAGCATGACGACCGGCTCGGCCCAGGAGGTCGTCGTGAGGACCAGGATCAGCAGGACGACGAGGACGGCGATCTTCACGATGACGGAAAGCTCGCTCATGGTGGACTGCGTGGCGGCCGCCGTCAGCACGGCGGGCCCGCTCATGGCGTTGGAGCCGCCGATCAGCCCGCGGATGGCGTTGACTGCGGACACGCGCTTGTCGTCCGCGATGGTTACGGTGTACAGCGCGTTGTTGTTTTTATAGTACGTCTGGACGGTGTCCGCGTCCTGCGTTTCCAGCGGCTCCTTCACGTCAACGGCGTCGTCCAGCCATGTCACGTCGGTGACGCCGTCGATCTTGGCCAGCTTCTGCTTGTATTGCAGCGCCTCGGCGACGGACACGCCGGAGACCATGACCCGCGCGTTCGGGATACCCCCGCCGAACTCATCCTTCATCACGTCGATGGCCGTGGTGGAAGCGGCGCCTTTGGGGAGATAATCGTTCATATCGTAGTCGACCCGGATCTGCGGGTAAAGCAGGGCGCATACGAGACAGCCGACCGCAAAGACGGAAAGGACCGCCGCCTTATGCCCTAAGATCCATGAGAATATTTTTTTCATTGTGACGCCTCGTTTTACAACTCATTCTTTCGGGATCCCGGCGCGGAACCCGCCGGGACGGGATCGTTTTCCGAAAGGGCGGGCGCATTCCCGGATTTTTCGGCACGTTTTGGTCATGCTGGAAACACCTCCGTTTTCTGTGTATAATAGAAGGCGGGCGGTCCGCGCCGGAAGGCGGGGAACCGGGCCTGATTTCTGAACACACATATTGTTTTATAGACACGTGAGTATTATAATACGATTGTAGTTCATTTTCAAGCGTTAATCTTATGCATATTTGTGGGATATCCGACACGGAATGGGGCCTGTGTCGAAGATCGATAAAATTGGGATGAAGGAGCTGGATGAAAATGGTGCAGAAAGAGGACAGGCGCATCCGCAGGACAAAGCGGCTGCTGCTGCAGGGCCTGACCCAGCTGATGGCGGAGAAGAAGATCAACCAGATCAACGTTACGGAGCTCACCGAGCGGGCGGATGTCAACCGGTCGACTTTTTACCTCTACTACAAGGATATTTTCGACATGCTGGCCCAGGTGGAGACGGAAATCTTCCGGGAGTTCAGCGCGACGCTGGAAAAATACTCGAAAACGGCGGTGACCTACGACGACTCGCTTGCTTTTTTCGTCTATGTTTTTGAGTTTATCAAGGAACATGCGGAACTCTGCAAAATCCTGCTCGGACCCGACGGGGACTACACGTTTGTGGAAAAGTTCAAAAAAGCCATCCACGAGGAACAGCCTCCCATGGGAAACTTCAACGATAAAATCGGCTGCCGCTACGCCATGCCCTTTATCGTGTCGGGGTGCATCGGAGTGGTGCAGCAGTGGCTGGAGGAAAACATGGCGACGCCTCCGAAGGAAATGGCCGCGTTTGTGCTGGAGATGATCACGAAAGGGGCCGACCGGGTTCCCGGGCAGTGAAAACCGCGGCGCGCGGCGCTTCCCCGGGGGTTGCGCGCCGTTTTTGTTTACATTGGGCCGGAATATGGTTATAATAAGGGATAAACGACCGGGCCCGGAAAACGGGGCCCTCGGAAAGCTGCTTTTTGACGAGACGGTAAAAAGGGGATTGCCAAATGGAAAAGAAGATCGGTTTTATCGGATGCGGCAGCATGGCGAACGCCATGATCGGGGGGATTTTGTCTTCCGGCGCGCTGAAGCCGGAGGACATCGTCGCTTCCAACCCCACCCTGCCGAAGCTGGAGAAGGCGAAGGAGAAGTTCCGCATCGACGTGACGCAGAACAACTGCGAGGCGGCCCGCAGCGAGATTCTGGTGCTGGCCGTGAAGCCGCAGTTTTACTCCGCGGTGATTGAGGAGATTTCGGACGACGTGCCGGAAAACACCGTCGTGGTGACCCTTGCCCCCGGCAAAACGCTGGAGAAGCTTCAGGATATGTTCGGCAGGGACCTCAAGATCATCCGCACCATGCCGAACACCCCGGCGCTGGTCCGCGAGGGCATGACGGCCCTGTGCCCCAGTAAAATGGTGACGGAGGAAGAGCTGGCCCGGGTGCGCCGCCTGTTCGACAGCTTCGGCAGGTCGGAGGTCGTGAGCGAGGCGATGATGGACGCGGTGGTGGCGGTCAGCGGCAGTTCCCCCGCCTATGTGTTCCTGCTGATCGAGGCGATGGCGGACGCGGCCGTGATGGGCGGAATGCCGCGCGAAAAGGCTTACACGTTCGCCGCCCAGGCCGTTCTGGGCAGCGCCAAGATGGTGCTGGAGACGGGAAAGCACCCCGGCGAGCTGAAAGACATGGTCTGCTCCCCGGCGGGCACGACCATCGACGCCGTCGCCGCGCTGGAGCAGGAAGGTTTCCGCGGCGCGGTGATCGACGCCATGCGCGCCTGCATGGAAAAATCGCGCTCCATGTAAAAAGCGGTTTTACAGGGCGAGGGCCCCGGAGCTTTTGCTCCGGGGCCCTCGCTGTTGAGATCCGGTTTTCGAGCCGTCAGTTCGCGGAACCGACCGCCGCAGAGGCGGGGGCTTCCGCCTGCTCCGGCAGGAGCGCTGCGCGGCCCTTGTTCACCTCGCCCGCGACCGCCTGCCGGAGCTGCTCGATCTCCGCGTCCGTCACGGCGGGGATGAGCTTTTTCAGCTCTTCGGCAAATTTCCGCTGCTTGGCTTCAATGGTATTCCGCGCCGCCGGCGTGATGCGGAAATACTCGTCCACCACGTTCCACGCCTGGCGCGCGAAGGCGAGGGAGCGGTCATATTTTTCCGCGCCGATGCGGGCCCGGAGCTGCTCCTGCTTTTGCCGGAGGTATTCGATTCCGGCGTCGCCGAATGCCTTTACGGCCGCCGCAAGGACCGCCGCGAGCGCCGCGGCCGCCGCCGTCAGGATGGTGTTCCATGCCGTCTGCCACATTGGGCACCTCTTTCCGCCGGGGAAACCGGCATTTTTTTTACGCGCTCAAACAGCTCGGTTCCGGTCCCGTTGCCGCCCAGAGCGTGGTAGGGGCGGTACAGGGATTCGAGGTTCCTGATGTCGTCCACGTCCGCGAAGCCCTTTTGCAGGCACCGGACGCACTCGCCGTAGATGCGGTCGCGGAGAAGAGCCTGGACGCCGGCTTCCAGCGCCTTCCGGCGTTCCGTCCGCGCCGCTTTCCGTCTACGCAGGCGGCGGGCCGCCATGACCAGAAATCCGACGGCGGCGCTGAGCAGCGGGGCGAGACAGGCATGCGCCCAGTCCGCGCCCGCGTCCAGCCCGGCGGAAAGCATGCTGCCCCAGCCGGATTCCGGGCCGTTCCGGCCGAAGCCGCCCAGACAGCGGCCGGCGTCGATTCCGCGAATCATCGGTTCACCTCCTTTGCTTTTGGAATTTGCCCCGGTTTCCCGGGGCAGGAGGGGCCCGCGCCGGTTTTTTTCGGCCGCCGCGGCCGTATCCGGTAAAAAGTCCTTCCATATAACCCGCAAACGGGGGGGATTTTTAGTTCGGAGAGGCTAATTTTTCAAAAATTTTTTTAATTTTTCTTTTTTCCGGGTCACGCGGCGCCGGAAGCAGGGGAACGGATGGGAGAAAGAAAGCGTCCCGAAAATGCCGTTTCGGCATTTTCGGGACGCGGATTTTGATCGAAAGCCGCCCGGAAAGAGCGGGGAAGATCAGCCTTTCGGCGCGGAGGAAGAGGTCTGGGAGGAAGGCGCCCGCGAAGAAGTCTCTTCGGAGGAAGCCCCGGAAGAGGACGGCGCCGGCGAAACCGACGAAGAAGCCTGGGAGTCCATGGTGGCTTTGTCGCGCCCCGTGGAGCCGACACCCGTCGTCGGATTCTTGAAGACCGTGATCTCGACCCTGCGGTTTTTGGCCTGGCCTTCCGTCGTGCTGTTGGTCGCGATGGGGTCGTAATGCGCGTAACCCTGGATGGAAAGCTTGTTTTCGCTCAGGCCGTAGCGGATCAGCTCGTTCAGGACGGTGACGGCGCGGTCCGTGGAGAGTTGCCACGAAAGCTCGTCGCTGTGCACGGGGTCGACCACGACGTCCGCCGTATGGCCGCTGATGGTGATGTGGTCCACGCGGCCGTACACCTTGGCCAGCGCGGCCTCGATCTCCTTCATGATCGGTTCGCTGCTGCTGAGCATCTTGGCGCTGTTCGGGTTGAACAGGACCACGTCTTTCAGATGAATCTGGACGTAGGTCCCGGTGTTTTCCAGCCCGATCTCGTTTTCCAGGTGGTTCTGCTGGATGTAATCCGAGAGGGCGTCGAAAATCTCGCTGAGCGCGTCGGACGAATGGCCCGCGACGGCGGGCGACTTGCCGCTCGAGGTGCTGCCGGAGGCCGCGGACGACGCGTTCCCCACCACGATGGGAAGGCCGGACCCGGTTCCTCCGCCGGTGCCCGTTCCCGTCCCGGTGCCGCCGTTGAACGCGTAGCGGATGCTTTTCGCGATTGCTTCGTATTTCTTTTCATTGATGGAACTCATGGAATACAGCATAATGAACAGGGCGAGCAGCAGGGTAATCATGTCGGAATAGGTCAGGAACCACCGGCTGCCGTTGGTGGGGACGTCTTCCGGCTTTTTTCGCAGTTTCATACCATAAGTTCCCCCCGGTCAGTTTTCAATTCCGGCTTTGTACTTTTTCTCGCCGTTCGGGAACGCGTGATAGTACAGGGCCAGTTTGTTTTCGATGTTTCTGGAGCTTTCGCCGCTCGCCAGCATGCACATGCCGTCCACGATCATGTCGCGGTAGATGAGCTGGCGCTTCAGGCAGGCCTTCAGGTGGTTTGCCGCCGGAAGGTAGATGACGTTGGCGAAAAAGATGCCGTACAGGGTGGCGATGAACGCGGTGGCGATGGATTTTGCCAGCGCGTTGGCGTCGGTGATGTTGGAGAGCACCTGCACCAGGCCCATGACCGTGCCGATAATGCCGAGGGTCGGGGAGAAGCCGCCGGCCTCGGTGAACACGTCGATCTCCAGTTGCTTTTTCTGGGTGTAGGACGTGATGTCCGCCTGAAGGGTCTCCTGCATCGTCTCCATGTTTTTGGTGTCCGTCGCAAGCACCATGGCTTCCTTCAGCATCAGGAAGTTTTCGCCTTCCAAGTCGGAGTCGTTCAGCCTGGACTGCAGCTGCAGTAGCCCCTGGGAGCGGCAGAGGTCCGCCATTTCGCAGACCTTTTTAATCAGCTTGTCGGGGTCGGGCAGGTTCTTTTTAACGTAGCTCTTGAAAAGGGCCTTGACCGCCTGGGCCGTGTCGGACAGGCCGAAGGAGATAATCGTGGCGCCGATGGTGCCGACGACGACGATCAGGAACGGGCTGATGAGGAACAGCGACGCAAGGTTTCCCTTGTCGACCAGGTACCCGGCAATGATGCCGCCGACTGCCACCAGTAGTCCGACGAGTGTTGAAATATCCATTTACCGAACGTCCTTCCTTATGTAGAATGGTGAAAAGCCGCATGGAACCAGTTAGATTTAGACACAAATTCCATGATAATACTTGTAGCATACCATGTTCAAGACCAACTTTCAATTAATTTGAGGAAAATGCAATAAAAATGTCGAAAACGACCGTGTCAACGCCCCCATTCCTTTGTTGACGGGGTCCGATCCGCGTGATAGAATAAACGTACTGTCGAAAACTTCGAAAATTTTTAGAACGCGGGTGCGAAACGGTATGACAACGATTCGGGATATTGCGGAAAAGCTGAACTTATCCGTCAGCACGGTTTCCAAGGGGCTGAACGGGGCGAGCGACGTCAGCGACGAGACCCGCCGGCTGGTTCTGGACACCGCTTTGAAGATGGGGTATGCGCCCAAACAGGCGCGCGCGGCGGCACCATACAAAATATGCGTTTTCATTGAAAACATGGGGTATGAGCGGATCGAGCAGTTCGGGTACGACATCATCGTGGGGTTCCGCCTTGCGGCGGCCGCCAAGCAATGGGACGTTTCCATCGTCCCCATGGCGCTGAACGAGGGGAGCGGCCTGAAATACGAGGAATTCATGCGCGCGAACCGCTACGCGGCCGGTTTTCTGCTCGGCTTTGTGCTGCACGACGACTTTCTCCGCCAGCTGGAGAAAACGACGGTCCCGACGGTCCTTCTGGACAACGTGATCTACAACAGGCATGTGGCGTGCGTCGGCGTGGACAACCAGCAGGGCATCTTCTGCGCCGTGCAGCACCTGGCGGAGCTGGGCCACACTTCCATCGCCATGCTCAACGGCGAGCCGCAGAGCCGCGTTTCCGGCGAGCGCCTGAGCGGGTTCCGGCTTGGGATGGAGCACTTCGGCCTTCCCGTGCGGAAAGAGCTGATCGGCTACGGCGACTACACCGCGGACTGCGCCGGAAAATTCGTGGACCGCTTCGTGGAAGCGGGTGCGACGGCCATCGTCTGCGCGAGCGACCGCATTGCGCACGGCGCGATGCGGGAGCTTTCCCGCCTGGGCCTGCGCGTGCCGGACGACGTGAGCGTGGTCGGCTTCGACGACCTGCCCATCGCGGCTTACGCGACCCCCCCGCTGACCACCGTGCGCCAGGACCGTCTCGCCATCGGCAGGAACGTCTGCCTGCTGCTGGAGCAGCTGATGCAGGGAAACTGCATCAACCGCCTGCTCCTGATGCCGGAGCTTGTGGTGCGGGAATCGACGGGAAAACCCAAAAATAGTTCCGCCACTAAGTAATATCGGCTCGTTATAGGAAAAAAATTAATCCTTTTTTATACTTTCGCCGCGTTTTTGCCGCTTTTTCTGAATCCCGGGCCACTGTTTCGACAAATTCGAAACAATTGCCTTGATATTATCGAAAAGTTATGCTATCCTTTTCTCATCCATTTGATGCAGGGAGGAACAGCCCGATGACTGATTTTTTGGATTCCGAATTTTCTTCCGAGATGAAGCGGAAGCTTTTGCTGCGGAGCGGGGGCGCGCCGGAGGCGGCCGCCCCGCAGGAACTGCACGAGGCGCTTTCGGAGTGCCTGATGGAGCGCGTCGCGCCCGTCTGGGAGGAAAGCCGGAAACGGTACGCGCGGGGAAGGCGGGTCTTTTACCTTTCCGCGGAGTTCCTGGTGGGGCGCGCGGTCTACAACAACGTTCTCGCCCTGGGGCTGACGGAAAAGGCGCGGGAGCTTTTCAAGAGTCTGGGCGCGGACTGGAACGCCATGGAAGAGGTGGAGGACGCGGCCCTCGGGAACGGGGGGCTCGGGCGGCTCGCCGCCTGCTACATGGATTCCGCCGCGACGCTCGGGCTGCCGGTGCGGGGCTACGGGATCCGCTACCGGTTCGGCCTGTTCCGCCAGAAGTTTAAGAACGGTTTCCAGACGGAACAGGCGGACGACTGGACGCGCTACGGCGACCCGTGGTCGGTCCGCCGGGAGCGGGACGCCGCAACGGTGCGCTACGCGGACGGGGCCGTCCGCGCCGTGCCGTACGACATGCCGGTGATCGGGTACGGGGGGAAGAACGTCAACACCATCCGCCTGTGGCAGAGCGAGCCGGAGGAGCCGTTCGACTTCGGGAAGTTCAACGGTCAGCGGTACGACGAGGCGGTCGGGCGGAAGAACCGGGCGGAGGACATTTCCCGCGCGCTGTACCCGAACGACACGACGGACGAGGGGAAGATCCTGCGCATCCGGCAGGAGTATTTTTTCTGCAGCGCCTCGATGCAGGATATCCTGCATACTTATACCGCCCGGCACGGGGAGGATTTTTCGAAGCTCGCGGATTTCTGCGCCGTGCAGATGAACGACACGCACCCGGCGGTGGCGGTCTGCGAGCTGATCCGCCTGCTGGAAGGGCGCGGCGTCGGTTTCGAGACGGCGTTCGGAATCGCCCGCAGGACGTTCCGGTACACCAACCACACCGTGATGGCGGAGGCGCTCGAAACGTGGGACGAGGGCCTGTACGCCTCCGTCCTGCCGGAAATCTGCAAAATCATCGGCGAGATCGCCCGGTACCAGAAAGCGGAGTTCACGCGGCTCGGGGGGAAGTTCGCGGAGAACCTCGCGCCCTGCGCCGTCGTGACGGGGGAAACCGCCCGGGACGGCGCCCCGGAAAAAAGGACCGTCCGCATGGCGAACCTCGCCGTCTACGCCTCGGCCGCGGTGAACGGCGTGGCGAAGCTGCACACGGAGATCCTGAAAAACGACGTTCTGAAAGCGTGGTACGAGCTTTACCCGGAACGCTTCCACAATGTGACGAACGGCATCACCCAGCGCCGGTGGCTCGCCCTGTGCAACCCCGGGCTTGCGGCCCTGATCACGCGGCTGCTCGGTTCGCGGGCGTGGGTGACCGACCTTTCGCAGCTGAAAAAGCTGGAGCCGTTCGCCGCCGACGGAGCCGTGCTGGATGAATTCCGCAGGATCAAACAGGAGCAGAAGCGGCGGCTTTCGGAGTTGATCGCCCGGCGGGAGGGCGCGGAGATTCCCCCGGACTTCCTGTTCGACATCCAGGCCAAGCGCCTGCACGAGTACAAGCGCCAGTTTCTGAACGCGCTCTCCATCCTCGACCTGTACTACGGCATCAAGGATGGAAGCGTGCGGAATTTCACGCCGACGGCGTTCCTGTTCGGGGCGAAAGCGGCCCCCGGCTACGTGCGCGCGAAGGGGATCATCAAGCTGATCAACGAGATCGCCCGGCTGGTCGATTCCGACCCGGCCGTGCGGGACCGCCTGCGCGTCGCGTTCGTCCAGAACTACGACGTGTCCTACGCGGAGAAGCTGGTGCCCGCCGCGGACCTTTCCGAGCAGATCTCCACGGCGGGGACCGAGGCATCGGGTACCGGGAACATGAAGTTCATGCTCAACGGCGCGCCGACTCTCGGCACCTACGACGGGGCGAACATCGAGATCGTGGAGCGGGCCGGGCTGGAAAACAACTATATTTTTGGCGCGCGCGTGGAGGAGCTGGACCGCATCCGGGAAACGTACGACCCGGCAGGAATCTACCGGTCGGACGCCCGCGTGCGGCGCGTCCTCGACGCCCTGACGGACGGCACGCTGGACGACGGAGGCACCGGCGTTTTCGCGGAGCTGCGCGATTCCATCCTGAAAGGGGCGAGCTGGCACCGGCCGGACCAGTATTTCCTGCTGTACGACTTCAACTCGTACCGGGAGGCGCGCCTGCGCGCCAACCGGGATTTCCGCGACGGGCGCGCGTTCGCCCGCAAGGGGTTCCTCAACGTTGCGAACGCCGGGTATTTCTCCAGCGACCGCAGCGTGCGGGAGTATGCGCGGGAGATCTGGGGCCTCTGAGAAGGATGGGAAAAGCCGGCGGGTCCGCCGGCTTTTTTTGCCCCGCGGCGGCGGAGCGCGGAAGGGTGTCCGGAACACCTTTTGTAAATTCGAAAATATTCATTCAAAATTTTCGGTAAGATTATTTTTAAACCGGATACTTTTGAAAATAAAAGGACAAATTGCGCAATTATTTGGACACAATCCCTAATTTATGGTTGACATTTTCGGAATCGGATGCTAATATAAAGACAAAGAGCCGGAAAATTTTCGAAATTAATGATCTCATTATTTTCGAATTGGACGATCCGCGGAAGCCCTTCCGGTTCCGAAGGCCCGGCGGGCTCCGCCCTCGTTTTGGGGACGGGCGCGGAAGCCGCCGCGGCAGTCCTGCCGGCGGACGACACCGGCCATGAATGAAGGAGGATACAGGATGAAACAGTGGAAAAAAGGTTTGGCAGCCGTTCTGGCTATGCTGACGGCGGGGTCCATAGCCGCCTGCGGAAGTTCGAACACGGCGTCTTCCGGGACGGCGCCGGCCGGAACGGGGAGCGCGCCGGCGAAGAGCGCCTATGCGGGCGAAACGGTCTATTACCTGAATTTCAAGCCGGAAGTCGCGGACGTTTACAAGGAGATCGCCCAGGAATATGAGATGGAAACGGGCGTAAAGCTGAAAGTGGTCACCGCTGCCAGCAATACATACGAGCAGACCCTGAAGTCGGAACTCGCGAAGTCCCAGGCGCCGACGATCTTCCAGATCAACGGGCCGGTCGGGTACAACAACTGGAAGGACTACTGCCTCGACCTGAAGGACACCGACCTTTACAAGCACCTGACCGACAAGACGCTCGCGGTTACGAGCGGTAGCGGCGTCTACGGCATCCCGAACTGCGTGGAAGGCTACGGCATTATTTACAACGACGCGATTATGAAGAAATACTTCGCGCTGGCGGACAAAGACAAATCCGTAACGGCAACGTCGGCCGACCAGATCAGGAATTTCGCGACGCTCAAGGCCGTTGTGGAAGACATGACGAAGCACAGGGACGAACTGGGGATCAAGGGCGTGTTCTCCTCGACATCCTTCAGCAACGGCGAGGACTGGAGATGGCAGACCCACCTGCTGAACATCCCCCTGTACTATGAATGGAAGGACATCAACGCCACCCAGAACCCGGCGGTGACCGGCTATGCGCAGAAGGAGATCGCCTTCCGATACGCCGACAACTATAAGAATATTTTCGACCTCTACCTGAACAACTCCGTCACCCGGAAGACGCTGCTCGGCGGCAAGTCGGTCGACGACTCCATGGCGGAATTCGCGATGGAAAAAAGCGCGATGGTCCAGAACGGAAGCTGGGCGTGGTCGCAGATTTCAAAAGTCGGCGGCAATAAGGTCCGCAAGAGCGACATCAAGTTTCTGCCGATTTACACCGGCGTTTCCGGCGAAGAAAAGCAGGGCATCTGCTACGGCACCGAGAATTTCCTGAGCGTCAACAAGAAGGCGGACGAAAAGCTGCAGAAGGCATCCGTCGAGTTTCTGAACTGGCTGTATACGAGCAGCTCCGGCAAAAAGTATGTCTACCGTTCCGACAAGCTGGGCTTTATCGCTCCGTTCGACACCTTCTCCGAAAAGGAACGCCCGGACGACCCGCTGACGCAGGAAGTCTCCAAATGGATGAGCGGCAAGGACGTCACCAACGTGACCTGGTCTTTCCAGGCGTTCCCGAGCCAGAACTTCAAGAACGCTGTGGGCGCGTCGCTCCTGAAATATACGCAGGGCAAGGAAGACTGGAACGGCGTGAAAGCCGACGTGGTCAACGACTGGAAATCGGAAAAAGAAAAATCTTAACAAAATCCGGATAAACGGAATCGGATGAGAACCGCGGGGCGCGGGCCGAAATCGGCCCGCCCCCGGTTTCCTTCCGACAGGGAGGCACCAATGCAAAAAGCTCTGAAAAAATACGCCGCTTTCTTCACACTCCCGACCCTGCTTGCGTTCGCCGTCGCCTTTTTGGCGCCGTTCCTGATCGGGATCTACCTGTCCTTTACCAAATTCTCAACGATCACCGACGCGCAATGGGTGGGGTTCGGCAATTACGCCAAAGCTTTTGAGCAAGGCGGGGATTTCTTACATTCCCTCGGCTTCACGGCGTGCTTTGCCGCGATCACCATCGTCAGTATCAATGGGATCGCCTTCCTTTTCGCGCTGATGCTGACGCGGAAACTGAGGGGGACGAATTTTTTCCGCACGGTCTTTTTCATGCCGAATCTGATCGGCGGCATCGTTCTGGGGTATATCTGGCAGCTGATCCTCAACGGGGTCCTGTACCACGTGGGGCAGACCGTTATCTCCGACGCGACGTACGGGTTCTGGGGCCTGGTTGTGCTGGTAAACTGGCAGATGATCGGCTATATGATGGTGATTTACATCGCGGGGATCCAGAACGTCCCGCAGGATCTGCTGGACGCCGCGGCCGTGGACGGGGCGTCCAGCGGGCAGGTCCTGCGCCATGTGACCATCCCGATGGTCATGCCGTCCATCACCATCTGCCTGTTCCTGACCCTGACGAACTCGTTCCGTCTCTTCGACCAGAACCTGGCCCTGACCGGTGGGCAGCCCGGCAAGGACTCGGCAATGCTCGCCCTGAATATTTACCAGACTTTTTACGGGACGCCGGGGTATGAGGGTGTCGGCCAGGCCAAAGCGGTCGTCTTCTTCCTTCTGGTTGCCGGCATCGCGCTTTTACAGCTCCGCCTGACCAAGAGAAAAGAGGTGGAAGCCTGATGGATCGGACGAAAAAATTCGGCAGGAACGCCATGTTCCTGGTCCTCTGCGTCCTGTCGCTGGCTTTCATCGCGCCGGTTCTGGTTGTCCTGATGAATTCCTTCAAGGACCAGTTTTCCATCTCCTCCGACGAAGCGTTTCATTTCCCGACGGGCGACACGTTCGTGGGTTTTCAGAACTATGTCGGCGGCGTGGAGAAAACAGACTACTGGAACGCTTTCGGCTGTTCCCTTTCCATAACGGTGTGCGCTCTGGCGGTGATCGTCCTGTTCACCTCGATGACGGCCTGGTATGTGACGAGAGTGAAGTCGCGGTATTCTTCCGCGCTCTATTACGGATTGATCTTTTCCATGGTCGTTCCGTTCCAGATGGTCATGTTCTCCATGTCGAAGCTGGCGAACATGCTGCACCTGGACAATCCGGCCGGCCTGGTGGCGCTGTACCTCGGGTTCGGCGCGGGGCAGGCGGTTTTTCTGTTCTCGGGCTTTGTCAAATCGATCCCGGTCGACATTGAAGAGGCGGCCCTGATCGACGGCTGCAGCCCGATCCAGGAATTCTTCCTTGTGGTATTCCCGATTCTGAAGCCGATCTCCATCACCGTGGCGATTCTGGACGCGATGTGGATCTGGAACGACTACCTGATGCCGTACCTGGTGATCGGCTCCGACTACAAGACGGTTCCGATCGCCGTGCAGTATCTGCAGGGCGGCTACGGCTCCAAGGACATGGGCGCCATGATGGCGGTGCTGGTGCTTTCCATCATACCGGTTGTGGTGTTTTACCTTTTCTGCCAGAAATATATTATCCGAGGAAGTGTCGCCGGGGCGGTAAAGGGATAGCCGCGTTCGCCGCAAAATCCATGCTACAGACGAACTCATTGCAAAGAAGGGGTACCGATTCGCACCAGTGGGATCCTGCTGCCCGTAAGCAGTTTACCTTCCCCGTACGGGATTGGGAGCTTGGGGAAAGAAGCGTTTCAGTTTGTCGATTTTCTAAAAAAGGCGGGCCAGAGGTACTGGCAGATTCTTCCCGTCGGGCCGACCGGGTGCGGCGACAGCCCGTACCAGAGTTTTTCCGCGTTCGCGGCGAACCCTTACCTGATTGATCCGGGCCTGCTTGCGGAGCGGGGGCTTCTGACACGCGGGGAGATCGGGCGGTTCGATTTCGGGGACGACCCGGGGCAGGTGGACTACGGCGCGCTGTTTGCCAACCGGTTCGGCCTGCTGCGCCTGGCGGCCGGCCGATTTCCGGTGGAAGACGCGGGGTTTGAGGCGTTCCGCCGCTCCAATGCCGGATGGCTGGAGGATTACGCGCTCTTTATGGCCCTGAAGGAAGAGAACGGCATGGTGTCGTTCCAGGAGTGGCCGGCCGGCATCCGCCTGCGGAAAGCCCCCGCGCTGGAAGCGGCGCGGGCGCGGCTGGCGGGGGAGATCCGGTTCTGGAAAGTGACGCAGTACCTGTTTTTTACCCAGTGGCGCGCGCTGAAAAACTACGCGCACCGGAACGGGGTCTTTCTCATCGGCGACCTGCCCATTTACGTTTCGCCGGACTCGGCCGACCTGTGGGCGCACAGCGGGCTGTTCCAGGTCGACGGCGACCGCCGCCCCACGGAGGTGGCGGGCTGCCCCCCGGATGCCTTCACGGCGGAGGGGCAGCTTTGGGGAAACCCGCTGTACCGCTGGGAAAAGCACGCCGCCACCGGTTACCGCTGGTGGGTCCGGCGGCTTTCCAGCGCGGCGAGGGTGTACGACGTGGTGCGGATCGACCATTTCCGCGGTTTTGAAAGCTACTACGCGGTTCCGGCGGGAAGCCGGAACGCCGTGCACGGAATCTGGCGCAAAGGGCCGGGTGCCGACTTTGTGGACACCGTCAAACGGAAGCTGCCGCGCCTTTCGGTCATTGCGGAGGATCTGGGCTTCCTGACGGACGACGTGCGCCGGCTGCTGGCCCGCAGCGGCTTTCCGGGGATGAAGGTGCTGCAGTTCGCTTTCGACCCGAACGGGGAAAGCGAGTATCTGCCGCACCGTTATACCCGGAACTGCGTGGTCTACACCGGGACCCACGACAACACCACGGCCGAAGGATGGCGGCTTTCCGCCCCGGAAGAAGAAGTTGCGTTCGCCCGCCGGTACCTCGGCGCCGGTCCGGACGGCGACCTGACGGGGGCTCTGATCCGGGCCGCGCAGGCCAGCGTGGCCGACACCTGCATCATCCCGCTGCAGGATTACCTGCGGCTCGGCGCCGAAGCGCGCATCAACACGCCCGGCACGGTCGGCGGCAACTGGCGCTGGCGGGTTCGGAGCGAACAGCTTACCCCCGGGCTCGCAGCCGGAATCCGGGGCGTCACCGAGCTGTACGGGCGCGCGAAACACAGGCGAAGAGCCGCAGGGAAGACAAAGCCCTCATCAGCCGGCTGACGCCGGCAGCTTCCCCAGCGGGGAAGCCGGTTTAGGAAGGGTTTCCGGCGGAGTCGTAACTCTGTCCAGGGGGAAAGCCGGTCCATGACCGGCGCGGAAAGGCGCCCGAAAAGGCATAAATCCGGCGGAACCGCAATACAATGACTTGTTGAGAGAATTCAGCGGGGTGATTGCATTGAGAGTTCTGCGTTTGGGAACGACGGGCAGCGACGTGATGGAGGTGCAGTCCGTCCTGCGGAGGATGGGCTTGTATGCGGGCGGCGTGGACGGGGTTTTCGGGCCGCAGACGCAGCGGGCCGTGACGGAGTTCCAGAGGCGGTTCGGCCTTGCGCCGGACGGCGTGATCGGCACGGAAACCCGGCGGGTGCTGGAGCATTTCCTGCTCGGGTACGACACATATGTGATTCAGCCCGGCGACACGTTTTACGGGATCGCCCGGAAGTTCGGCGCGGACCCGTCCCTCGTCGCCGCCGCAAACCCGGAGCAGGCCCCCGATTCCCTGGTCCCCGGGGCGCGGATCGTGGTGCCGTACGGGTACGACGTCGTCGCGACGGACACCGACTATACCTACGAGGTCCTGATGCGGAACATCCAGGGGCTGAAAATGCGGTACCCGTTCCTCGCGGTGGGGAATATCGGCGCGAGCGTGCTGGGGAAAACGCTTTACAGCCTGCGGCTCGGCGTGGGGGAGAACCACGTGTTTTACAACGCCGCGCACCACGCGCTGGAGTGGATCACCTCGCCGGTGCTGATGAAGTTTGCCGAGGATTACCTGAAGGCCTACGCCCTGGGCCGGCCGATCGGCGGGTACGACCCGCGGGAGCTGTGGAGCTCCTCGAGCATCTGGATCGTGCCGATGGTCAACCCGGACGGGGTGGACCTCGTCCTCAACGGGCTGCAGGCGGAGAACCCCTACTACGACCGGCTGATTCGCTGGAACGGCGGGAGCACGGACTTTTCCCGTACCTGGCAGGCAAATATCCGGGGCGTGGACCTGAACCACAACTACGACGCGGCGTGGACGCAGTCGAAGCAGGCCGAGGCGGAGCTGGGCATCACCGGCCCGGGGCCGACGCGGTTTTCGGGCCCCTACCCCGTTTCCGAGCCGGAAACGCGCGCGATGGTCTCCTTCACGCGGAGCCATGATTTCCGCCTGACCATGGCGTACCATTCGCAGGGGCGGGTGATCTACTGGAATTTCATGAACCTCGCCCCGGAAGAGGCGCGGGTGATCGGCGAGAACCTTGCGCGCATCAGCGGCTACACGCTGGAGCAGGCGACCGGCGTGGCGTCCTACGCGGGGTACAAGGACTGGTTCATCCAGGATTTCCGCCGCCCCGGCTACACCATCGAGGTCGGCGAGGGGCAGAACCCGCTCCCGATTTCACAGTTCGGGCAGATTTACGGGGAAAACCTGGGCATGCTGCTTTATGCGGCAACCTGACGGGCCGGGAAGCCGGCGGGATCGGACAGGGCGGCCCGCGGCGCGTGAAAACGCCGCGGGCCGCTTTTTCCGCCGCGGGGGACGGCCCGGATTTGATTTGCGTCCCGGAATTTGATAAAATATTTCTAAGAGCAAAAAGTCGGAAGGAAAATCGGAATCAAAGGAGGCCCTATGAAGAAAGAGCAAAGAAACGCGGCCGTTCAGACAATTTCACGCATCCTGTTCATCGTCCTGGGCGCGACGCTGGCGTCCGTCGGGCTGGAAATTTTCCTGATCCCGAACAATGTCATCGACGGAGGGGTTACGGGAATCTCCATCATGGCGAGCCACCTGACCGGGGTTCCGCTGGGCGTCTTTACGTTTGCCCTGAACATCCCGTTCCTGGCCGTCGGCTACCGGCAGATCGGCAGGACGTTCGCCCTTTCCACGCTGTTCGCCGTCGGGTGCCTGTCGCTCGGCGTGTCGCTGCTGCACCCGGTCGCGGGGATCACGCAGGACGTGCTGCTGGCGACGTTTTTCGGCGGGATTATCCTCGGCGCGGGCGTGGGGCTGATTATCCGCAACGGCGGTTCGCTGGACGGGACGGAGGTCGTGGCGATCATCCTCGACCGGAAATCGAGCTTCTCCGTCGGGGAGATCGTGATGTTCTTCAACCTTTTCATCCTGGGCGGCTCGGGGTTCGTGTTCGGCTGGGACCGGGCCATGTATTCCCTGCTCGCGTATTTTATCGCGTTCAAGGTGATCGACATCACCATCGAGGGACTGGACGAGACGAAATCCGCCCTGATCGTTTCGGAAAAATACGCGGAGATTTCGCAGGCCCTTATGGACCGGCTGGGGCGGGGCGTCACGCTGCTCCACGGCGAAGGCGGCTACCTCGGGGCATCCATGAACGTGATTTACGTGGTGGTTTCCCGGCTCGAGATCGCGAAGCTCAAGCAGATCGTGCACGGGTTCGACGGGGACGCCCTGGTCACCATCACGAACGTGGAGGCGACGGGCAAGCGGTTCCGCAAAAAAGCGATTCACTGACGCGAATCTGCGGCCTTCATCCAATCTTCACATCGTTCGGTTAGAATGGAAGCGCCGACGAAAGGGGGCTTCCCGATGAATTGTTGTGGACAGGACCATAACGAAAAGAACAAAAGGGCGAAGGGCGGGATGGCGCACCTGTGGATGATGGCGCTGTGCTGCGGCGCCCCGCTGCTGATTGTGCTGGCGGTTTCCGCGCTCGGGGCGAATTTCCCGGTCGTGCGGGCATGGCTGGTTTCCATCCTGCCGTTTGCCTGCCCGGTCCTGATGCTGCTGATGATCCCGCTGATGCTTTTCCGCGGGCGGCGCGGCCGCCGCGGGGGCGTCCCGGCGGAACCGGACGGCAAAACGGACGAAAAAGAAAAGTAACGGAAAAAAGAACGGGGGCGCCGGGTTTCGGACGGCGCCCCCGTTTTGGCGGAAACGGGAAGGGTTCAGGAAGCTTCCCCGCGGAGCCAGCGGACCAGCTCCCCGCGGGTGAAAACCGCGATGAGCGCCAGCAGCGCCAGCGTGACGCCGCCGCAGAAGAGGAAGCCGGAATCCCCGCCCGCCCGTTCCATCACGGCGCCGGCGAGGAAATTGCCGATGGGCGTCGAACCCATGATCAGGAACGAATAGACGCTCATGACCCGGCCGCGGTATTCGTTCGAGGAGCTGACCTGGAAAATGGAATTTGCCGTGTTCATGAAGATCAGGTTGAAAAAGCCGACTACCAGAACCAGGACGGCGCTGACGGCGTACTGGCGGGTCAGGCAGGTCGCGAGCTGCACGGCCGCCGTGCCGGTGCCGCTGATGAGGAGCAGGCGCCGGCTGACGCCGTTTTTGCTGCGGTAGGCCATCAGGATCGCCGCGCAGAACGCGCCGAGCCCCGCCATGGAGAGCATGAACGAGTACCCGTGGATCCCCCCGTTCAGGTACTCCCGCGCGAAGACCGGGATGACGACGTCGTTGTTGAAGGCGAACGTGCAGACCACCGCCATGACGAGCACGTTGATGACGAGCGTCCGGTTCCGCCGGATGTACCGCATGCCGTCCGCGATCTCGGGGAGCATGCTCGGGACGCGGCGCGCGGCGCGCGCTTCGTCCGTCCGGATCATCAGCAGGCCGGCGATGACCGGCAGAAAGCTGACGGCGTTAAGAAAGAAACAGGCCGTGGCGCCGAGTTTTACCATCAGGATGCCGGAGACCGCCGGGCCGAGGATGCGGGCGAGGTTGACGATGGTGGAGTTCAGCGAGATGGCGTTCATCACGTTTTCCGGCCCGACCAGGTCGATGAAAAAGGACTGGCGGGCGGGCATGTCGAGCGTCTGGGTGAGGCCGAACAGGAAGCTGAGCAGAAGAATATGCCAGTACTGAATGATTCCCAGATGGGTCAGAAGCGTCATGGCGACGGCCTGCGCCAAAAACAGGGCCTGCGTGAGCACCAGCAGCCGCCTTTTGGGGAACCGGTCGACGATCACCCCCGCGAAGAGCGAAAGGAAGAGCAGGGGAAGGAACTGCGCCACCCCCACGAGGCCGACCCGCAGCGGGGAGTTGGTGACGGAGTAAACCAGCCAGGTCTGCGCGGTGCGCTGCACCCACGTGCCGGTCAGGGAGATGCACTGGCCGAACCAGAACAGCCGGAAGTTGCGGTACCGCAGCGAGCGGAATGTTGTTTTGAGAAAAGCGCCGGTTTGTTTGCGCAGTGTTTTGGGATGTATCATAAGGCGGGAACGACCTCCTGTGGCATGGCCGGGACCCGGAAAGAAAAGCCGGATGGGCGGAATATAATTTCCTATTATAAACCCGGAAAGGCGAAAGTGCAACGCGTCCCCGCCGCGGGCGGCATGTTACAGATTTGATACTTTCTTTTTACACGGGTTATGCTATAATAATTTTGATTACACAGAATCGGCGAAAGGGGTGGGGAGCATGAAACGGTGGGCGGCAGTTCCGGCGCTTTTCCTCGCGGTGGCGCTGACGCTTTCCGGCTGCTCGTTCGCGGGGCTGGATGCCCAGACGCTGATGCACGCCCCCAAGCCGACCGGGGAAAACGAGGCGGATATCCAGGAGCTGCTGGACCAGACCGCGGGCGACCAGATCATTCTGAAATATCCCGCGACCGGGGAGTACCGCTCCGCCATTCTGGAGCACGACGTCTGCGGCGACCAGAACCGGGAAGCCATCGCGTTCTACCAGAAGGACGAGGATTCCGCGACGACGAACGTCATGTTTATGCAGAAGGACGGGAAAAGCTGGAAGAGCATCGGCACGTTCGGCAGCCAGGCCGCCCAGCCCGACCGCGTCTGCTTCGGAGACCTGGACGGCGGCGGCCGGGACGAGGTGGTCGTGGGCTGGGGAAGCGGGATGAACAACACCGGCTCCATCTGCGTCTACTACTACAAAGACGGCAGGATGAACGAGCAGAAGCTGAACCAGAGCTACACGGACCTGGAAGTGATGGATTTCGACGGCGACGGCCGGGACGAAATCTTCACGGCGAACGTGACGGTGGGCGACCAGCCCGCCGCGGCGCATCTGCTGCGCGTTAAGGACGGCGCTATGGAAGTGATGGGTTCCGCCCCGCTGGACACCGGCGTGACGAAGTACGTTTCCGTGCAGACCGGCCTCATCAACGAGAAGCAGAAGGGCGTGGTGCTGGACGGCGTGAAAACCGGGAACGCCATGGTGACGGAGCTGCTGTACTGGGACGGGAAGAAGAAGGCGCTGGAAGCGCCGTTCTACGACCCCGCGACCAAGACGGCCAAAAGCACCGCGCGGAACACGTCCGTCGTTTCGCGGGACATCAACGGCGACAAGATTATTGAGATCCCCATCGTGACGCTGATGCCGGGGTACACCGGCACGACGGCGGACGAGGCGGATTACCTGACGGACTGGCACCGGTACGACACGGCGACGAACACGTTCGTGCGGGTGATGAGCGTGGTGATCGACTACCCCGACGGGTACTGGTTCTCGGTGCCGGACATGTGGCGGGGAAAAATCACCGCGAAAACGGACCCGTCCACGCGGTCGTTTCTGTTTTACCAGTGGATGCAGTCGCCGCAGAACGCCGCTGGGGTCTTGGGGCCGCAGCTTTTAAAAATCGAAGTATTTACGAAAAAAGAATGGGAGTCGCACGCGGGGACGAAAGGGTATTTTGAGCTCTACGAGCAGGACAGCGCCGTGTTCGCGGCGTACCTGCCGTCCCCGAAGAACCAGCTTTCCATGACGGAGCAGGAAGTCCGGGAGGCTTTTGAGCCGATCGCCCGGGAATAAAATGGATTTGGGGGGAAGCCTTTGAAAACCGTCCTTGTTGCGGAAGACGAGCAGGCGATCCGTGAATTTGTGGTGATCAACCTGAAACGCGCGGGGTACGAGACGCTGGAAGCCTCCGACGGAGACCAGGCCCTGGAAGTCTACGGCCGGCGGGGGCCGGAGATTGACGTCGCCGTGCTCGACATCATGATGCCCGGCACCAACGACGGGCTTGCGGTCTGCAAGGAGCTGCGCCGGCGCAGCGGCTCCATCGGGATCATCCTGCTGACGGCGAAAACCCAGGAGATGGATAAGGTCGGGGGACTGATGATGGGCGCCGACGACTATGTGACGAAGCCGTTCAGCCCGAGCGAGCTGGTGGCGCGCGTGGACGCCGTTTACCGCCGCGTGGCGCTGGAGCAGGAGCGCGGCCGCGGCGGCCTGCGCGAGGAGATCCGCTCCGGGGATTTCGTGCTCAACCTGCGCAACCGCACGCTCCTGAAGAACGGGCAGCCCGTGGAGCTGACGCAGGTGGAGTTCCAGATTATGGAATATTTCTTTTCCAACCCGGGCGCGGCGCTCGACCGCACCGATATCCTGCGCCACGTATGGGGCGAGTCGTACTACGGCGAGGAAAAGATCGTGGACGTGAACATCCGCCGCCTGCGCATGAAGGTGGAGGACGAACCCTCGAACCCCAGGCATATTGTGACGGTCTGGGGCCTCGGCTACAAGTGGGAAAAGGGGGAATAGCTCTTTTCGGCCGGCGGCCGGGAACATCCGCGCCGTCCCTGATCCGCTGCGTTTTCACGCGTACCCGGACGGATTTGGAGAAAATAATCTTACGGCTCCGTAAGCGCCGGCCCGCCCGGCCTGAGGACGGAGAACCGGAGAGAACCGCAGCAAATCGGCAGGCCCGGCCTGCAGGGAGGGAAACGGCATGGGGAAAAAGAGCATTGCGCACCGGTGGATTGCGAACAGCCTCGGGATCATCCTGCTGATTGTCGTGATCCTCATCGCAACGCTGTCCTTCGTGGTGCAGGGCTATGTCTACAACGGAATCCAGTCCGCGCTGAACGGGCGGTCCGACGAGCTGACCAACGTCTTTTCCAGCTACGGGAGAAAATCTCCCTCCGAATTTGTGGACGCGGCGCGCGGCTATGTCGAGGATTTCCCCAACAAGGAGAGCATGGAGCTGATGGTCATCAGCCAGTCCGGCAAGATCGTGACCACGTCCATCGGCTTCGCGCCCGACCAGACGCAGGAGATGCCGGACTACCGGTCCGCCCTTTCCAGCAAGGGCGACTACGGCTCCTGGACGGGCAAGCTGAAAAGCGGCGAGCGGGCGATGGCCGTCACCCGGGTGATCCGGAACGAGACCGGCTCGCCGGTCGGGGCCATCCGGTACGTGGTTTCGCTGGCCGAGGCGGACCGGCAGATTTTCACCATCGTCGCGGCCCTGCTTCTGGCCGGGGGAGTCATCCTGCTCTTCGTGTTCGTTTCCAGCCACTATTTCATCCGCTCCATCCTCACGCCGATCAAGCGCATCGGTACGACGGCAAAGCTGATCGCGCAGGGCGACTTCAAGGCGCGCATCGAGAAAATGAACGACGACGAGATCGGCGAACTGTGCGACACCATCAACGACATGGCGGACGAACTCGGGCAGAGCGAGAAGATGAAAAACGACTTCATCTCGTCGGTTTCCCACGAGCTGCGCACCCCGCTGACCGCCATCAAAGGCTGGGCCGAGACCATCCAGTCCGGCGAGACCGACAGGCAGACCTTCCGCCGCGGCATGGGCATCATCGTGAGCGAGACGGAGCGCCTTTCCGGCATTGTGGAGGAACTGCTGGACTTTTCGCGCATGCAGAGCGGCCGCATGACGCTCACCATGGACAAGATCGACATTCTGGCGGAGCTGGGCGCCGCCGTTTACATGTTCAGCGAGCGCGCGCGCGGCGAGCACAAGTTCCTGATCTACGACGAGCCGGCCATGCTCCCGCCCGTGCTCGGCGACATCAACCGCCTGCGGCAGGTGTTCATCAACGTGCTGGACAACGCCCTGAAATATACGAAGGAAGGCGGGACCATCACCGTGACCGCCGAGGAAGAGGAAGGCTTCATCCGCGTGGTGATCGCCGACGACGGGTGCGGCATCCCGTCGGAGCACCTGCCCAACGTCAAGAAAAAATTCTACAAGGCGAACCAGACCGTGCGCGGCTCGGGAATCGGCCTGGCGCTCGCGGACGAGATCATGGCCCTGCACTCCGGCAGCCTGGAGATCGACAGCCACGAAAACGTGGGCACGGCCGTGACCATCCGCATCCCGACGTTCCGGATGCTGGAAAACGGCACGCGGGAGACGGCAAAGGCGGAAACGGAAGAAAGGAACCCCAATGCATAGAGAAAAGACAAAGACCATCACGTCCATCGGCGGACAGGCCGTGGTCGAAGGCATTATGATGCGCGGCCCGAAGAAAACGGAGCTTGCCGTGCGCATGCCGGACGGGAGCGTCTCGGTGGAGGAGGTGGCCGCACAGAGCCTGCGGGACAGAAGCGGCGTCTGGCGCCTGCCGTTCTTCCGCGGGATCGCCGGGTTCCTCGACGCGCTGTCCGTCGGGTACAAAGCCCTTTCGCGCTCCGCGGAAAAGGCGGGGACGGAGGACGGCGAAGACTCGAAGTTCGACCGGTGGCTGGAAAAACGGTTCGGCGACAAAGCCATGAACGCGGTCGCGGCGGTCGGCTCGGTGTTCGGGGCGGTGCTGGCGGTCGCGCTGTTTTTCGTCCTGCCGACCTGGGTGTTCAACCTGCTGGAAGCCGCCGTTGGGCCCTCGCTCGCCGGTTGGCGCTCGCCGCTCGAGGGCGTGATGCGGATTCTGATCTTCCTCGGCTACCTGCTGCTGTGCGCCGCCATGCCGGACATGCGGCGCGTCTTTCAATACCACGGCGCGGAGCACAAGACGATCTTCTGTTATGAGAACGACGAGGAACTGACCGTGGAGAACGTGCGGAAGCACCAGCGGTTCCACCCGCGCTGCGGGACGAGCTTCCTCGTGCTGATGCTGCTCATCGGTATCCTCGTGGGCTTCCTGATCCCGTTTACCAACCCGTTCCTGCGGACGTTCGCAAAGCTGCTGTGCATCCCCGTGGTGGTGGGGGCAGGCTACGAGCTGATCCGCTACTGCGGGCGCAACGACAACACGCTGACGCATGTGATTTCCGCGCCCGGCCTGTGGATGCAGCGGATTACGACGAAGGAGCCGGACGACGGGATGATCGAGGTCGCCATCGCCGCGATGCGCGGGGTCATCCCGGAAAACGGCGAGGACAGGGTCGGGGTTCCCGGGGACGCGAAATGAACCTGGGTGAGGCGTACCGCGCGGGCAAAAGGCTGCTGGATGCGGCGGGGAACGAGTCTCCCGCGTTCGACGCGGGGTGCCTGTTCCAAAAAGCCTTCGGCCTGGACCGCCAGCAGAGGATCCTGCGTTCCGCGGCGCCGGCGGACAGGGAGAAAACGGCGGCGTACCTCGGCATGGCGCGGGACCGCGCCGCGGGAAGGCCGCTCCAGTACATTCTGGGCGAATGGCCGTTCCTCGGCCTGACGCTCGCGGTGGGCGAGGGCGTCCTGATCCCCCGGGAAGAAACGGAGCTTCTGGTGCGCGCGGCGGCGCGGCGGCTGAAACCGGTCCGCCGCCCCGAAGTCGTTGATCTCTGCTCCGGGTCGGGGGCGGTTGCGCTCGGCCTCGCCTCGCTGCTGCCGGGCGCGCGGGTGGCCGCCGCCGAAAAATACGAAGGGGCGCTGGCATTTCTGCGGCGGAACATCCGGGAAACGGGGGTCCCCGGTGTGACGGCGGTGAAGCTGGACGTGCTCGACCCGAAGGCGGCGGAAGGCTTCCATGAACTGGACGCCGTCGTTTCCAACCCGCCCTATGTGCGCCGGGGCGAGCTTGCCTCGCTGCAGCGGGATGTGCGGCGCGAGCCGCGCGAAGCGCTGGACGGCGGGGACGACGGCCTGGCGTTTTACCGGGCGATTGCGGCCGTCTGGCTCCCGAAGCTGAAGCCGGGCGGCGTCGCGGCAGTGGAGATCGGTGAGGGGCAGGCGGCGGACATCCGCGCGCTTTTCAGCGGTATTTTGGAAGACATCCGGGTTTATCAGGACTTTAACGGGCTGGACCGGGTCGTCGCGGGGCGCCGCGGGAAAACGGAACCCGCGCCCGACCCGGGGAAAGGACAATCGTTATGGAATTGAGCGAATTGCAGAAAAACGCGGACCGCTTTACGGGCTACGCGGACCTCTACGAGAAAGCAAGGCCCCGCTGCCCCGGCGCGGTTCCGGAAATCCTGACGGCGTACCTCGGCCGCAGGCCGGACACGGTGGTGGACCTGGGGTGCGGGACCGGGCTTTCCACGCTGGCGTGGTCGGCGTGGAGCCGAGCGCCGATATGCGGAAAACGGCGGAGAAAAAGGCGCGCGGTGTCCCGAATGTGGAATTCCGCGCGGCGTTCGCGCACGCGACCGGCTTGGACGCGCGCAGCGCGGACCTTGTGACGTGCTCGCAGTCGTTCCACTGGATGGAGCCGGTGGGCACGCTTGCGGAGGTCGACCGGATTTTAAAGCCGGGCGGCATTTTTGCGACCTACGACTGCGACTGGCCGCCCGTCTGCAGCTGGAAGGCCGAAATGGCCTACGAAAAGCTGTTCGGCCTGGTGAAACGCCTGGAGCGTGACCTTCCGGACGTGCGGGATTCCTTTGTCCGGTGGGAAAAAAGCGGGCACCTGAAACGGATCACGGACAGCGGCTATTTCTGTTACACGAGGGAAATTGTGTTTTCCAGCACGGAAGACTGCACCGCGGACCGCTTCCTTCTGCTTGCGGAAAGCCAGGGCGGGCTGCAGAAGATCCGCAAAACCGCGCCGGACGCTGTGGAAGCGGAATGGGAGGAATTCCGGAAGACGGTGCGGAGCCTGTTCGGGGAAAAACGGTTCAAGATCCGGCTGTGCTACCGGATGCGCGTCGGCGTGAAACCGGAAGGCGCGTGACCCGGGCGTTTTCTGCCGGGAAGCCGCGCCGTTCCGCGGAAATGAGGAAAAATGAAAGTTTCGTGAGAAACGCGGGCGGTGCGTCCCCGGCGGTCCGCGGGTAAGGCGGATGCCATGCGCCCGCCTTGCTTTTCCGCCCGGAATCCACTATAATGAATTTGTTGGAAAAGTGCAGGACGGGAGGAACGATTATGGCGGAAAAGGGAATGGCAAGCCGGAAGCCGACAAAAACGGTGAACACCAGCGCCGACAAAAAAGCGGCCCTGGAAACGGCCCTGGCACAGATTGAAAAACAGTTCGGCAAAGGGGCGGTCATGCGCCTGGGGCAGGACCGGACCATGCAGGTGGAAGCCATCTCAACCGGCTCCATCGGGCTCGACCTCGCGCTGGGGATCGGCGGGCTGCCGCGCGGCCGCATTGTGGAAATCTTCGGGCCGGAAAGCTCCGGCAAGACGACTCTCGCCCTGCACTGCATCGCACAGGGACAGAAAAAGGGCGGAAACGCCGCGTTTATCGACGTGGAGCACGCCCTCGACCCGGTTTACGCCGCGGCCCTCGGGGTGGACGTGGACTCGCTGCTGGTTTCGCAGCCGGACACCGGCGAGCAGGCGCTGGAGATCACCGAGGCGCTGGTCCGCTCCGGCGCGATCGACGTGATCGTTATCGACTCCGTGGCGGCGCTGGTTCCGCGCGCGGAGATCGAGGGGCAGATGGGCGACAGCGTGGTCGGCCTGCAGGCGAGGCTGATGTCGCAGGCGCTGCGCAAGCTGGCGGGAGCCATCTCCAAATCCAACTGCGTCGCCATCTTCATCAATCAGCTGCGCGAAAAGATCGGTGTCGTCTACGGGAACCCGGAGGTCACGACCGGCGGCCGCGCGCTGAAATTCTACGCTTCGGTGCGGCTCGACGTGCGCCGGGGCGAGGCCCTCAAGTCCGGCAGCGAACAGGTCGGCTCTCGCACGCGCGTGAAGGTCGTGAAGAACAAGATCGCGCCGCCGTTCCGCACTGCGGAATTCGACATGATGTTCGGCCACGGCATTTCCCACGAGGGCGAGGTGCTCGACCTCGGCGTGGAGCTGGAGATCATCCAGAAGAGCGGGGCATGGTTCTCCTACGGCGAGACGCGCCTGGGGCAGGGCCGCGACAACGTGAAGAATTTTCTGGCGGAACACCCCGAAATGGAGCAGGAGATCGAGGCCAGGATCCGGGAAAACACCGACAAGCTGTTCGGCAGGCCCGGCGCCTCGAAGCCCGGCGTTTCCAAACGCGGGGAACCCGGCGTGAAGCCCGTGAAGGCGAAAGAGCCTGAAACCGGAGGCAAGGATTCCCGCTACGGCGCGGATATCGACATTGAGGCGGACGACACATGATGCTTTCCGCCGTGGAGCCGCGCGGGAAAGGGCTTGTGGCGCTTTTCGCCGACGGGGAAAAGGCGGCCGACCTCGACGCGGAAACCTACCTGAAATCCGGCCTGAAGCCGGGCGACTGCCTGACGGACGAGCGTCTGCGCGAATTGGTCGGGGCGAGCGACATCCGCAGGGCGGAGCAGAAGGCGATGAACCTGCTGGGCTACCGCGCCCATTCCCGGAGGGAGCTTGCCCGGAAGCTGGGCAGGACGTTCCCCCGGGAAGCCGCCGAAAAGGCGGCGGAGAAAATGGAAGAACTCGGGCTTGTGGACGATGCGGAGTACGCGCGATCGCTGGCGGCGGAGCTGTTCCGCGGGAAAGGCTACGCCGCTTCGCGCGTGCGGCTGGAGCTGATGCGCAGGGGCGTGGACCGGGAGCTGGCCGAACAGGCCGCGGCAGAGGCGGAGCCGGAGCCGCGCGAGGCGGTCCGGCGGATCGTGGAGCGCAAATACGCGCGCTTCCTGGGCGACGAAAAGGGCCGCCGCCGGACGGCGGCGGCCCTGCAGCGCCTGGGTTACCGGTGGGACGACATCCGGGGCGCGCTCCGGGAATTTACAGTGGATGAGGATGAATAAATGGCGGATTCGGTGGGGCTGGTCAATCTCGGCTGTGCGAAAAATCAGGTGGACGGCGAAAGGATGCTGGCCGCCCTGCAAGGGGCCGGCTACACGGTAAAGGACGACGCCGCGCTCGCGGACGCCGTCCTGGTGAACACCTGCGGGTTCATCACCTCCGCCAAGCAGGAGGCCATCGGGGAGATCCTCGAAATGGCGCGCCTGAAAAAAGAGGGAAAGATCCGGGCGATCATCGTCACGGGGTGCCTGGCCGAGCGCTACCGGGAGCAGGTGAGGAAGGAAATCCCCGAGGCCGACGCCGTGGTGGGGATCGGCGGGGACGCGGACATCGTTTCGGTGGTGAGGAATGCGCTCGCCGGGCGGAAGGAAGAGCTGTTCCCGGAAAAGACGGAGCTTCCGCTGTGCGGCGAGCGCCTGCTGCTGACGCCGAGCTGGTCGGCCTACCTGAAGATTGCGGAGGGGTGCGACAACCGCTGCTCCTACTGCGCCATCCCGATGATCCGCGGGCGGTACCGTTCCCGCACGATGGAGGACGTCGAGCGGGAAGCCCGGTCGCTGGCGGAAAACGGCGCGAAGGAATTGATCCTGATCGCGCAGGACACCACGCGGTACGGCGCCGACCTTTACGGAGAGCCCTCGCTGCCGGAGCTGCTCCGCCGCCTGTGCCGGGTCGACGGGGTCGAGTGGCTCCGCGTGCTGTACGGGTACCCGGAGACGGTGACGGACGAGCTTCTGCGGACCATGGCGGAAGAGGAAAAGGTCGTGAAGTACATTGACCTTCCGCTCCAGCACTGTAACCGGGCGATCCTGCGCTCCATGAAGCGCGGAGGGAGCCGGGAGGAGCTGACCGCGCTGATCCGTAAAATGCGGAAAGCCGTGCCCGGCCTTGTGCTGCGCACGACGCTGATCGCCGGCTACCCCGGCGAGACGGAGGAGCAGTTCGACGAGCTGTGCTCCTTCGTGCGGGAAATCCGCTTCGAGCGCCTCGGGTGCTTCGCCTACTCGCAGGAAGAGGACACGGCCGCGGCGGGGCTGCCGGGACAGATCGACGAAGAGGAAAAGCAGCGGCGCGCGGAAATGATCCAGGAAATCCAGATGAACATCATGCAGGAGCAGGGAGAGCGGATGGCGGGAAAGACCCTGCGCGTGCTGGCGGAAGGCTTCGACCGCTACGCGGACTGCTGGTTCGGGCGGTCGTACAGGGACTCGCCCGACGTGGACGGGAAAATCTTTTTTCAGGCAAAAGGGAAAAAGCCTGTGCCGGGCCGTTTCGTCCGGGTGAAAATCACGGGCTGCGTCGACGGTGACCTGACGGGGGAAGCCGTGGAACAGGGGGATGAAAAATGAACCTGCCGAACAAGCTGACTCTGCTCCGCGCCCTGCTGGTGCCGGTGTTTGTGGTCTTTGCGCTGTACCCGCAGATCCCCATGCACTACCTTTGGGCGCTGATCGTGTTTCTGGCCGCGTCCCTGACCGACCACTACGACGGGAAGATTGCGCGGAAGCGGAACCTGATTACGAATTTCGGAAAATTCCTCGACCCCCTCGCGGACAAAATCCTCGTGATCTCCGCCCTCGTCTGCCTGATGCAGCTCGGGTTCGCGAACGTCTGGTGCGTGCTCATCATCATCGCCCGCGAGCTGATGGTGACGTCGCTGCGCCTGCTCGCCGTGGAAGCGAACGGCACCGTGATCGCGGCGAACAAGTGGGGGAAAGTGAAGACCGCGAGCCAGATGACGGCCGTTCTGTTCATCCTGTTCTTCCAGAGCCTGCGCGACCTTCTGCACCTCACCGCCGGCGCCGGGACGCTGCTGCTGATCGGGAACATCCTGGTCTGGACCGCGGCCCTGTTCACGGTGATCTCCGGCGCCGTTTACATGAAGGAAAATCTCCATTTTATCAGCACCACGAAGTAAAGGGTGTTTACAGATGCGGCTTTCTGTATTATACTGAAAAGTAACAGCCGGACGGGGTCCGGATTATACTGGAATGAGAAAATGCGATGAGCGGAAGAAGTAACCGCCAACGAGGGCACCAGAGAGAAAGCGTCACCGGCTGAGAGCGCTTTTTTGCCCGGCAGGCGGCCAAATGCGTCCGTGAGCGGGCGGGGGGAAACGAAGTATCCCCGCACGGGTGGCTCCGTTAACGGCCGCCATGAGCAAGAAAACGGAGTGGAACCGCGGATTTTTTCGCCTCCGTCCCCTTTTTGGGGGACGGAGGCTTTCTTTTTGCAGGCCGGTGAAACCGGGGAAAGGAAGGACCCCGCCGGTCTCCCATGACAAAACGCGAAAGTTTTCGCAGGGCCTTTTCCAAGAGGCCGAGGAGGGTTTCTATGTTTGACGAACTGAAGGCGGAACTGGATTCCATCATGGACCGTGACCCGGCGGCCCGGTCCCGGCTGGAAGTCTACTTTCTGTATTCGGGGTTCAAGGCGGTGCGCTCCTACCGCAGGGCACACTGGTTTTACGAGCATAACCATAAATTCATCGCGCGGTATATTTCCCAGCGCTGCCGCCATAAAACGGGGATTGAAATCCACCCGGGCGCGAAAATCGGGAAAGGGCTGTTCATCGACCACGGGATGGGCGTCGTTATCGGCGAGACGTCGGAGATCGGCGACAACTGCACGCTGTACCAGGGCGTGACGCTCGGCGGCACCGGCAAGGACCACGGCAAGCGCCACCCGACGCTGGGCAACAACGTACTGGTGGGCGCGGGCGCGAAAATCCTCGGGCCCTTCCGCGTGGGGAACAACGCCCGCGTGGCCGCGGGCGCCGTGGTGCTGGACGAAGTCCCGCCGAACGCGACGGCGGTGGGCGTGCCGGCCCGCATCGTGCGCCTGGACGGCGTGCGGCCGGCGAACCTGGACCAGATCCACATCGGCGACCCGGTTTCCCAGCAGCTCTGCTACCTGGGCTGCGAAATCGGGCGCCTTCAGAGGCAGCTGGAAGCAATGGGGAAAAAACCCGGGGGAACGGATTCCGGGAAGAATTCCGGAAAAAAATAAGAGAGACGGCCCGGCTGGCCGGATAAAAACAGACAGGAGGAAACAAAAATGAAAATCTACAACACGCTGACCCGGAAGAAGGAAGAATTTGTCCCCCTTGTTCCCGGCGAGGCGAAAATCTACGCCTGCGGCCCGACCGTTTACAACTTCATCCACATCGGAAACGCGAGGCCGATCTGCATTTTCGACGTACTGCGCCGCTACCTGGAGTACCGCGGCATGAAGGTGACCTTCGTGCAGAATTTCACCGACATCGACGACAAGATCATTCGCCGCGCGAACGAGGAGCACACCGATTACCTGACGGTTTCCCGCCGGTACATCGAGGAATACAAGACTGACGCGAAAGGGCTGAACGTGCGCCCGGCGACCGTCCATCCGCTCGCGACCGAAAACATCGACGAGATCATCGGCATCATCTCCACGCTGGTGGAAAAGGGATACGCGTACCCCGTCCCCGGCGGCGACGTGTATTTCCGGACCCTCAGGGACAGGGAATACGGGAAGCTTTCGCATCAGCCGCTGGACGACCTGAAGTCCGGCGCGCGCATCGCCGTTGGGGAGCAGAAGGAGGACCCGCTGGACTTCGCCCTGTGGAAAGGCTCGAAGCCCGGCGAGCCGAGCTGGATCTCCCCGTGGGGGAAAGGGCGCCCCGGCTGGCACATCGAGTGCTCCGCCATGGCGCGCCGCTACCTCGGCAGGACCATCGACATCCACTGCGGCGGGCAGGACCTGATCTTCCCGCACCACGAAAACGAGATTGCGCAGAGCGAATGCTGCAACGGCGTGCCGTTCGCCCATTACTGGATGCACAACGGGTACATCAACATCGACAACCGGAAAATGTCGAAATCCCTCGGCAATTTCTTCACCGTGCGCGACGTGGCGGAAAAGTACGGCTACGAGCCGATCCGCTACCTGATGGTTTCGGCGCATTACCGCACGCCGATCAACTACAGCGTGGACGTCATTGAGCAGTGCCGCGCCTCGCTGGAGCGTCTTTACAACTGCCGCGGCAACCTGGAATTTTTGATGCGGCATTCCCCCTCGGGCGAAAAAGAAGGGGAAAGAGCCGTCCGCCGCAGGCTGGAAGGCTACCAGGACAAATTCATCGAGTCCATGGAGGACGACCTGAACACCGCCGACGCGCTTTCGGCGCTGTTCGACCTGGCGAAGGACATCAACACCAGCCTGAACGCCGCGGCCGCGCCGTCGAAGGAGCTCTGCGCGTCTGCGCTGGACCTTTTCAACGAGCTGGCGGACGTGCTCGGCCTTCTGTACGCAAAAAAGCAGGACTCCGCCGACGGGGAGATCGAGAAGCTGATCGAGGCGCGTGCGAAAGCCCGCAGGGAAAAGAACTGGGCGGAAGCCGACCGCATCCGCGACGAGCTGAAAGCCCGCCATGTGGTTGTGGAGGATACTCCGCAGGGCGCGAAGTGGAAGATCGTGGAATAAAGCATGGGCGCTCGATAATATCCGAAACCGGATGCCGGCGGTCCGGTATTTCGTGATTCAGACTCCGTTTCTTTTCACCCGGCCTTTTCTTTCCGGAGAGAAAAGGCTGGCACAAAAATCCCCCGGGGCATAAACTGCTCTGGGGGTGTTTTCATGCGCGGAAAAAAGCGGCGGCCCTTTTTTCTGTTCCTGTTCCTCGGGCCGGGCCTTCTGGCCGCCATGGCGGACAACGACGCGGGCGGGCTGATTTCCTACACCGTGACGGGCACGAAATTCGGCTGGGCGGTATTCGTGCCGCTCACCCTGTGCCTTGCCGCCGTGACCTACACCGTGCAGGAAATGGCGATGCGGCTCGGCGTGGCTTCCGGCCGCGGGTACACCCGGCTGCTGCGCGAACGCTATGGCACGGGCTGGATGGTGTTTCAGGTCGCGGCGCTTTTTCTGGAAAACCAGCTCACGCTCCTGACGGAATTCGTGGGGATGTCCGCCGGGCTGGAGCTTCTGGGCTTCCCGGTCTGGGCTGCCGTGGCCGTGAGCGTGGGGCTGGCGCTCTCCATCGCCGTGCTGAGCGGGTATAAGGCGAAGGAGCGCTTCGGGCTGCTGATCGGCTCGTTTCACCTGCTGTTTCTTTTTTTCGCGCTTTTTGCGCGCCCCGCCGCCGGGGTACAGGAGAGCGTGCGGCTCTGCTCCGGGCCTTCGTTCCGGTGGTACGCGGCGGCACTGGCGGGAAACGCGATCGCCCCGTGGATGATCTTTTACCAGAACGGGGCCTATGCGGACAAAGGGATGAAAGCGCGGCACATCCGCGCCGGCCGGGCGGATACGCTGGCCGGCTGCGTGTGCCAGGGGCTTGTGGCGGCGGCCCTGATCTTCATCGGCTCCTCGCTGTACGGGATGGTCCCGGACCTGGAGAACGCGGGGGCGCCGCAGATCGTCGCGGCTCTGGACGCGCGGTTCGGGCCGGCCGCGGGCGTGCTGTTCGCGCTGGGGCTGTTTGATTCCGGCCTGCTCGCGGCCGTGACGGTTTCGCTTTCTTCCTCGTGGAGCATCGCCGAGTCGTTCGGATGGTCGAAAAGCCTGAACGACAGCGTCCGCGAGGCGCCCGGGTTTTACGGAATCTACGCGTTCAGCGTCCTGCTTGCGGCGGGGATGGCCCTGGCGCCGGGCCTCAGGCTGAACGGGATCTCGGTATTCGTCCAGGTTGCGGGGGGCGCGCTGATGACCCCGATCCTTTTTTTCCTGACGCTGCTCACGTCGAATCGGGATGTGATGGGGGAACATGCGAACAGCCTCCGGCAAAAGGTCCGGGCTTGGGTCTGCGTGGGAATTTTAATGGCGGTGTCGGCGTTTGCGGCCGCTCTGGCTATTGTTTAGGGGGAACCGGAGCTTGCGCGGTTCCCGGTTTGGGGATACAATGGGAAGCGGACGGATTTGTGAATCGGGAAGGGAAAGCGGAATGGCAAAAGAGCTGAAGACCAATGTGATGCGGATTCTGGAACAGGCGAAAATCCCTTACAAGGCGTGGTTTTACGACAACAAGGACGGGAAGATCGACGGCGTTTCCGTCGCGCGCAAGCTGGGCGAGAACGTGGACCAGGTATTCAAGACGCTGGTGACGCGCGGCGCGGACAAAAACTACTATGTGTTCGCGGTTCCCGTCGCGATGGAGCTCAACCGGAAGGCCGCGGCGAAAAGCGTGGGCGTCAAGTCGGTCGAGATGATCCATGTGAGTGAGATCAACCGGGTAACCGGATATATCCGCGGCGGATGCTCGCCCGTGGGGATGAAAAAGCAGTTCCGCACGGTCATCGACCGGCGGTGCGAGGCGCTGGACACGATCCTGGTGAGCGGCGGGAGAATCGGCACGCAGGTCGAGGTGAACCCGAAACGGCTGCTGGACCTGATCGGCGGCACGACGGCGGAGATTGCCGAGCAGGCAGACTGAGTCTGCACGTACGGCCCGGCGCGGGGCATGGAGTGGATTTTCGGCTTGTGCGGATTTCGGAAAACGGATCCTTATTTCAAAACCGCGGTGACCTCGACCTCGCACAGGGCGCCCTTCGGAAGGGCTTTGACCGCCACGCAGGAGCGCGCCGGCTTCCCGGTGAAATACTTGGCGTAGACGGCGTTGAACGCGGCAAAGTCGTTCATATCCGCAAGAAAACAGGTGGTTTTCACCACGTCGGCGTAACCTGCCCCGGCGGCCTTCAGAATCTCGCCAACGTTCCGGATGGCCTGCTCCGCCTGCGCGGAAATATCGCCCCTTGCGAGCTCGCCCGTCGCCGGGACGATGGGAATCTGGCCGCTGGCAAAGACGGTGTTCCCCGCCACGAGGGCCTGCGAATAGGGCCCGATCGCGGCCGGGGCGCTTTTTGTGGAAACGGTTTTCAGCATGACAATGCTTCCTTTCTGAATTCGGCTTTGTCTTAGTTTAATCTCTGGCCGGGAAAATGTAAAGCGGAGGTTTCGGATCCGCCCGGGCGGGCGGCCCCGCCGGGAAGCCGTCCTTTTTGCCGCAGCGTCTTTTTGAACCGCTCCCGGCCGGAAAACTTTCAAAACTTCCGTTTTCGGGGGAATTTCGTTTCTTTTTGCGGAATTGCTGTCCCGCGGGGAAAAGCTCAGCCGATAATCCGGTAGCCGGCTTTGACGATGGCTTCGCGGATTTCGTTCCGGTGTGCGCGGTTCCGCGTTTCGATGCCGATGGAGAGCGTGCAGGCGGTGATGTCGGTTTCCTCGCCGCTGCGGTCGTGCCGCACGCTGATAACGTTGCCGCCGAGGTCGGCAATGATGGCGGAGACTTCTTTCAGCTCCCCGGGGCGGTCGGTCAGCTCGATGGTGAGCCGCCCCTGGCGCCCTTCCTTGAGCAGGCCTCGGTTGATGACGCGCGAGAGGATGGTCACGTCGATATTGCCGCCCGAGACCACGCAGACCGCTTTTTTCCCTTTGATGTCCGCCTTGCCGAACATGGCGGCGGCCACGGACACGGCCCCCGCGCCCTCGGCGACCATTTTGTGCTGCTCCATTAAGGCAAGAATGGCGGTGGCGGTCTCGTCGTCCGTCACGGTGAGGATGCCGTCGACATAATTCGCGCAGAGGTTGTAAGTCAGCTTGCCGGGGCATTTGACGGCGATGCCGTCCGCAAACGTGGAGACGCTTTCGAGCGGCTCGATCTTTTTATCCCGGAGAGCCCGGGCCATGCTGGGCGCCCCCGCCGCCTGGACGCCGTAGACCCTGCACTGAGGACGGAGCGCCTTCACCGCGTAGGCCACGCCGGAGACCAGACCGCCGCCGCCGACCGGGACGAACACCACGTCCGCGTCCGGGAGCTGCTGGAGGATTTCGAGCCCGATGGTTCCCTGCCCGGCAATGACGTCCTCGTCGTCGAAGGGATGGATCAGCACGGCGCCGCTTTCCTTTTGCAGGCGGCACGCCTCGCGGTAGGCGTCGTCGTAAACGCCCTTGACCAGCCGGACCTCCGCGCCGTAGCGGCGCGTCGCCTCGACCTTGGAAATCGGGGCGCCGTCCGGGATGCAGATGAGCGCCGGGATCCCGTTCTTCGCCGCGGCGAGGGCGACGCCCTGCGCGTGGTTCCCGGCGGAGCAGGCGATGACGCCGCGTTTCTTCTCTTCCGGGGACAGGCGGCTGATCTTGTTGTACGCCCCGCGGACCTTGAACGAGCCGGTCACCTGAAGATTCTCCGTTTTTAAGTAGATGTCGCTTTCCGGGTTGAGGCGGGGCGCCTTGATCAGGTCCGTCCGGCGGGCCACGTCCTTCAGGGTAAAGGCCGCCTGGTAGATTTTGTCCAGCGTCATGGCCGGTTCCTCCTTTTCTGTGCTGTTCTGTGTTGTTTGATCTGCTGCGCCGTCACGTTGCCATGGCCATGGAGCCGGTGCGCAGGATCTTGAGAATGTGGTAGGGGCTGTAAAGCTCGATGAGGGAGTTGAGGGTACCGGCGTCGCCGGTCAGCTCGACGATCATGAAATCTTCCGCCACGCTGAGAATGTTCGCGCGGAACACGGCGGCGATCTGAACCAGGTGCCAGCTGTTCCGGGGCGTGCGTCTCACTTTCAGCAGGAGATGCTCGCGCACCACGGATTTTTTGGGGTCCAGAATGTCGACTTCCTCGATGTCCACCAGCTTGCAGAGCTGTTTGTCCGCCTGGCGCACGATGCGGTCGTCGCCCGAAACGACGATTAAAATGCGGGAATACTCCGCGTTTTCCGTCTGCGACGCGACAATGCTGAGAATGTTGTAGCACCTGCGGCTGAACAGCCCCGCGATCCGGAGCAGGACCCCCGGGTTGTTTTTTGCCAGCACCGAAAGAATATATTCCTTTTCGCCTGTCTCCTGCAATTCCGTTTCCCCCTTCGATAAAATTTCGTTTTTGCAACGGAGTCTGCTGACGGGAGATTCCCCGCGCTACATTTCCAGGATCGGGTCTTCCACCGACCCGCCCGCGGGGACCATGGGCAGCACGTTCTCGTCTTTGCTGATGAGACAGTCGATCAGCACCGGGCCGCGGGACGAAAGCGCCTCGCGGAGGACCGGCTCGATCTCGTGCTTTTTGGCGATTTTCAGGGCCTTCACGCCGAACGCGCCGGCGAGCTTGGCATAGTCCGTATTGCCGTCCACGTCCGTCTGGGAGAACCGGCCGCCGTAAAACAGCTTCTGCCACTGGCGCACCATGCCGAGCGTGCGGTTGTCGAAGATCAGCTCGACGACCGGGATGCTGTACCGCGCCAGCGTGGAGAGCTCCGCGCAGTTCATGTGGAAGCTGCCGTCGCCCGCGCAGTTGACGACGGTTTCCTCGGGCTCCGCCGTTTTCGCGCCGATGGCCGCCCCCAGCCCGAACCCCATGGTGCCGAGCCCGCCCGAGGTGATGAAATGCCGCGGTTTGCGGAAGGTGTAGTACTGCGCCGCCCACATCTGGTGCTGGCCGACCTCCGTCGTGAGGACCGCCCCGCCGCCCGTGAGGCGGGAGAGCGTTTCCAGCACGGCCTGCGGCGTGACCTCGTCCGGCCCGCCGGCCTGCCGGAGCGGGAAATCGCGCTTCCAGCCTGCCGCCTGTTTCATCCAGCCGGCGTGGTCCTGCTGCGGAAGCAGCCCGTTGAGCCTGGCGAGGATGCTTTTCACGTCGCCCTGCAGCTTCCAGTCGACATCGATGTTCTTGCCGAACTCCGCAGCGTCGATGTCGATCTGAAGGATTTTGCAATGGCGGGCGAACAGCCCGGCGTTGCAGAGGACGCGGTCGGAGAACCGGGTGCCCGCCGCGACCAGAAGGTCGCAGTTCTTGATCGCCTCGGCGGAAGCCTTGGTTCCGTGCATGCCGAGCATCCCGAGGTAGCGGCCGCCGCTCTGGTCGTAGCCGCCCTGGCACATCAGCGAGCAGGAGACGGGCGCGTCGGCCTTTTCCGCGAACTCCGCCGCTTCCCGCGCCGCGCCGCCGGAAACGACGCCGCCGCCGCAGTAGAAGAACGGCCGTTTGCTGCTCCGGAGCATCGCGAGCGCCCGGGAGAGCTGCCCGTCGGGCGGAAGGTCCGCGGCGGGGAAAGGCTCCGGGCGGCGCGGCGTAAACTCGGTTTTGAGCGCGGTGATGTCCTTCGGGATGTCCACCAGGACCGGGCCCTTGCGGCCGGAGCCGGCGATTCGGAACGCGCTGCGCAGCGTGTCCGCCAGGCGCTCCACATGCTTGACGAGGTAATTGTGCTTGGTGACCGGCATGGTGATGCCGGTGATGTCCACTTCCTGGAAGCTGTCCAGCCCCAGGAGGTCGCGGGTCACGTTGCCGGTGATGGCCACCACGGGGACGGAATCCATGTACGCCGTGGCGATTCCCGTGACCAGGTTGGTCGCGCCCGGGCCGGAAGTGGCGATGCAGACCCCCGTCCGGCCGGAGGCACGCGCGTAGCCGTCCGCCGCGTGGGCCGCCGCCTGCTCGTGGCAGGTGCGGATGTGCCGGATCCGGTCCCGGTACTCGTACAGGGCGTCGTAGAGGTTCAGCACGGCGCCGCCCGGGTAGCCGAAAACGGTGTCCACCCCCTGCTCCAGCAGGCATTCCATTACGATTTGCGCTCCCGTCAGCAACATTTCGGCTCCTCCTATCAGACTTGTTTTCCCGGGCCGGCGGATTTTTCCGCGCGGTTTGGGAAATAAAAAAAGCTTCCGCCTCTTTGTTAGAGGCGAAAGCTGTAAGCTTCGCGGTACCACTCTACTTGCCGCAGCGATGCGGCATCTCTGTGTGCATCCGACAATGCACTTCCCTGTAACGGGGGAAAACCGGGATCCGCTTACTCGCTGACGCTTTCGGCATCCTGCTCCAGGGTGATCTCCTGCAGACTCCGCACCGCCTCACACCAACCGGCGGCTCTCTGGATGCGGGATGTTCTGCAATCCTTCCCTTTCGGCGCATTTGATTTGATTGCCTTCCAGCATATGCCGTTTCCGCGGATTTGTCAACCGGTTTTTGATAAAAATTTTAAAAAATTGTTGCCGGAAACGAAATTTGTTGGATTTTAACAATTTAATCTGCAAAAGTGGAGAAGCGGTTTGGAGTTTTCCACAATTCGTGAAAAAACGGTTGACAAAGTTTCAAAGCGCGTGCTAAGATGGTGCACAAAGAATACTGCGAAATGCAGCGATCGGGTAAAAGTTTCGGATTTTTCCCTTGCAGAGAGCCGCTGGCTGGTGCAAAGCGGAAGGGTATTCCGGGACGACATCTCCCGTGAGCAGCCGGGTTGAACGCGCAGCCATTAGATCCGGCCGGTTCTAGACCGTTACATCTGGCCGCATGGGGCGGGGCCCGCCCGTTGCGGATGAGCAGGCCGCGAAACAGCGGCAAGCAGAGTGGTACCGCGGAACAGAACCTCCGTCTCTGAATCAATCAGAGACGGAGGTTTTTTAATTTGCCGGAAACCGCCGCGGCGGTGTTCTTTGCGGGGATCCATCATCGTTTTTTATACGGATGAGGAAGGGAAGAGAAGGTATGAACGGTTTGGCGATCATCTTAGTTTCCATGGCCGTTTTGGGCGGCGGCTACCTCTTTTACGGCAGGTGGCTGGTAAAAAAGTGGGGCATCGACCCGAAGGCGAAGACCCCGGCGTATGCCCATGAGGACGGGCAGGACTATGTCCCCGCCCCGAAATCCATCGTCTTTGCGCACCAGTTTTCCACCATTGCGGGCGCGGGGCCCGTTACGGGGCCGATCATCGCGGCGATGTTCGGCTGGGTGCCGGCGCTGCTGTGGATCCTGGTCGGCGGCGTGTTCTTCGGCGCGGTGCAGGACTTCGGTTCTTTGTACGCGTCGGTGAAAAACGAGGGCAAGTCCATCGGGCTGATTATCGAGCAGTACATCGGAAAGACCGGCAAGCGCCTGTTCCTGATGTTCTGCTGGCTGTTCTCGCTGCTTGTGATCGCGGCGTTCGGCGACATGGTGGCCTCGACGTTCAACGCCTCCGCGGTGAAGGCTTATTCGCTCGGCGCGCCGGCGGTCGTGAACGGCGCGACCGCCCCGGGCGCGGCGGCGGGGGCGATCTCCCTGTTTTACATCCTCGGCGCGGTTCTGTTCGGCCTTTTCCTGAAATACGCGAAGCCCAACCAGGCCGTGATGTTCTTCGCCGGCGTCGCCCTGTTCGTCGCCATGATGGCGGCGGGCATGGCGTTCCCGGTCTACCTGAACAAAATCCAGTGGCTGCTGGTCGTGTTCGCCTATATTTTCTTCGCGGCGGTCGTGCCGATGTGGATCCTGATGCAGCCGCGCGACTACCTGAGCTCGTTCCTGCTGATCTTCATGATCCTCGGCGCGGTGGTCGGCATTTTCATGACGAACCCGGACATGAACCTGAAGGCGTTCACCGGGTTTCAGGTGGACGGGAAGCTGCTTTTCCCGACGCTGTTCGTCACCATCGCCTGCGGCGCGATTTCCGGCTTTCACAGCCTGGTTTCCTCCGGGACGTCGTCCAAGCAGGTGAAAAATGAGAAAGACATGCTTCCCATTGGCTACGGCGCGATGGTTGTGGAGTGCGTGCTCGCGGTTGCGGCGCTCGTTGTGGCGGGCGCGGCGGCGAAAAACGGCAGGCTGCCGGACGGCACCCCGTTCCAGATCTTTTCCGCCGGGGTCGCGGGCTTCTTCCAGAAATTCGGGATGTCGCAGTATGTGGCGAAGTGCAGCATGACGATGTGCGTTTCCGCCCTGTGCCTGACGACGCTCGACTCCGTCGCCCGCATCGGCCGCATGTCCATGCAGGAGCTGCTGTATGACGAGGACGGCAAGGCGCACACGCCGGTGACCAGGTTCCTGACCAACAAGTATGTTTCCACGGTCGTCACCCTGCTGTTCGGGTTCCTGCTTTCGCTCGGCGGCTACAACAACATCTGGTCCCTGTTCGGCTCCGCCAACCAGCTTCTGGGCGCGCTCGTGCTCATCGCGCTGGCGGTGTTCCTCAAGACGACGGGCCGCCAGGGCTGGATGCTCTACGTGCCGATGACCGTCATGCTGGTCGTCACCATGACCGCCCTCGCGATGGCTGTCGCCAACATTTTTGTAAAGATCGGCGCGGGCAAGTTCGCGTTCCTGACGGACGGGATGCAGCTGATTGTGGCGGTCGCCCTGATGGCTCTCGCCGTTCTGGTGGCCTACCACTGCCTGCGCAAGCTGGTGGAAAAGCCGGAAAAGAAACGGGACCCCGCAAAAAGCGCCGCAAAGGACGCCGTATGATTGGAGCCGACCATCCCGCTTTTCAAGCCGGGCTGCCGGGGAACTTTCCCCCTGCCCGGCTTCCTTTTTTGCCAAAAGAAAAAGGAAGCGAAAAAGAAACGGCGGAAGGGAAGGACGGGTCCGCCGGACGGCCGGACAAGGATTGCCGCAGGCAAGGATAGAATTCGGCGCCCAACCGCGCGGCCTACTTGCGGTAGCGGATTTTTTTCGCGCGGTTCTGCAGGGCCTTGCGGACGCGCTGTAAGGACTCGTTGCTGCGGAGCGACTCCATATGCGGGAACGCGCGGATGATGCGGCGCTGGATGGCGTACAGGCCGGACTCCAGCCTGGACTTGTTTTCGTAGAGGACCCGCAGGCGGGCTTTGGTGGTGTCGTCCAGGTGCACCAGGATGGAAGCCTGCAGGGCTTCCACGGTTTCGACGGTTGCGGTGTGCGCGCGCTCCTTGATTTCGTCGAGGACGTTCTGGAGCTCGGCGAGCTTCCCGTTCAGGTTGTAGATCGCGTTGACGGTGAGGGCGGTGTCGAGCAAAAAATAAACGGAGAGGACGATGCCGGCCGCCGGGATCAGCAGAGGGTGGGCCCGCGCGGTCAGAAACGTGAACGCCGGCTGGAGAACGTCCACCGCAAGGACGCTCAGCCCCCCGAACATCAGGGAATTTTCCAGGCAGACGCGTCCCTGAATATTAAACCGGAGGCCCGAATAATCCCAGTATTTTGTGTGGAACAGCGCTTCCAGCAGGACGGCCGTCAGGTATTCCAGCAGGCTGGTCAGCACGACGGCGGCGAGAAACAGCAGGAACAGGTTGTCCCGGAAAGGGTCCAGCACGGTTACGACAAGGACCGCCCCGAACCCGTAAACGGGGCAGAACGGCCCGTTCAGGAAGCCGCGGTTGATCCATTTCCGGGCATGGAGGGAACAGTAGATGCTTTCGACAAGCCACCCCAAAAAACTGTAAACGGTAAAGGCCAGGAATAGAATCCAGAATTGATTCATGCCGACTCCTCGAAACGGATCCGCGGACGGACAGCGTCCTTCTCCCCGGCCTTCCGAAAGACACCGGGGGATCCGTTTTGTTCTTTTTCGCAGGATTTCGTACCCATAGTTTATCTTTTTTCCGCTGTTTTGTCAATTCGGCGCGTCAGGCCCAGAATCCGATCAGCTTTTTCAAAAAGAGCAGGACATAGTAGGCGAGCCCGCCGCAGACTGCCGGAAAGACGATCCATTCCGAAATGCTGACCTTCAGCGCGGTGATTTTCAGCAGCTTCCCGATGCTGAAAGAGGCATTGAATATCTCGCTGGCGAATAGAATTACAAGGTACGCCCGGATTCCGAACCGCGGGACGAGGACGGCGATCAGCGCGACGCGCATCAGGGAGTCGCACAGGTTGATTTTCAGGGAATACATCTGCTGGTCGAGGCCTTTCAGGAGGTTGTCGACCACGTTGTCCACGTACATCAGCGGGGCCAGGGGAGCCACGATGCGGAGAATTTGGGCGGCCTGTTCGCTTCCGAAGAAAACGGTGCCGAGCTCGCCGGCGAACACGAGGAAAACGGCCGCCGCCGGAAAGCCGAAAAGCAGGGTGTACCGGAAGGCGTATTCCGCCGAGCGCCGCACCGAGCGGGGGTTGCGGTGCGCCGTGGCCTCGGCGATCTCCGGGATCAGGAGCATGGCCGCCGAGCTGATGAGCGACATGGGAAAGGAAAGAATCGGCATGACCATGCCCTGCACCACGCCGTACTGCGCCAGGGCCGCCGTTCCGCCCGCCCCGTTTTTCTGCAGCCCGATGGGAATCAGGACGTTTTCCGCGCTGGCGAGGCCGTTGCGCAGGAACGACCCCGCCAGCATCGGCCCGGCGATATGGACGATGCTGCCCATGACGCCCCCGCAGCTTTCCGCCATGCCGTGCTTCCGGGTGTAATGCAGGAAGACCGGAACGAGGTAGAGGATGGAAGCGACTTCCCCGAGCGTGGAGCCGGCCATCAGGCTCTCCAGCGGGGGGAGGGGGGAGCGGTCCATCAGGACGAGGGACACGGCGATGGTGACGGTCTGCTCCCAGAAATCGCCCAGAACGGGGATGACGGTGTTGCGCAGCGCAAAGAAATATCCCTTGAGGCAGGCGCAGCAGGCGATGAACGGCAGCCCGAGCGCGAGGATCCGGAGGGGACGGACCGCGAGCGGGCTGCGGATGAAGTGCAGGGAGATGAAGTCCGCGCCGGCGAACAGCGCGCCGAGCGCCGCTCCGCTGAGCGCCAGGGCAAGGGCAAGGCAGCGGAGCACGCATCCCCGGGAGCCGCGGCCTTCCGCCACCAGGCGGGTCATCGCGAGGCCGAAGCCGGAGGTGCAGACGGTGATCCCCAGCAGGAAGATGGAGAAGATCAGCTGGTACAGCCCCATGCCGCTGGCCCCGATCCGCCCGGTGATGACCGAGCGGAACCACAGCCCTAAAAAGCGCAGCAGGATGGAACTTACGGTCAGCACGGCGGCGTTCATGATGAACTTGTGTTTTCTTCCCATTTGAAAATCACCCAAAGAGTCGTGATAGTCAAATGTATTCGCAGAAAGCCGAAAATAAGTCTATATTTTTTTGCCGGAATCGGATATAATGAGTTTTACACGTCGCCGACGGCACGGGCGGCAGAGGGAGGAAACAGAGATGCCTGCCGATATGCTGGTGAAACTTTACGACTTGAAAGAAAAACGGGAGCTTTACGAAAACCTGAAGAAGCAGGGGATTTCCATCAAACGGGCCATGCCGGCGGACGAGTCGCGCGTGGTGCAGTTCGTGAAGAACAATTTCGGCGGCGGCTGGGCGCACGACTGCTCGTACGCGTTCTCGAACCACCCCGTGAGCTGCTATGTCGCCGTGCGGGAGAAAAAGCCGATCGGGTTCGCCTGCTACGACTCCGCGGCAAAGAACTTTCTTACGCCCGTGGGGGTTTATGAAAAATTCCGGGGCATGGGGATCGGCGAGGCCCTGCTGCGCGCGTGCCTGGAAGCGATGAGAGGCGAAGGGTACGGCTACGCGGTCGTCGGCTGGGTGGAGGACAATACGGCCGGATTCTTTGAAAACACGGTGGGGGCCGCGGCGATTGCGGGTTCGTTTCCCGGGGTCTACCGAAACCTGATTGCCGTGGAAGAGTGAGGAGACGGGAAATGGACTGGACGGAAGTTAAAATCACGGTGGACGCGGAAAACGTGGACCTGGCCGGGGATATTGCGCAGATGACGGTTCCCTGGGGCATCTACATTGAGGACTATTCCCACCTGAACGAGGAAGTGGAAGAAGTCGCGCACATCGACCTGATCGACGAGAAGCTGCTGAAAAAAGACCGCACCAAGGCGGTCGTGCACGTTTACATCAGCCCGGAAGACAACCCGAACGAGGCGGTCGCGTTTCTGCGGGAGCGCTATGCCGCGGCGGGAATCCCGAACCGGATCAAGACGGACCCGTGCGTGCAGGAGGACTGGATCAACAACTGGAAAAAGTATTTCCACCCCATCCCGGTCGGGAAGAAGCTGCTCATCCGGCCGGACTGGGAGAAGGCGGAGAACCCGGAGGGCCGCGTGGTCGTGGACCTGGAGCCGGGCATCGCGTTCGGCACCGGCACCCACGAGACGACGCGCCTGTGCATGGAGTTTCTGGAGGAAACCGTCACGCCCGGCTGCTCAATGCTGGACGTGGGCTGCGGAAGCGGGATCCTCTCCGTGGCGGGGCTGTTGCTCGGCGCGGGGCGCGCGGTCGGCGTGGACATCGACCCGCTCGCCGTGAAAACCGCCGCGCAGAACGCGGAGCGCAACCATGTGGCGGACCGCTTCACGGGGATCTGCGGCAGCCTGACGGAAAAAGTCGAAGGAAAGTTCGACGTGGTGGCGGCGAACATCGTCGCGGACGTGATTCTCCAACTGGCGCGGGACATTGAAAAGTTTCTGGCGCCCGGCGCGGTTTTCCTTGTCAGCGGCATCATCGACGAGCGGGAACAGGATGTGCTGGACGCGCTGAAAGGCAGGTTCGACGTGACCGCCCGCAAAGAGGAAAAGGGCTGGGTGGCGGCGTGCTGCCGCCTCCGCGCGAAGTGAGTTTTCGGCTTTTCCGGGCGGACATTCGCGGGATATTTGTTGGATGGAAACGGGGCGGGGAGAATGCGAAAACGCGTCCTTGTGTTTCTGCTTCTGGTTCTTGCCGCGGGTTTGATTATCCGGCAGTGCCGGGCGGGCAGGGCCGCCGCCCCGGCGGCGAAGGCGGCGTCATCCGCCGCGCAGGTCATGACGGCGGCGCAGGTGAAAACCGGGAAGCTGAACAGCCTGACGGTTCAGCGGGGAAAAACGGCCCGGGAAAAATTTCCGAACGACCCGTCGGACGTTCTGCATACCGCGGGCAGCTATGGGATCGCGCGCGACGTGGAGAGCCTTCTGTGGATTTCCGCGCGCGGCGGCGCGGGGATCGAAGCGAGCTCCGTGGAACAGGACGCGTCGAAGCTCCCCGCCGTTCAGGAGAGCGAAAAAAGCGGCCCGGCGGGCGACGGCGTATGGGTCCGGCTCGCATACGATGCCTATACCCCGGCCGCGGGGGAAAACGCCCGGGCGCATCAGGACGTGATGGTCTACGCCGACCCGGCGGACGCGAAAAACGCCGTGCTGGCGGTGCAGAACCCGAAGGAGACGGCGAAGTGGAGCGTGACTGAACTGCCGGGCTACGGGGACTGGCTGCGGCGGGAGGCCGACGTCCTGCTCCGCGTCACGAAGGGATACTGAAACAGCCTCCGGCATAAAAACCGGAGGCTGTTGTTGTGCCGGGACAAGGAAGTCAGGAGATTTCCCGATAGTTGCCGAGGAAGGTAAAGAGCGGAAGCTCGTCGCGCAGGGCGCACAGAAGATCGAGCGTGTGCCCGTCGCGCACGTCCCCCGCGAAATCGAGGTAAAAATCGTACTCGAAATTTTTCCCCGGAATGGGGCGCGACTCGATTTTCGTCAGGTTCAGCCCGGCGGCGGCGAAGCGCGCCAGCACGGCGGAAAGCGTTCCGGTGCGGTGGGGCAGGGAAAAGCACAGGCTGATTTTATCCGCGTCCGGCGGAAGGCACAGCCTGCGCCCGACGGCGAGGAAGCGCGTGCGGTTGGCGCTGGTATTCTGAATGTCCCGCGCGAGGATGTTCAGGCCGCGTTCCCCTGCCGCGCGCAGGGAGCAGACCGCCGCGGCGCCCGGCTTTCCGGCCGCTTCCGCCGCTTCCGCCGTGCTGGAGAACGGCTCCGTTTTGAGGCGGTGCGCGGTAAGAAATTCCGAGCACTGGCGCAGCGCCTGCGGGTGGGAATACACGACGCGGACGTTTTCCAGCACGGGCTCCGCGGACGCGAGGCAGTGCCGCACCGGCAGGCTGAGGGCGCCCGCGATGGAGAACCGGTACTTCAGGATGAGGTCGTACACCTCGCCCACGGAGCCCGCCGAGGAATTCTCCACCGGAAGGACGCCCAGCCCGGCCCGGCCGGTTTCGACCGCTCGGAAAACGGCCGGGAAATCCGGGAAGAACAGCGGCTGCGCGTCCGGGTACAGGCGCAGGAGCGCTTCGTGCGAAAAGGAACCCTTTTTCCCCAGGCAGGCGACGGTTTCCGCTTTGGGAAGCTCCCGGGGCGCGCGCTCCACGGCTTCGCGCAGCGGCGCCCCGCTGCCGAGCAGACGGTGCTGCGCCGCGCGGCTCATGGCCAGCAGGTCGGAAAACAGGGCGCGCGCTTCGCCGCCGTACTCCCCCGCGCTTCGCGCGATGCCGTCCAGAATCTCCCGCTCGCGCTTCTCGTTGAAAACCGGGAGCTTCTGTTCCCGTTTGACCGCGGCGACCCGTTCGGCGCATTTCATGCGGCGCAGGAACAGCGGCAGGAGCTCGGCGTCGATGGCGTCGATTTCTCCGCGGATTTCTTTGAGTGTCATTTTCCCATCCCCTAAAACTTTGGCTTTCAACGTCAGGAGAGCAGATCCAGCAGCGCCACCGCCGCCGCGGCTTCCACGGCGGGGACGGCGCGCGGGACGATGCAGGGGTCGTGCCGGCCGCGTACGGTCAGCTTGGCATTTTTCTTTGCCGCGAGGTCGACGCTGTCCTGTTCCCTGCCGATGGACGGCGTGGGCTTGAACGCCGCGCGGAAGACGAGCGGCATCCCCGTCGTGATGCCGCCGAGGATCCCGCCCGCGCGGTTGGTTCGCGTTCTGACCGTGCCGCCGTCGTAGTAAAACGGGTCGTTGTTCTCGCTGCCGAACAGGTCCGCCGCGGCAAACCCCGCGCCGAACTCGACGCCCTTGCAGGCTGGGATGGCGAACAGCAGCGAGGAAAGCACGGACTCCGCCCCTTCGGAAAGCGGCCCGCCGAACCCGGCGGGAAGCCCGACGGCGGCGCACTCCGCGACCCCGCCGACGCTGTCGAGGTTCCGGCGGGCGGCCTCGATCTCGGCGCGCATGGCCCGCTCGGCATCCGGTCCGAGGGTCGGAAAATAGCGCGATGAAAGGTCTTCCAGAAGGGCGGCGGGCAGATGGACCGGGTCAAACGGGACGTCTTTCACGCCGTGGACGGAGAGGACGTGTGCGCCGACCGTCACGCCGCGCCGCTTTAAAATTTGGCGGCAGACCGCGCCCGCGAAAACCAGCGGGGCGGTCAGGCGGCCGGAAAAACGGCCCCCGCCGCGCACGTCCTGAAACCCGTGGTAGCGGACGTACGCCGTGTAATCCGCGTGGCCGGGGCGCGGAATGTTTTGAATCTCCCCGTAGTCGGAAGAACGGGTGTCGGCGTTGGCGATCACGGCGCAGAGCGGCGCCCCCGTAATCCTGCCGTTCCAAAGGCCGCTCAGGACGCGCGGCTCGTCGCTTTCCTTCCGCGGCGTGGAAGAACGGTCGTGCCCCGGAGCGCGGCGCGCCATCTGCGCCAGGACCTCCTCCATGTCGATCTCCCCGCCCGCGGGCAGGCCCTCCAGCACCGCGCCGACGGCAGGCCCGTGGCTTTCGCCGAAAACGGTCAGGCGGATTTTATTCCCCCATGTCATACGCTTTTCCCCCCAGACGGTTGTAGTCCCGGAAAAAGCCCGGGTAGCTTTTGCGGACGCTCTGCGCGTCCGTCAGGACGGTTTCGCCGTCCGCTTTCAGCGCGGCCACGGCGAGGGCCATCACGACGCGGTGGTCGCCGCGGCCTTCCGCCTCGCCGCCGCGCAGGCGCTCCACGCCGGCGATCTCCAGCCCGTCCGGCCGTTCGCGCACCCGCGCGCCGAGCCGGTTCAGGCCGTCCGCCATGGCCGAAAGACGGTCGCTTTCCTTCAGCCGCAGGCGTTCCGCATGGGCGATCACCGTGCGCCGTCCGGGAAGGAGCGCCGCCGCGGCGGCGAGAGCCGGGACGAGGTCGGGAATCTGCGACGCGTCGATGGCGCGGTCCGAATCCGGAAGCCGCCCCGCTTCCGCCGTGAGAATTCCGTCCTTCCATGCGGTCTTTGCGCCGAACCGGCGGAACAGGGTTTCCGCGGCGCGGTCACCCTGGCAGGACGCGGGGTTCAGCCCGCGCAGGCGGACCGGCCCGCCGAGCATCCCGGCGGCGAGGAAAAACGCCGCCTGCGACCAGTCGCGTTCCACGGGAAAGCCGGGACGGGGCCGGTAGCTCCGGTTTCCCGCGACCGTCCAGCCGGTTGCCGTCCGTCCGGCGGGAACGCCGAACGCGCCCATCGTCCGCACCGTCATGTCCGCGTAGGCCGCGGACTGGAGCGGCGAGGTCAGGACGATCTCGCTGTCCCCGTCCAGGAGCGGGAGGGCGAGCAGCAGGCCCGTGACGAACTGGGAGCTTACGTCGCCGGGAAGGGAAAAGACGCCTGGCCGAAGGGTTCCGCTCACCGTCAGCGGCAGGCCGCCGCGCGTTTCGCAGCGCACGCCGTGCCGCGGCAGGCAGGCGAGGTAGACCCCGAGGGGCCGCTCCGGCAGGCGGCCGTGCCCGGTGAACGTGGCCTTCACCCCCAGAGCGCAGGCGAGCGGGATCAGAAAGCGGAGCGTGGAGCCGGATTCCCGGCAGTCCAGCGTGACGGGCCCGCCGCCCGCCGCAAGCAGCCGAGCGACGGAATCCCGCGTGGCGAGAAGGTCGTCGCTCAAAGGCCCGCCCGGCGGAAGGACGTCCCCGCCGCCCGCGAGGGCGGAGCAGATGACGGCGCGGTGCGCGGCGCTTTTGGAGAGCGGGACGTCCAGCGTCCCGCTCAGCGCGGACGGAAGGATGCGGACCCGGCTCATCGCAGCGCCTCCGCCAGCTTCAGCAGCCCGGCTTTGTCCACGGGGCGGAGGAAGCTTTCCCCGATTTTCCGGAGCATGACGAGGCTGAGGACGCCCCCGCGGGCCTTTTTGTCCAGCATGGCGGTGTCCACGATTTTGGAAACGTCCGCGCCGTCGGAGACCGGGAGACCGTATTTCCGCAGCACGCCGGCGATCTCATCCGCGGTGCCCGGTTCGGTCAGCCCGGCTTTTTCGCCGCACCTCGCCATCATGACCATGCCGATGCCGACGGCCTGCCCGTGGGAAAGCCCCCGGTATCCGTGCAGCTTTTCGAGGGCGTGGCCGAACGTGTGGCCGAAGTTCAGGAGCATGCGCTCCCCGTTGTCGAATTCGTCCTGCTCGACGGCGGCGCGCTTGATTGCGAGGTTTTCCGCGATGACGCGCTCCATGTCGGCGCGGACGTCGGTGTCCCGAATGCGGTCGAACAGCGGGCGGCTCTTGATGCACCCGTGTTTGACGGCCTCGCCCATGCCGTCCGCAAAAAAGCGGGGCGGCAGGGTTTCCAGCGTGCGGGGGTCGATGAGGACGAGCGAAGGCTGGTGGAACGCGCCCACGAGGTTTTTCCCCTGCAGGATGTCCACGCCCGTCTTGCCGCCGATGGACGAGTCGATCTGCGCGAGGAGCGAGGTGGGAATCTGGATGAACCGGATGCCGCGCAGCCAGGTCGCCGAGGCAAACCCGGCCATGTCGCCCGTTACGCCGCCGCCGAGGGCGACGGCAAAGTCGCTGCGGGTCAGGCCGTTTTCCGCAAACGAGCGGTACATGGCCTCCACGGTGGAAAGCCGCTTGCTCGTTTCGCCCGCCGGGAACTCGAACGTCCCGACGGAAAAGCCCGCCGCGCCGAGGGAAGACGCCACCCGCTCCGCGTACAGCGGCGCCACGTTCGAGTCGGAAACGACGACCGTCCGGGTCCCGGGCCGGAACAACCCGGCGGCGTACTCACCCGCGCGGTCCAGGCAGCCGCGCGCGAGAATGATCTTGTAAGGGGACGATGTGTGTACGGTAAGCTCCATTATTCTCCCAGTCCTTCCTTTACCAGCCTTCCCCTGCGCAGCAGCGCCCGCAGGGCGGCGCCGTCGCCCGCGGCGACCGCGTTGCGGATCTCCGCGATGTGGCCGGTCAGCGTGTCCAGCTCTTCCACGAGGGCTTCCCGGTTCTCGAGGAACAGCTCCGCCCACATGGTTTCGTTGATGTTTGCCACGCGCGAGACGTCGCGGTAGCTCCCGGCGGAAAAGCCCTTGTGCCCGGGGCACCGGGGGCTCATCACATACGAGCATGCCAGCACATGCGGCACCTGGCTGGTGAACGCGATCATCCGGTCGTGCTCTTCCGGCGTGGTTTCCACCGTGCGGGCAAAGCCGAGCTTCGGCGCGAGGCCTTTCAGGGCTTCCACCGCCTGCTTCGGCGCGCCGCACGGAACCAGGATGTAGCTGGCCCCGCGGAACAGGTCCGCGTCGCTCTGCGCGAAGCCGTTCTTTTCTTTCCCGGCCATCGGGTGGCCGCTCACGAAAGAGAATCCGCGTTCCTTCGCAAGCCCCGCCAGGCGGGGGCAGAGGCGGGACTTGACCCCGCAGGTGTCCGTGACCAGGCAGCCGGGCCGGATGGAGGCAAGGTGCTTCCGCACAAAATCGACGTCCGCTTTCGGGTAGAGGCACAGGAAGAGGATGTCCGCCTTTTTGAGGTCCTCTTCCGTGCCGATCTTCCCGACCGCGCCGGATGCGAGGGCGGCGACCCGCGCGCTTTCGTCGCGGTCGATCCCGGCGACGGAGCAATCCGTGTATTTTCGAAACGCTTTGGCGAGCGAGCCGCCGATGAGCCCCAGACCGACGATGACCACATTCCGTTTCATGGGCGATTCCTCCGCTTTTCCAGTTTCCCCTATTATAGCAGAAAAGCGCCCGCTATTCCACCGCCCGCCCCAGGGCTTTCGCGGCGGCCCGGACCCGCCCGGCGGTGTGGTCGAACTGGTCCGGCGTGAGAGACTGCGCGCCGTCGGACAGGGCCTTTTTCGGGTTGTTGTGGACTTCGATGAGAAGGCCGTCGGCCCCCGCGGCGACGGCCGCGAGCGCGAGCGGCTCCACCAGCCACGAAATGCCGGAGGCGTGGCTCGGGTCGACGACGACCGGCAGGTGGGAAAGCCGTTTCAGCACCGGCACGGCGGAGATGTCCAGCGTGTTGCGGGTGTACGTCTCGAACGTGCGGATCCCCCGCTCGCACAGGATGACCTGCTCGTTGCCGCCCGCCATGATGTACTCGGCGCTCATCAGGAGCTCTTCCATCGTGTTGGAGAGGCCGCGCTTCAGGAGAATCGGCTTGCGGATTTTGCCGAGCTCCTTGAGCAGCTCGAAGTTCTGCATGTTCCGCGCGCCGACCTGGATGATGTCGACGCCCTTTTCGAGGAACAGGTCGATGTACTTTTCGCTCATGATCTCCGTCACGATGGGGAGGCCGGTTTCCCGTTTCGCCTGCGTGAGGAGCTCCAGCCCTTCCGCCCTCAGGCCCTGGAACGAATAGGGCGAGGTTCTCGGCTTGAAGGCGCCGCCGCGCAGGAACTGCGCCCCCGCCGTCTTGACGCGCCGCGCCACTTCGCAGATCTGCTCCGGGGTTTCGACGGAGCACGGGCCGGCGATGAGCGCGAGGCCCCCGCCGCCGATCTTCTGGCCGCCGGGGAGCGTGACGACGGTGTCGTCCGGGTGAAATTTGCGGTTCGCCTTTTTGTAAGGCTCCTGCACGCGCTTGACGTTTTCCACGCAGTCCTGCGCGGCGACGGAATCGATGTCGATCGACGAGGTGTCGCCGATCAGGCCGAGCACGGTGCTCTGGGTGCCGAACCAGATGTTGACCTTGACGTTATACTCTTTTTCCAGCGCCGCAGCGAATTCTTTGGCCTGCCCGGGAAGACAGCCGGGCTTCAGTACGATGATCATGACGGTTTCCTCCATTCGTTCTTTTCGGTTCGGAACCGAAAAGAAAAAAGCGGCGGAGCTGCTGTCAGCTCCGCCGCGCTTTTTGTCCGAAGACCCTACGAGTTGCGCGCCAAGGGTTCCGATACTGCGGAACCCAAGCTTACCGGCAGTTTTCTGCATGGCGAAACACCCCACGCCGCAAAGAAATAGCGGGGGTAGCAATAGCCTGTAAATCGTGCGCTGCAGAAAAACCGCTTCATGGTTAAGTTTCACACCTTTGCCGTTTGTTGACTATCTTAGTACATTCCCCAGTGGGTGTCAAGCAATTTTTCGGAAAACCGGGGACCGACAAAATGGGGCAAAATGGAAAGAAAATTAATATTTTCAAAATATATACATTATTTTACTTGAAATGCCGAAAATTTATTGATAGAATAAAGAAGTAAGTATTTAATATAGGATAAACTTAGAAATATTGGCACTGCGATTTCTGCAAAAAAATATATCGAAAACCGATAGTTTCCGACATGACGGTTCTGTTTTAAAAGTGTCCCGGATCGGGCCGGGCGGCCAAACAGGTCCGGCCTGAAAGACGAGAGGAACGGTTGGGATGGGTGAAATCGATCGCATTGATTCGGAACGGCTCCTGGGGGAACTGGGCTACAGCGTTTTGTGCGTCCGCAGCGATGAGGAACTCACCATTGCCTATGCCGGCGAGCCGTTTTACGAGGCCCTGGGCTTTCGGGACGGGGAAATCACCGCCCTGCTGCAACGGGGGGAAGATACGGTCCTGCGCAACGAACCGCCGATCGACTGGAAACGGGTCAGGGACGAGATCCGGAAAAACGGCTATGCCGAGCTGGAGCTCCGGCTGATTAAAAAAAACGGCCACCACATCTGGGCGGCCTTCCGCACGCGGCTTTTTTCCGAAAACGGGAAAGAGTATTTCTGCGGCATCCTGAACGACATCACGCTGACGCGCCGCTCCCGCAGGATCCAGCGGGAGCAGGCGGAAGAGCTGGAAGCCCTGACCGCCAACGTGCCCGGCGGCGTCCTGTGCTGCCGCGCGGACGAAAACATGACGCTGAACCTCGTCAGCAGCGGGTTCTGCCGGATCACGGGCTACACGGCCGGGGAGATCGCCGAACGCTTCGGGAACCGGTTTATCGAGATCGTTTACCCGGAGGACCGCGGCCGGCTGATGCTCCACCTGAAAAACTGCACCTGCCGGAACGACATCACGGAAATCACGTTCCGTATCGTGGGGAAGGACGGGAACGTGATGTGGGTGCTGGACAAGGCACGCTGCACGGCCGACTGCAGCGGGAACCTCTGGGTTTACAGCGTCCTGATCGACATTACCGGCATGAAGAAGGCCCAGGACGAGCTGGCCGCCAGCGAGGAACGCTACCGCCTGATCCTGGAGCATGTGGCGGACCCGGTGCTGGACTGCAACTTCAAGACGCAGCAGCTTTACTATTCGCCGACATTTCTGCAGAAATTCGGCGATTTTTATCCCGATCACGGCGATATTCTGGAGATTGCGGAGAAAAGCGGAATCCTGTACGACGGGGACCGGGATGTGCTCCGCAAAAAGGTCCGGGAGCTGTCGCAGGCGAAATTCCATGAAAAAGACTTCGGGAACATGGAGTTCCGCCTGCGGGACCGGAACGGGAAGTACCTCTGGTGCAGCATCCACGCCTTTCTGTTTAACGACGGGATGGGGGAGCCCGAGCGGATGATCGCCGTCGTTTCGGACATCGACCGGCAGAAGCGGGAGAATATCGATCTCCGCCGGAAGGCGGAGCACGACCTGCTGACCGGCCTTTACAACCGCGTGACTACCACCGCCATGGTCGACGGGGCCATCGCGCGCAGCGGACCCGGCCAGCGGCACGCGCTTTTCGTGATCGACATCGACAACTTCAAGCTGGTGAACGACAGCCTCGGCCATCTTTGCGGCGACCAGCTGATCGTGGAAACGGCCGGGCAGATCCGCAGGCAGTTCCGGGAGGATGACGTCGTCGGGCGGGTCGGCGGCGACGAGTTCGTCATCTTTCTCAAAAACGTTACGTCCGGGCTTGTTCTGAATAAGGCCGGCATCCTGCAGCGCATGTTTGCGGACCTGCAGATCAACGAAAAAGTCAGCAATCCCATTTCCGGGAGCATCGGCGTGTCGTTTTACCCCATTGACGGGCGGAATTACGAGGAATTGTTCCGGAAAGCGGACGCGGCGATGTACGCCGCGAAAAACAGCGGGAAAAACGCGTTCCGCATTTATGTGCACGGCATCGAGGCCATCGCGCACGGGGACGTCAGGTAGCGGGCCTCAGCGCTTCCAGCACCGCCGCGGCCGTTTCTTCGGGGGAACGGCCGGCGTCCACCGCAAGGTCGGCGGCGGCCCGGTAGGCCGCGCTGCGCGCGAGGTACAGCTCCGCCAGGCGGTCCCCTCCGCCGTCCCGGCGGAGCAGCGGGCGGGACCGGTCGCCTTTCAGGCGTTCCCGCACCGTTTCGAGGGGAGCGTCCAGCAGCACTACGACGCCGTTTGCGCGGAAGGCGGCGGCATTCTCCGGGTCCAGCACGGTGCCGCCCCCGGCGGCGACGACCAGCCTGCCCGACCGGGAAAGCCCGCGCACCGCCCGCCGCTCCATTTCTCGGAAAGCCGCTTCGCCTTTTTTTGCAAAGATCTCGGGGATGGACATCCCTTCCTCCCGCTCGATGGACTCGTCCAGGTCGAGAAACCCGCAGCCCGTTTTTTCGGCGAGAAGGCGGCCCGCGGTGGTTTTCCCGCTTCCCATGAAGCCGCAGAGCACCACGCTGCCGAACTTTTTTTTCATTTCAAACGCCGTGTCCGCGCAGAGGCGCTTGAGGCTGTCTTCGGAAAAACGGGAGCCGAGCCAGATCTCCTCCGACGCCGCGGCCTGGAACACCAGCATTCCGACGCCCCCCACGGCTTTTCTGCCGTGCTTTTTCGCCAGGGCGAGCAGCTTCGTTTCGTTCGGGTTGTAGACCGCGTCGAACACGCAGGCGGAACCGGCGACCGCCTCTTCGTCCGCGGCGCACCCCTCCGCCTTCGGGTACATTCCCGCGGGCGTGGCGTTCACCAGCAGGTCCCGCGTCCCGCGCAGTTCGGAAATCAGGCAGCGGCCGACGCGGGCGCCGGGGACCGCCGCGCGTACGTCCCGGCAGAGCTTTTCCGCCGCGCCTGCGCTGTGCTCCCGGGCCGCCACGGTGACCTCGGCCCCCGCGTGCGCGAGCTCGAACACGACGGCGCGCGCCGCGCCGCCCGCGCCGAGGACGGCCGCTTTGCCGCCGAGGCCGGTTTCCGCGGCCTGGAGGGCGCGGCGGAAGCCTTCCCCGTCCGTCGTGTAGCCGACGAGGCGTCCGCCTTCGTTTTTCACGGTGTTGACGGAGCCGGATTCCGACGCTTTTCGGCTGCATCCGTCCAGAAGGGGAATAATCGCCTGTTTGTGGGGAATGGTGATGTTGAACCCGTCGAGCCGCCGGAGCTCCGGGACGGAAGCGGCGAGCCTCTCCGGCGGAAGGTCCAGCACCCGGTAACCGGCCTGCGCGCCGCTCAGCGCGAACAGGCGGGAATGGATGAAAGGCGACATGGTGTGGCCGACCGGGTGGCCGATCAGGGCGAAATTTTTTTGATGCACGTCCATCGCTCCCAAAAAAGAATCAAAAAAATATTGACAAAGCGGCGCTTTCCTAATAATATGTGGATAGGCACCCGGTTCCCCCGGAAAACCGCGGGAATTTTTCCTTTTGTGGCCATTGTATCACGGCCCCGGCTGCTTTGTCCACAGGGGCGCTGCATTTTTTCGATGTGAGCGGGCATCGCCGCATATCTTAAGGAGGATCAACATGGTTTTAGAGAAGGTTAAGGCAATACTGAGCGAACAGTTCGACGTCGAGGAGGACACCATCACCCCCGAAACCAATATTGCCGACGATCTTGGCGCGGATTCTTTGGATGTCGTGGACCTTTTGATGTCGATCGAGGATGAATTCGAAATCGAAGTTCCCGACGAAGAAGTGGAGAACCTCAAGACGGTTGGAGAACTGGTCAAATACATTGAGGACCATGTCTGAGCCATACCGGCTCTTTTCATCCGCCGTGCGCCGCATGGCGGATTTTTTCCGCTTTCCCCTCCGGCCGGCCTTGCAAAAGACGCGGCCGTTCTCTATAATAAAGAGTATGTGTCCGAAGGGAACAAAGGGAAATTGTATTCCAGGAAGGGATGTTAAAGCCGTTGGATCAGTTCAGCTTTCTCATTCGCGGGTTCGCGGGAATCACATGGCAGATGCTGGTGATGTGGGTCATTGGAGGCCTGCTGATCTGGCTTGCGGTTAAAAAGGATTTTGAGCCGGCGCTGCTGCTGCCGATGGGGTTCGGGGCGATTTTGGTCAACCTGCCGTACACGGGCGTTTTGGGGGACAGCGGCATTGTGCAGTGGCTGTACCGGACGGGCATCGGCGCGTCCGAGGCGATGCCGCTCCTGCTGTTCGTGGGCATCGGCGCCATGATCGACTTCGGTCCCCTGCTTTCCAACCCGCGCATGCTGCTGTTCGGCGGCGCGGCCCAGTTCGGCATTTTCTTTACGGTTCTTCTGGCCGTCCTGCTCGGCTTTCCGCTGCGGGACGCCATGTCCGCCGGGGTGATCGGCGCGGCGGACGGGCCGACCTCCATCCTTGTTTCGCAGACGCTCAAAAGCAGCTACACCGGCGCCATCACCGTCGCGGCGTACTCCTACATGGCGCTGGTGCCCATCATCCAGCCGTTCGCCATCCGGCTGGTCACGACCCGGAAGGAGCGGAAGATCCGGATGCCGTACCGGCCGGAGTCCGTTTCCAAAACGACGAAGATCCTGTTCCCGATCCTCGTGACCATGATCGCGGGGCTGATCGCGCCGGACTCCATCGCGCTGGTGGGGTTCCTGATGTTCGGCAACCTGATCCGCGAGTGCGGGAAGCTGGAAAGCCTGTGCAAGACGGCGGAAGGGCCGCTGGCCAACCTGATTACGATCTTTCTGGGCATTACCATCGCGTTCCAGATGCAGGCGGACAAGTTCGTCCGGTTGGACACGGTCCTTATCATGGCGCTCGGCCTGGTGGCCTTTGTGTTCGATACCGTCGGCGGCGTGCTGTTCGCCAAGCTGCTGAACCTGTTCCTGCCGGCTGACCGGAAGATCAACCCGATGGTCGGCGCGGCCGGCATCTCGGCGTTCCCGATGTCCGCGCGGGTCATCCAGAAGATGGGCCTGAAAGAGGACAACCAGAACCACCTGCTGATGCACGCCACCGGCGCGAACGTGGCGGGGCAGATCGGCTCGGTCGTCGCGGGCGGCATTATCCTTACCATTGCCAAAAGTCTGTTGCACTGAGGAGGCGGACGGATGTTGAACTGGAATCTTTTGGCGGCTTACCGGGGCCCGGCCGGGCCCGTGAGCGGCGAAAATATCGGCGCGGCGCTCCGGCTGATGGGCCTGGGGATGCTGGGCATTTTCATCGTGATGCTGCTGATTTACCTTGTGGTCTATCTTCTGAACAAAGGGACCGGCAGGGGAAACGGAAAAGACGACGATTAATCGCGGAGTAAGGGGAATCAATCATGGCGGATCAGAAAAAAATGGTCGAGGCAATCACTCCCATGGAGCAGGACTTCGCCCAATGGTATACCGATATTGTGAAAAAGGCGGAGCTGATGGACTACACCAGCGTCCGCGGATGCATGGTGATCGAGCCGTACGGCTGGGCCATCTGGGAAAACATCCAGCGCATCCTCGACGCCCGGTTCAAGGAGCTGGGGCATGTGAACGTTTCCATGCCGATCTTTATTCCCGAAAGTCTGCTGAACAAGGAGAAGAGCCATGTGCGCGGTTTTGCGCCGGAGGTGGCGTGGGTGACGATGGGCGGGAACGAAAAGCTCCAGGAGCGCATGTGCGTGCGCCCGACCTCGGAGACGCTGTTCTGCGACCACTACGCCCGCGTGATCCATTCCTGGCGGGACCTGCCGAAGCTCTACAACCAGTGGTGTTCGGTCGTCCGGTGGGAAAAGACGACGCGCCCGTTCCTGCGCTCGGTGGAGTTTCACTGGCAGGAGGGCCACACCATGCACGAGACGGCGGAGGAAGCCGTCGCGGAGACCAAGCGGATGCTGAACGTCTACGCCGACTTCTGCGAGCAGAAGCTCGCCATGCCGGTGATCAAGGGCCAGAAAACGGAAACGGAAAAGTTCGCCGGGGCGGAAGCAACCTATACCATCGAGGCCATGATGCACGACGGCAAGGCGCTGCAGTCCGGGACGAGCCATTATTTCGGCGACGGGTTCGCCAAGGCGTTCGGCGTCACCTTCCAGGGAAGGGACAATTCCGTCTGCCACCCGTTCCAGACGTCCTGGGGCATGAGCACCCGCATCATCGGGGGGATCATCATGACCCACGGCGACGACGACGGCCTCGTCCTGCCGCCCGCCGTCGCCCCGGTGCAGGTCGTCATCGTGCCGGTCGCGCAGCATAAGCCGGGCGTGCTCGAAAAGGCGGGGGAGCTGGAAGCCGCGCTGAAAAAGCGGTTCCGCGTGAAGCTGGACGACTCCGACCAGACGCCGGGCTGGAAGTTTGCCCAGTATGAGATGAAGGGCGTTCCGCTGCGTTTGGAGATCGGCCCGAAGGACCTGGCGAAAGACCAGTGCGTTCTGGTGCGCCGCACCGACCGCCGGAAGCTGTTCACGCCGCTCGGCGGGGTGGAAGACGCCGTTGCGGAGCAGCTTGAGGAAGTCCGCAGGCAGATGTACGACCGCGCGCTGGAGCGCCGCGACCGCATGACCTACACGGCGAAAACTCTCGGTGAGATGAAGGAGATCGGCGACACGAAGCCCGGCTTCGTCAAAGCCATGTGGTGCGGGGACGCTGCCTGCGAGGCGAAGATCAAGGAAGTGGCGGGCCTTTCCTCCCGCTGCGTCCCGTTCGAGCAGGAGCATCTTTCCGGCGTGTGCGCCTGCTGCGGCAGGCCCGCCGACAAAATGGTCTACTGGGGCAAGCAATATTAAAAGATCCGGTCCGGACAGGAAAAAGCCGGGCCGCGGGAATTCCCGCGGCCCGGCTTTTTGTCTGGAGAGAGGGATGCTCAATGAGCGCCCGCGGCCTGCGCCTGCACGGCCGTAATGGCGATGACGCCGACGATGTCCTCGGCTTTGCACCCGCGGGACAGGTCGTTGACCGGTTTCGCAATGCCCTGGAGGATCGGGCCGTAGGCGCTGGCCTTGGCGAGGCGCTCCACCAGCTTGTAGCTGATGTTGCCCACGTTCAGGTCCGGGAACACGAGGACGTTCGCGTGCCCGGCGACCTTGCTGCCCGGCGCTTTCGACTTGCCGACGGACGGGACAAGGGCGGCGTCCGCCTGGAGTTCGCCGTCGAGGAGAAGGTCGGGCGCTTTCTGCTTCGCGAGCTTTGTGGCTTCCGCGACCTTGTCCACGAGGGCGTCTTTGCCGCTGCCGTAGCTGGAGAACGAGAGCATGGCGACTTTCGGCTCCGCGCCGACGATGGCCCGGAAGGATTTTGCGGACGCGATGGCGATCTCGGAAAGCTCGTCCGCGTTCGGGTTGATGTTCAGGCCGCAGTCCGCAAAGACGAACGTGCCGTCCTCGCCGTACTCGCAGTTGGGCACGGAGATGAGGAAAAAGCCGGAGACCAGCTTGGAGCCCGGGGCGGTGCGGACGATCTGCAGCGCCGGGCGGAGCGTGTTCGCGGTGGAGTGGCATGCGCCGGAAACCATGCCGTCCGCGGCTCCCTTTTTGACCATCATGACGCCGAAATAGGTCGGGTCCTTCATCATCTCGTCGGCTTTTTCGGGGGTCACGCCCTTGGCCTTGCGCAGTTCGTAGAAGGTCTTGGCGTAGTCGTCGTGGAGCGGCGTGTCGGCCGGGTCGACGATCTGCGCTTTCGAGATGTCGAGCCCCGCGGCAGTGGTTTGGACTTCGCTTTCGGTGCCGAGCAGGATCACGTTGGCAATGCCGCGCTTCAGCACTTCCGCGGCGGCGGTGACGACCCGTTTGTCGTTCCCCTCCGGAAGGACGATGGTCTTTTTATCGGCCATCGCGCGCCGGACGGTTCGTTCCAGAAAATTCATGAGTGACATCCTCTCATTTAAAATTTAAGAAAACTTTGAATCCTTCGGCCGGCCTTCGGTTTCCGAAGGAAAACCGAGACCGCCGAAAATTCCACGATTCTATTATACCGCGCGGTTCGCGGAAAGGAAAGAAATCCCCGCGAAAAATCGCGCGCGGGGATGAAAAAACGGCCCGGATCCTATTCCGAACGGCCCGCCGGGCGCGGAAGGAGGCAGGACTTGTTAAAAGTTTGATTATTATATTGATTCACGGCGGGGAATCCGCTATAATGAAAAAAGTGTTCTGTGTCGACAGGGAAATCAGAAACCGAAAGGAGTACCCATATGAATTATTCCGCAGAAGTGGAAAAAATGTGTGTTGTCGCCAAGGGCCCGAAGCACGGTCCCGCGCCCATCCCGGAAGAGGGAAAATGGGTTAAGGCCTACGAGATCAAGGACATTTCCGGCCTGACCCACGGCGTGGGCTGGTGCGCCCCCCAGCAGGGCGCGTGCAAGCTGACCTTGAATATTAAGCAGGGCGTGGTTCAGGAGGCGCTGATCGAGACCGTCGGATGTTCCGGCATGACGCACTCGGCGGCCATGGCCGCCGAGATTTTGCCGGGCAAGACGATTCTGGAATGCCTGAACACCGACCTGGTCTGCGACGCCATCAACGTCGCCATGCGCGAGCTGTTCAAGCAGATCGTCTACGGCCGCAGCCAGACCGCGTTCTCGGAGGGCGGCCTGCCCGTCGGGGCGGGGCTGGAAGACCTCGGCAAGGGCCTGCGCTCGCAGGTCGGAACCATGTACAGCACCGGCGCGAAGGGCGTCCGTTACCTCGAAATGACCGAGGGCTATGTCCTGAAGCTCGCGCTGGACGAGAACAGCGAGGTCATCGGCTACCAGTTCGTCAGGCTGGGCAAGATGATGGAAGACATCCGCCACGGCGTGAGCCCGGACGAAGCCTATAAGAAAAATATCGGCACGTACGGCAGGTTCGACAACGCGGCGAAGTACATCGATCCGCGGGAAGAATAAGGGCTGTAGAAGGAGGACGAACGAAATGGCTAACGATGTCATGTTTGAAGGTAAAGAAAGAAGAATGGCCAAAATCGAGAAATGTCTTGCCGAGTATGGCCTGGGGAGCCTGGAGGAAGCGCGCGACCTGTGCCTTTCCAAGGGCGTGGACGTTGCGAAGATTGTCAAAGGCGTTCAGCAGATCGCTTTTGAAAACGCGGTCTGGGCTTATACGGTCGGCTGCGCCATCGGCCTGAAGACCGGCGTGAAGTCCGCGGTGGAGGCCGCCGAGAAGATCGGCGTCGGCCTGGAATCCTTCACCGTTCCCGGTTCCGTCGCGGAACAGCGGAAGGTCGGGCTCGGCCACGGCAACCTGGGCGCGCGGCTTCTGAGTGAAGAGACCAAGTGCTTCTGCTTCCTGGCGGGCCACGAATCCTTTGCCGCCGCGGAAGGCGCCATCGGGATCGCCCGCTCGGCGAACTCCGCCCGGAAAGAGCCGCTGCGCGTGATCCTGAACGGGCTCGGCAAGGACGCCGCCTACATTATTTCCAGAATCAACGGCTTTACCTATGTCAAGACCGATTTTGATTATTTTGCGGACAAACTCAACGTCGTGGAGACGCGCGCATTCTCAAAGGGCGAGCGCGCGGCGGTGAAGTGCTACGGCGCCAACGACGTGCGCGAGGGCGTTGCCATTATGCAGCACGAGGGCGTGGACGTTTCCATCACCGGCAACTCCACCAACCCGGTGCGCTTCCAGCACCTGGTCGCGGGCACCTACAAAAAGTGGGCCCTCGAAAACGGCAGAAAATATTTCTCCGTGGCGAGCGGCGGCGGCACGGGCCGCACCCTGCACCCGGACAACGTGGGCGCCGGCCCGGCATCCTACGGCCTGACGGATTCCCTCGGCCGGATGCACAGCGACGCGCAGTTCGCAGGTTCCTCTTCCGTCCCGGCGCATGTCGAGATGATGGGGCTCATCGGGATGGGCAACAATCCGATGGTCGGCGCGACGGTCGCCTGCGCGGTTTCCGTCTACAAGGCGCAGAACTGACCCAGGGGAGTTTCTCCCGCCGCGGGCGGCTCCGCACACAACAAGGAATTCCATTCCGGTAAGGGTATGACAGTTTTGTCATACCCTTATTTTCCACTTTTACCGGGTGCGGATCGGGAGTATAATAAAAACAGCGTCCGGCAGACGGGAAAATGTGTTCCCGCCCGCTGCCGTTCCGCGGAATCGCCGCGGGACGGAAATGGGCCGGTTCCCCCTGCGGGAAAGAAAAAACCGGGCCCGGTTCCGCCGTTCAACGAATACCGATATAGGGTTTGAGGGGCGTTTTTTATGAGCAGAAACAGAAAGCTGCG
>JALCPO010000006.1 GCA_022650455.1 Oscillospiraceae bacterium
CTGCTTCTATTTTACCATCTTCTAAGCACTAAAAAAAGACAAAGTACCTCTTTTCGATACTTTGTCTTCACTCTGAAGCCCCCGGAGCCGGGGGCTTATTTTTTTGTCCGCCGCGCGGCCTAAATGGAGTTCCCGTCCTCGATGCTGATCTCGTCGAATTTTTCCGTCAGGCTGCGGATGTCCATCGCCTGTTTCGCGCCGCCGTCGGCGTCGAGGACGATATGCCCGCGGTGCATCATAATCAGCCGGTCGCCGTACTCGACGGCGTATTTCAGGTTGTGGGTGACCATCAGCGCGGTCAGGTGCTTTTCACGGATAAAGCGGTCGGTCAGCTCCATGACGTTTTCGCTGGATTTCGGGTCGAGCGCCGCCGTGTGTTCGTCCAGGACGAGCAGCTCGAGCGGCGCCATGGTGCAGATCAGCAGCGCAAGGGCCTGGCGCTGCCCGCCGGAAAGGCCCGCGACGGGGGCGTCCAGCTTGTCTTCCAGGCCGAGCCGGAGCAGTTCCAGCTGGGAGCGGTAGAAGTCGGTCCGCTTCCGGGAAACGCCGCGGGTCAGGCCGAACCGTTTCCCCTTGTTGTCCGCGAGGGAGAGGTTCTCCAGAATTGTCAGCCGGGGGCAGGTTCCCGCGGCGGGATCCTGGAACACGCGGCCGATAAACCGGGAGTGCCGGTATTCCTTCAGACGGCCGATCTCCTTTCCGCCGACGGTCACGGTTCCCGCGTCGGGGGCGATGTTCCCGCAGAGGATGTTTAAAACCGTCGTCTTGCCGGAGCCGTTGCTTCCGACCACGGACACAAAGCCGCCTTTTTTGACCGACAGGCTGAAGTCCCGGAACAGCGCCACCTCGCTGGCAGTGCCGGGGTTGAAGGTCTTGGCGATGTGCCGCATTTCCACAAAGCGGTTCTGCGGCGGTTCAGATCTGGGTTGGGTTGACATTTTGTTCTTTCCTCCTGCCGGCGGACGGCGCCATATTGTTGGCGACAAGGGCGATGGTGAACAGCACGGCCATCAGCAGCTTCAGGTAATTGGTCGGCAGGCCGAACTGCATGGCGGCCACAAGGCACGCCTTGTAGACGACCGTGCCCAGCACGGCGGCGAGCGTCAGGCTCATGAACCGGAGCCTGCCGAAGATGCTCGTGCCGATGATGACCGAGGCCAGCGCCATCACCACCATGCCCTGGCCGCTCCAGATGTTCGCGGAGCCCGACTGCTGGCTCAGGACGGAGCCGGCGAGCGCCGTGCAGCCGTTGCCGATCATCAGGCCGAGGATTTTCATGTTCCCGGGGTCTCTCCCCAGGGAAATCACATACTGCGGATTGTCCCCCGCGGCGCGCAGCAGCAGGCCGGACTTCGTTTTCAGGTACAGATCCACGGCAATCTTGACGACGGCGCAGCACACAAGGGCGGTGAGGACCACGGCCCACTCGTGCGCGGATGCCGGCAGCAGCGCCGCCGGGCCGGAATTGAAAATGGTGGCTTTGTTGTAGTAGGCCAGCATGGAAGCTCCGCCGGTGACGACCAGATTGACGCTCGTCAGCCCGGTCATCACAAGGATCCCCGAGAGCAGGTCCGTAATGTGCAGCCGCACGTGCAGCAGGCCGGTCACGCCGCCGGCCGCCGCGCCGCAGACGAACGAGATCAGGCACGCGGCCCACGGGTTCACGCCGCCGAGGATCAGCGCGCCGGTGACGCATGCGCCGAGCGGGAACGTGCCGTCGACCGAAAGGTCCGGAAAATTCAGGACCGAGTAGGTGACATAGACACCTACGGCCATCATCGCGTAGATGAATCCTTCCTGGAAGATGTTGTTCGCCAGTCCGAGAAAAATGTCCATAAAAACAGCCAGCTTTCCGTTATTTGGATGCCTTTTCCGCACCGGAGTAGGCGGAAGGCAGCGTCAGGCCGAGCTCTTTCAGCACGGACGGGTTGTAGACCGGTTTGCCGTCGGTCACCACATAGACCGGCGTCTCGGAAGCCTTGGCCTCGCCTTTCAGAATTTTTGCGGCCATTTTTCCGGTTTCCCTGCCGAGGGCGACGTAGTCGATGCTGACCGAGGCGAGGCAGCCGTTTTTCACCTGCTCCACTTCCGAGCCGAACACCGGAATCTTCGCTTTTCCGGCGGCCTGCAGAACGGTGGAGAGGTTGTTTACGACATTGTTGTCAGTGAAGTTGTTCAGGCAGTCCACCCCTTTGGCCGCCAGGGAAGCGGCGCCGGACGCGACCTCGGAAGAGTTGGTGATGCCTTCGGCCACAATTTCAAAGCCGTACTTCGGAGCGAGCGTCTGGAAGCGTTTCAGGTTGGAAACGGAATTCACCTCGCTCGTGGTGTAGAGGATGCCGATCTTTTTCGCGTTCGGCAGAAAAGCGCGGATCATCTTCAGCTGCGCCTCGAGGGGAAGCACATCCGAGGAACCGGTGCAGTTGGTTCCCGGTTTCTTTAAGGAAGAAACGAGCTGGGCAGCTTCCGGGTCGGAAACCGCGGTGAATACGACGGGGATGCTCGTGTTTTTCGCCGCGCTGAACGCGGACATGGCCGCGGGGGTCGCGATCGCCATGACCATGTCGTACTTTTTGGAAACCATGTTTTTGGCCATCAGGTCGGAGTTTGAGTTGTCCGCCTGCGCGTTCTGAAAGTCGACGGAGAGGTTTTTGCCCTCCGTAAAGCCGCCGTCCTTCAGGCCCTGCCGGAACCCGGCATAGCAGTTGTCCAGGGAAGGGTGCGTGGCGTACTGGATGACCCCGACGGTCGCCTTCTTTTCCCCGGAACCGTTTGCCCCGGATCCCGCGCCGGACGGAGAACAGGCCGCCGCCGTGAGAAGCATGGCCGCGGCCGTTCCGGCCGCGATAAGGTTTTTCAGCAATTTCATCATAATTTTCCTCCTGAAATACAAAGACTCCTGTCCCTGAAAACAGGGACAGGAGAAAATTTCCTGCGGTACCACCCACATTGGCAAAATGCCCGCTTGTTCCGTGCACCGTTATGCACGCTTCCTTGGTAACGGGTGAAGCTCCCGTCAAAGACTACCGGGCGTCGCCGCCGTTCATCCCCGCCCTCGTAAGCCCATTCGTCCGGGGCGCTCCGCCGCAATCGCACCGCCTGCGGCTCTCTTTGCTCCGCGCCGTTCCGGATTACTCCTCTTACTCGCCGGTTTCGTATCAATTTGGGACTATTATATGCTTTGCCCGCGTTTTTGTCAATCCATTGTTTCGCGTGCCGCCGGGTTCAGCGGTTCCGCAGCATGGCGAAGATTTCCCCCGGCTTCGGCGCTTTTCCGTACAGCAGGACGCCCATGCGGTAGACCGAGGCGGCGAGCAGGCCGATCCCGATGGTGGACGCCGCAAGGATCGCCGTGGAAACGGCGATTTCCCACGCGGAGACGTTTCCCATGGCGATGCGCACGAACATCGCCATGGGGGAGGTCAGCGGGATGTACGAGCAGACGACCATGGCGGCGTTGTCCACGCTGCCGCTTCCCATGCTGAACATCACGATGAAAAACGCGAGGATGAACAGGAACGTCACGGGCATGACGGCCTGGCTCAGCTCTTCCATCCGGCTGACGAGGGAGCCGAGCGCGCCGTAGAGAAACGCGTAGATGAAGTAGCCGAGGAGGAAGAACATCAGGGCGTAGAGGAGAATGGACAGCGGCATGCCGAAGATGGACCGGACCACCGAGTTGTCCGCAAAATACGCCCGGTTGAGGTTGTAGAACACGTAGCCGCTCCCCAGGATCAGCGCAAGCTGCGCGAGGCCGGCGGTTCCGGCCCCGAGGACTTTGCCGAACATCAGGTTTGCCGGCTTGGTCGAAGTGATGAGCAGTTCCATCGCGCGGGTGCTCTTTTCCGTCGCGACGCTGGTCGCCACGAGCTGGCCGTAAATCAGGATCGCCATATACAGGGCGAAAATCATCACATAGGTATAAAAGAAATTCTTTGCCTGGTCTTTTCCCTGCGCGGTCTGCACCACGTCCGCCTTCACCTGCGCCGTAAGCAGCTTCTGCGCGTCGGCGGCGGGAACGCCGTATTGTTGCAGAGCCTGCGCCCGGTAGACGGAAAGCAGAACGTTGCCGACTTCTTCTTTGGTGTCGTCGTACAGCCCGATATTCTTGACGACGTAGGTGTAGCGCAGGGGGGATTCCACATAGACGGCGGATGCGTATTTCTCCGCTTCCACGCAGCGTTTGAGCGCTCCGATGTCCGCGTCGGCGGCTTCAAACTTTTTGTCCCTGATTGCCGCGGACAGGCTCGCGGCGATCCGGCCGCTCCCGGTTTTGTCCACCACGGCGACGGTTTCCATTTCGGCCGGCGCCGGCTTGCTGCGGGAGCCGATGAACTGCTGGATGCGCGGAAGGTCCAGCACGACCCCGATGATTACGACGAGGAGGACGGTCAGAATGAGAAAGGACTTGCTTTTTGCGTAGTTCTTGAATTCAAAGCGGAAAATCGTCCCGAGCTGTTTCATATCGTTTCCTCCGTGTATTCCACAAAGATGTCGTTCAGCGACGGCTCCCAGACCCGGATCCCGTCGAAGCGGAAATCCTGCCCCGCGAGGGAGGCGACCAGCCGGTTCCGGTATTCGGCGGACCGCATCTTCACGAGCGCCTCGCCCTTTTTCGCCTCGGCCGTTTCCACAAGGTCGCCCAGGTTTTCCCGGCAGTAGGCGGCAATGCGCTCCGGCTCGTCGGAAACGGCCACGAGCCGGCTCCGGTCGTAGGAACGCTTGATCTCCCGGATGTTCCCGGAGAGGACGATTTCCCCCCCGTTCAGAATGGCGATGCTGTCGCAGAACTCCTCCACGTAATTCATCTGGTGGCTGGAGAACAGCACGAGCTTCCCGCCGCCGATCAGCTCCCGGATGACGTCTTTCAGGACCATGGCGTTCACCGGGTCGAGGCCGGAAAACGGTTCGTCCAGGATGATAAAGTCCGGGTCGGTGATGAGCGCCGCGGCGAGCTGGATCTTTTGCTGGTTGCCCTTGCTGAGCGTGTCCAGCCTGCGGCCGAAAAACTCGCCCATCCCCAGCCGGTCCAGCCATTTCCGGGCCGCGGCTTTCGCGCGTTTCGCGTTCATGCCGCGCAGCTCGCCCAGGTAGACGAGCTGCTCCGATATGATCTTTTTGGGGTACAGGCCGTGCTCCTCCGGCAGATAGCCGATGTTGATTTTATCCCGGCGGATCGGCTCGCCGTCGATCCGCACGCTGCCCCCGTCGGGCGGAAAAACGCCCATCGCAATGCGGATAGTTGTCGTTTTGCCTGCGCCGTTGCGGCCGAGCAGGCCGAGCGCCTTCCCGCTCTGCGCCCGCAGGTTCAGCCCTTTCAGCACCTGCTTGGCCCCGAAGCTTTTTGTGATTTCCCGCAGTTCAAAATCCATGCCGTCCTCCTGCCCCGGATCGCTCCGGAAAATTAATCCAAGGCTATCATACCGGATTGGTTTCCTTTCTGTCAAGCAATTTTGGCCGCGCGAGGCGCTGCGCAATTTTTATATTTCCTTTCTCGCGCGATTATGCTATAATACAGCAAAAGAATTTGTTGCTTTCCTTTTTGCAATAAAATTCGGAACTGGAAGATTTGGGGAAATTATGTGAGGTGTATTGCAGATGAAAACCAATTTGATCGTCACGGTGTCGCGCCAGTACGGCAGCGGGGGACACGAAATCGGCCAGAAGCTGGCACAGAGGCTCGGCGTTCCGTTTTATGACAGGAAATGGATCGCCGCGGAAGCGAAAAAAAGGGGCGTGAGCGTGGAAGCCTATGAAAAGGAAGACCAAAAGGCGGCGGGCAGCATGCTGTACTCGCTGCTGATGGCCGACTGTTCGTTCGAGCACGGCGTGCCGACCGTCAACCACGTTCCGGTGACCGACCAGCTGTTCCGGTGCCAGGCTCAGATCATCCGGGACGCGGCGAAGCAGGGCCCGTGCGTGATCGTCGGCCGCTGTGCGGACAATATTCTGAAGGAAGAGAAGAATCTGTTCAGCATCTTTGTCGCCGCCGACAAGCTCAGCCGGATGGATCGGATCGTGACAAAATACGGGGTCGGCGCGGAAGACGCGGCATGGCACCTGGTCGGCACGGACAAGGAACGCGCGAATTTTTATCGTTATTATTCGGAAAAAGAATGGGGCGCGGCCGAAAATTATGTCCTCTCCATCAATTCGTCGGTTTTCGGCATCGACGGCACGGTGGACTGGATCGCGGACGCGCTGACCGCTTACGAGGAGAGAAAACGGGCATGAGAGCTTCCATTGGAAAAAAAACGCTTCGGCTTGCACAGTTCGCCCTGCTTCTGGCAATGGAAGCGATCGTCTGCTTCACGCCGCTCGGCTCGCTGCCGGCGGTCGGGCCCGTTGTGGCCACGCTGGGCATGCTGCCGGTCATTCTCACCGCCGTTGTGATGGGCACGGGCGCGGGGACGGCGATGGGCGCTTTCGCGGGGCTTTTCAGCTTCCTGGTCTGGACGTTCAGCCCGCCGAACCCGCTGGTCGCCTTTGTTTTTACCCCGGTTTATTCCCTCGGCGCGTCGAAAGGAAATTTCTGGAGCATCGTCATCTGCTTCCTGCCCCGGATCCTGGTCGGCCCGGTGACCGGGTTCTGCCTGCGCCTTTTCACAAGGCTGAACTGGAAAAAGCCGGTCGCCTACGGCCTGAGCGGAGTCCTCGGGAGCCTGACCAACACCGTCCTCGTGCTGGGCGGCATCTACCTCTTTTTCGGCAGCGGCTACGCGGCTGTGCTCGGCCAGAAAATGGACGTTCTTCCGGCCCTCATCGGCTTTCTGGTCCTGACGAACGGCATCCCCGAGGCGTTGCTCGGCGGCGTGGCGGCTTACGGCGTGGGCTATCCCCTGCGCAGGCATGTGGCGCATAATTTTGAATAATCCGTCCCATCCGGCACACAATAAAACAGTCCGGGATAACCGGAATTAACAAGAAAATGAGGTGCCAGATTATGACGGATCTCTATTGCAGCGTGGCTCACTGCCTGAACAACAAAGAGGAATTGTGCTGCCGGCCGGACATTATGGTCGGCGGCCCGGACGCCGACAGCGCGAAGCAGACCTACTGCGCCAATTTCCTGGATGAGGAGGAAGGCGCGCCGCGCGACTTGGTCGACCACGAGTCCCCCAACCCCGCCCTCGACATCCACTGCGAAGTGACCAATTGCTCCTATAATGAGGACAGGGCCTGCAATGCGGAGCATATTGACATCCGCACCACGCAGGTGAACGGCGGCCAGGTCAAAACCGAATGCGCCACTTTCCGGAACGAGGCGGAGTAAGGCGCGAAATCCTTTCGTTTTCAGCCGGGCGTGCAGCCGCGCGTCCGGTCGTTTTTCTTTGTGCTCTTCCTGAAAAACTCCCCCGCATTTTCCGTCCGCACGGCTGCATTTTTCTTTCCGGTTCCCGCCGTTTTTGGCGGGGACGGCAGTAAAATGGTTTGAAAATGAAAGCAATCGACAAAATATTTTAAAAAATTACAAAAAATCAAACGATATTTCCGAACGGCAATTATTATTACGCTTCGCTTGAATAAAATATTTTCCAGCAGTAAAAAATAATGGGGGGAAAGTTGTGGAAAGGGAAGAAAGAAAAGCGGAATATCTGGAACATTTCGCGGATGCATTCGCGGAACACGGAATCGATAAAACTTCCATCAAAAAGCTTGCCGGCGCGGCCGAGATCAACGAGGCATCCATTTACCAGTATTTTGAGAATAAGGACGAGATCATCGTCGAGCTTGTCAAGCGGTATTTCGAGTCCATGAAGAAAGAAATCCTGCCGATCCTGACGGATGAAAAGTATCCTCCCGAACTCCGGCTGCAGCGGCTGATGAATTACCGTTTCAAAACGAAGCCCCGCTCCAAGTTTGTCATTCAGGTTCTGACGAGCCCGACCTACGGGGAAATCTGCCTGCCGGAGATCCGCAATTTTCTCGCGAGCGTCCATGAGATGGGCGCCTGGCTTTCCCGCCGGATGGACCTCCCCGAAGAAGTGGCGAAGTCGTACGTCATGGTGTTTTACAGCGTTCTGGTCGCCGACCGGATTTTCAACTGCAAGAGCATTCTGTCCGAAGAACTGGAATTTTTGCGTCTGCCCGGCAGCCTGGGCGCCCACGCCCGTTTTGCTTCCGAGGAGAATGCCTCCGCCTATTGACGGAAAATATTGCCGGAAAGAAACGGCGGCCGAAATTTTCGGCCGCCGTTTCTTTCGCCCGAGGGCGTTTTTTATCCCGCGATCCGCAGGCTGTTTCCGTCGCTGTCGACTTTCAGGGCTGTTTTCGGCGCCAGGCGGCCCGCGATGATTTCCTTTGCGATCAGCGTTTCCAGGTTGCTCTGGATAAACCGCTTCAGCGGCCTCGCGCCGTAGACCGGGTCGTATCCGCTGGAGACGATAAAATCCTTGGCGGCGTCGGTCAGATCCACGGAAAGCTGCTTTTCCTTCAGGCGGCGCTGCAGGTCGGCGATCTGCAGGTCGACGATCCGGTAGATTTCGCCGCGCGTAAGCGGCCGGTAAAAGACAATTTCGTCCAGGCGGTTCAGAAACTCGGGGCGGAACTGCCGTTTCAGCAGGGTCCCGACCTGCTTTCTCGCCTCTTCGCTGATGCTTCCGTCGGAATTGATCCCTTCCAGGATATAGCTGGAGCCGAGGTTGGACGTCAGGATGATGATGGTGTTCTTAAAATCGACCGTGCGCCCCTGCGAGTCGGTGATCCGCCCGTCGTCCAGGACCTGGAGCAGGATGTTGAATACGTCGGGGTGTGCCTTTTCCACTTCGTCGAACAGCACGACGGAGTACGGGTGCCTGCGCACGGCTTCCGTCAGCTGGCCGCCTTCCTCGTAGCCGACGTAGCCCGGAGGCGCCCCGATCAGACGCGACACGGAGTACTTTTCCATGTATTCCGTCATGTCGATGCGCACCATGTTCTTTTCGTCGTCGAACAGCGCCTGCGCCAGCGCCTTTGCCAGCTCCGTCTTGCCCACGCCCGTGGGTCCGAGGAACAGGAACGAGCCGATCGGCCGGTTGGGGTCCTGAATCCCCGCGCGGGACCGCAGAATCGCTTCCGAAACCTTTTTCACGGCCTCGTCCTGGCCGACCACGCGCTGGTGGAGGATGTCCTCCAGCCGCAGGAGCTTCTCCCGCTCGCTTTCCATCAGGCGCGCGACCGGGATTCCCGTCCACCGGCCGACGATTTTGGCGATTTCCTCGTCCGTCACGCGGTCGTGGAGCAGGGAGTCGTCGGCGCTCTGCGTTTTTTCGGCGGCCGCTTCCTCCGCCTTCAGCTGTTTGGTCAGCTCGGGCAGCCTGCCGTATTTGAGCTCGGCGGCCTTGTTCAGGTCGTAAACCCGTTCCGCCTTTTCAATTTCGGCGTTGACCTGCTCGATCTGCGCGCGCAGCCCGCGCACCTTGCCGATCGTGTTTTTCTCGTTTTCCCATTTGGCCTTCCGTTCTTTGAACTGCGCGCGCTCGTCGGCAAGCTCCTTCTGGATCTGCTTCAGGTGCTCCTGCGCCAGCGGGTCGCTGTCCTTTTTGACGGCCGCTTCCTCAATCTCGTGCTGCATGATCCTGCGCGAAATTTCGTCGAGCTCCGTCGGCATGGAGTCGATCTCCGTGCGCACCATCGCGCAGGCCTCGTCCACCAGGTCGATCGCCTTGTCCGGCAGGAACCGGTCGGAGATGTAGCGGTTGCTCAGGACGGCGGCGGCAATCAGCGCCTGGTCCTGAATCTTCACGCCGTGAAAGACTTCGTACCGCTCTTTCAGCCCGCGCAGGATGGCGATGGTGTCCTCGACGGACGGTTCATCCACCATGACGGGCTGGAACCGGCGCTCCAGCGCCGCGTCCTTTTCAATGTACTGCCGGTACTCGTTGAGCGTCGTGGCGCCGATGCAGTGCAGCTCGCCGCGCGCCAGCATCGGTTTCAGCAGGTTGCCGGCGTCCATGCTTCCTTCGGTTTTGCCCGCGCCGACGATCGTGTGCAGCTCGTCGATGAACAGGATGACCCTGCCTTCGCTCTTTTTCACCTCGTTGAGCACGGCCTTGAACCGCTCCTCGAATTCGCCGCGGTATTTCGCCCCGGCGACCAGCGCGCCCATGTCCAGCGAAAAGACCTTGCGGTCTTTCAGGCTGTTCGGGACGTCGCCACGGACGATGCGCTGCGCGAGCCCTTCCGCGATGGCGGTTTTGCCGACGCCCGGTTCGCCGATCAGCACCGGGTTGTTCTTGGTTTTGCGGGAGAGGATCAGAATGACGTTCCGGATTTCCTCGTCGCGCCCGATGACCGGGTCCAGCTTGTGGCTTTTGGCGAGGGCCACGAGATCCTGGCCGTATTTGGAGAGCGCATCGTAGGTTTCCTCCGGGCTGTCGCTCGTGACGCGCGTGTTGCCGCGCACGGTGGAAAGCGCGGCGAGAAACTTGTTCCGGGTGATGCCGAAGCGGCCGAACACGCCGCGCATGGCGGCGTCCGGCTTCTCGATCATCGCGAGCAGGATGTGCTCCACGGACACATACTCGTCCTTCATGCGCTTCGCCTGGTTTTCGGCTTCCACCAGAACCGCGTCCACGTCGGCGGAGACGTAGATTTTTCCGGGCTCGCGCCCCGGACCCGTCACGGAAGGCAGCTTTTTCACCTGCTGCTCCACCGCGCCGAGGACGGCGTCCGCGTCGAGCCCCATTTTTTTCAGCAGCTGGGGGATCAGGCCGTTTTCCTGCCGCAGCAGGGCCTCGGCCAGGTGCTCCTGCTCGATCTGCATGCAATTGTTTTCCAACGCCAGATCCTGCGCCTGCTGAATGGCTTCCAGGGATTTGTGCGTAAAATTCTGGGCGTTCATAGAAAAGCCTCCCTTGCTTTCGACACTAAAGAATCATTGCCTTGATCATCGCTTTTTTCAGGTAATCGAGATATTCCCCCTCGATCTCCCGCTCCGTTTTCTCCGTCCCGTCCGGGCCGCAGACGTATTTTTTCATGGCGGAGTCGAACTCGCGGATGTAGAGGAGAATCGCCCGGGCGATCCGCTCGTTGGTTTGCTCCTCTTCCGCCCGGGAGCACTGCAGCTGCCGGGAGTACCGGCCCGGATCGATGGAGCAGGGGATGTGCCCGCCCCGGAACCGGTTCCCGATCCACTGGGTCTCCAGGCTGTTCCAGAAGCGGAAGAATTCCTCCGAAAGGCCCAGGAGCTCTTCGTTCTGCGTCCGGAACGATACCCGCAGCTCGCCGACGTACGGTTCGCATTTGCGGTAGAGCTCCAGCGCGTAGCGCACCGTGGGCCGGTAGCGGTAGTGCAGGGCGCTCCGGATGGAAATCATGCTGTCGCTCGGCGGGTCGCGGAGCTGGAAGCCGTCCATCCCTGCAAACATCTTTTCCATACAGGTGAAGATGTCCCGGATCCGGTTCTCCGGAATCGGGCAGGAGAGGTAGTCCGCCAGGATCTGGTTGATCAGACCGCTCCGGCTGGTGCTTCGCTCGTACGCCAGTTTGTCCACGGCGTCCACCACGTCGTCGAGTAAAACCAAGCTGTAGACATTCCGATCCATTGGAATTCACCTCTGCTTTTCCGTATTTCAAGTATAGCACGGTTCTATAAATTGTCAATAGGATTATATAAGTTGGTTTACGAGTTAATAGCAAAAAGCAAAGGAAAAGCGCCTGCTGTTCCGCAGGCGCAGGCTCCGTTTGCACCGTGTCAGTAGCCGAGGCGCAGGCTGACGCGGTGGGTCAGCGGCTCGCCGCGCAGATACCGGCCGAGGTTCTCCATGCTGATCCGGAAGACGCGGCCGAAGTTCTCCGGGGCATCCCAGCCGCCGGAAACGTGCGGGGTGACGATCACGTTCGGCAGGTCCCACAGCGGGCTGTCGGCGGGCAGCGGTTCGGGGTCCGTCACATCCAGCGCGGCTCCGCCGATTTTCCCGGAGCGGAGGGCTTCGCACAGATCGCCGGTGTCCACCGCGGTGCCGCGCCCGACGTTCACCAGGATGGCGTCCCGTTTCATCCTGGCGAATTTTTCTTTCCCGAACAGGTATCTGGTTTCGGGCGTGGAGGGGAGGCTGAGCGCGACCACATCGGCGCGGGGCAGAAGGGAATCCAGCTCCGCGGTCGTGTGGAGCCCGTCGAGGTAGTCCGGCTTTTCCCCGGCCGTCCGTTTCACGCCGATCACATGGCCGCCCAAAGCGTGGTAGCGTTTCGCAAATTCACGGCCGATCCCACCGAACCCTACGGACAGGGCGACGGAACCCGGGATATGCCGCACTTTGTGGCTGTTCTTCCACCGGTGCTCTTTCTGGTTGTCCCGGTAGCGGGGAAGGTCCAGCATCAGGCTCATCGCCACGCAGACCATGTATTCCCCGATCGACGGGCCGTAAGCCCCCGACGCGTTCGTCAGGACGGCGCCTTTCGGCAGAGTCCCGGCAGGATACCCGTCGGCGCCCGCGCTGCCCAGCTGGATCCATTCCAGGTGTTCGGCGGAAGCGAGAAGCCCGGGGTCCGGGTTTCCGAAAATCACGTTTGCCTGCCGCATGAGGTCGGGCGGGATCCGGCTTCCGTCCGTGTAGCAGATCCGGCAGCCGGGGGCCGTCTGCTCGAGCTCTGCCCGCTGCTTTTCATCCAACCGGAAGGTGACGACGATCTTTTTGTTCATGGCTGATTTCCTCCGTGCTTTTTCTCCTATTATACTTCGGAAAAGAACCGTTGGAAATCATCCCCCGCGACGCCGGGGCCTCAGTCGTCGGCGCGCGTCAGGTTTTCCGCGTAGTCGCGAAGGCTTTCAAAGGAGTTCACGCTTTCGGCGCGGCGGCCGATCGAATCTTTGACGGAATCCGGAAGGCAGGCGTAATACCGGTTCGCTTCCCGGTCGTTCCGGATCAGCTGGTAAAGATCCGGGTACTTCTTCTGCATAACGATCACCTCCGAAGGAAGTTTATGCAGAAAAACTGCAAACTTCCCTTGTAATGATTTCCATCCGGCGCAGGAGATGCGGCTTTGCCGTTTTAGCCTGTTCCGACGTGGCTGATTTTGTCCCAAGATGAAAATAATAGTCGCTTTTTGGAAAAATACCTGGAAAAATGGCTGGTATAATTATGAATACATTTGCCGGCACACTTGATAAAGTAAAGCGTTGTGATGTTATGTTGTTCAATGTCAACGAGCTCTTGATTTCTCTTTCCCACACTCTGGATTTTGCTGAAAAAGAAGTCCTGCGCAACAATACCAATCACGGAATGCGCGTTTCCTATATATCAGCCCGGATCGCACAGGAACTCGGCATGTCGGACCGGCAGATGTTTGACCTGATCTCCTATGCCCTGCTGCACGACAACGGGGTCATGGGCTCGCTCCGGAAAAAAAGCGTCCCGCGGCAGGAAAGCGTGTCGTCGCTGGAAGCGGACCCAACCCACTGCATCGAAGGGGAGAAAAACCTCGCCAGTTTTCCGTTCCTGGCAAAGCAGGAGGACGTGATCCTGTATCATCATGAAAATTATGACGGAAGCGGCTTTTTTGGAATCTCCGGGAGCCGCATTCCTTTGTATTCCCGGATCATTCGCCTGGCCGACTGCATTGCCATACGCTATTCCCTGGGATGGACCATCGACACCGTTATGGATTCCATTCTCCGGGAAGCGCGTTTTTTTGACCCCGATTTGTGCGAGGCCGCCGTCAAGCTGAGCCGGAATGTGGAGTTCTGGCTCGGCATGGACGACATGTTCGTCCAGAACACGCTGGTTTCCATGCTGCCCCAGGTCAGCCGGGAGCTGGATTACCGGCAGATCCGCTCGATTTCTCAGATCTTCAGCCGCATTATCGACGCGAAGTCCCCGTTTACCGGCTCGCATTCGCGGGGCATCAGCGAAAAAACGGGGTTCATCTGCCAGTATTATGAGTTTGATGAAAAAACCTACTGGCAGATGCGCATTGCGGCGGACCTGCACGACCTCGGAAAGCTGGCCGTGCCGAACTCGATCCTCGACAAACCGGGCAAGCTCACCCGGGAGGAGTATAAGGCGATCCAGTCCCACCCGTTTTATACCCGCAAGATTCTGACGATGATCAACGGTTTCGAGGATATTACGGAATGGGCGTCCAACCACCACGAGAAGCTGAACGGCTCGGGCTATCCGTTCGGGCTCGACGCGAGCCAGCTCGATTTCAATTCCCGCATCCTCGCCTGTGTGGACATTTATCAGGCCCTGACGGAGGACCGCCCCTACCGGAAGGGAATGCCTCACAGCGCGGCTATGAAGATCATGTCTGAGATGGTGCAGCATAAGCTGATCGAACCGTCCGTCACGGAAGACATGAATTCCATTTTCCGCGACCTTTAAACCCGGCCCGTATCCCGCGCATGCAAAAGCCCCCGCCGCAGTTTTTTCTGCGGCGGGGGCTTTTGCGCCGGACTCCGGCGGGAGAAGTTTCCCTTTACAGCTTGAATTCCCCCGGGTCGTGCTTTTTCAGGGCGGGCGTGCCGTCCGGCGTCCGCTTCAGCGGGTCGTAGCGGAAGCCGCCGCACGGGCCGTCGCGGTTCAGCCGGCAGGCGCCGTCGGAGAAATTGGCGCAGTAGGAACAGTCCGGCTCGATTCCGCTGCCGAACAGCTTGCTTTTCCTTTTCCAGAACATCATTTACCGCCCCCGGATGCAGTCGGCTTTTCCTCTCTGCTTTTTGGCCATATTATAGCATCATCTCTCTTCAATTTCCAGTTTTTCGTGCGGCATGCAGAACAGCAGGGCGGCGCACAGGACGGCGAGCGCGGCGGCCGACGGAACGGAGTTGGAGAAGGCGCCGGTCACGGGGCCGCTGAAGTTGCCGAACGTTTCCGCGCTCTGCGGAAACAGCGCGGTCAGCCCGAAGCACACGGCGGCCGAGACCGCCCCCTGCGCCGCCCTGCAAAGGGCAAAGCGCGCTTTGCGGATCGGGATCCCGCCCAGGCAGGAAAGCACCTGCATGTGGACGCACACGCCGCTCCAGCCGATGGCGAACGCAATGGCCCACAGCGGCGCGCCGTACCGGGCCAGGTCGGCGCACCCGCCCGTCACTTCCAGCAGGGCGGAAAGAAATACGGAAAGCCCCGGCGCCGCCGCCGCCATCCGCAGCAGGTTCATCATCGCGGCGAACAGGATGACCAGGCAGCACATCATCAGCGTGGAGTAGGCCGCGTCGGCGGCCGATTCGATGAGAGCCTGGGCCGTCCCGGCGGGCGGCTTTTTCCGCCGCCGGGCGGGTGCTTCCGCGCCTTTCCCGGAGAAGATGCCGCTCAGAATCCCCATCGCGAGGAACGAGGCGGTCTGCGACGCGAAAAGGACCGCGCCGGCCTGCGCGTTTCTAAGGAACCCGACCCCCACCGCGGTAATCACGAAGGACGGCCCCGCGTTGACGCAGAAGCACATCATCCGCTCCGCCTGCGCGCGCGTGACGATCCCCGCCTCGTAAAGCGCGGCGGCGGAGCGCGCCCCGGAAGGAAAGCCGCCCACGGCGCTCATCAGGACGGAGGCCGCCGCCGCGCCGGGGAGCCGGAACAGCGCCCGCGTCGGCTTTTCCAGCGCGGAGCCGATCCGCTCGGCCAGACCGCTTTTCACCACGAACACGGAAAGCGCCATAAACGGGTACAGCGACGGGACCAGGATGTTCAGCGAATACCCCACGCCGTTTTTCGCGCCCTGCGCGGCCTGCGCGGGGAAAATCAGCAATGCGCACGCCGCCGCCAGCACCGCCGCCAGCAATGCGCCCGTTTTGATTTTCATAGAACCACCTCGTTCTGCCATGTATATGCTCCGGCGCGGATATTTAGGAATTCCGCCGCATAGCATTAAGGGGAGATTCCCTGCGCGGCGGCCTTTCGGGCCGGAAAGATTCTTCCGGCCCGCTTCCGCGCTTCGTTCCATCAGAAAATCCTTTCGCGGGGATACCGGAGGGGTGGGGGTTCAATTGCGCAAACCGGCGGATCTGCTCGGCCTGACGGGCCTTTCGATGCAGGCGCACATGGAGGTCAACGGCAACCGCGAGGCGGTCGTCGAGGGCTGCGGCGGCGTGCTGGAATATGACGAGACCGTCGTGCGCGTCCGCACGCCGGGGCACGTGGTGCGGTTCACGGGCCGGGGGCTGACCATCCGCTGCCTTACCGCGGATGCCCTCGTCGTCACCGGCTATATCACCGGAATTGAGTTTATGGGCTGAGGTGCGCCATGATTTCGCTGAGACTGACCCGCTGGCTGATCGGTTACGTCCGTTTTTCCGTTTTGGGCGGAAGCCCGGAACGTTTTTACAGTTTCTGCGCGCGGTCGGGGGCGTATCTGTGGGATATCGCCGCCGGCCGGAGCGGCGGGGCCTGCGTCGCCGCGCGCCGGTACCGGCTTTTGCGGGCGCCCGCCCGCCGCGCCGGGTGCCGCCTTCGGGTCCGCGAGCGCCGCGGGCTGCCGTTCCTGCTCCGCCGCACGGGCAGGCACCCGGGTCTCTGGGCCGGCGCGGCGGTGTTTGCCCTCATCGTTTCCGTCCTGTCCCGGCAGGTCTGGTGCATCCGGGTCACGGGCAACGCGTCCGTGCCCGTTTCCGGGGTCGAGCAGGCGCTCGCTTCCGCCGGGCTTTCGCAGGGCGCCTGGAAAAGCGCCGTCGAGCCGCAGAAGACGGCGCAGCAGGTCATGCTGAAATTTCCGCAGATCCGCTGGATGAGCATCAATTTGAAAGGGAGCGCCGCGGAGGTCGTTATCCAGGAAAAAACGGCGAAGCCGCCGATCGAGAACCGGAAAAACCTGTGCAACATCAAGGCGTCCGCGACCGGCCAGATCGTTTCCATGAAAGTGTACGCCGGCACGCCGATGGTCCAGAAGGGCGACGCCGTCGTGGAAGGCCAGCTCCTCGTCAGCGCCGTGGTCGTCGACAAGCTCGGCGGCAACACGCTGACCCATGCTTCGGCGGAGGTCGTTGCCGAGACCACCCGCAGCCTCTCCGTAAAAATCGATCGAAAGCGGCAAAAGACCGTGCCCACGGGGAAAACGGTATACCGGCGGAACCTCGACCTGTTCGGCGCCCGCCTTCCGGTTTCCTTTCAGGGGAAGCCGAGGGGGAATTACCGGGTTTCCCGGGAAAAGTTCGGCCTGTCGCTCTTCGGCACGCCGCTCCCCGCCGGCCTCTACCAGGAGCGTTGGGACGAAGTCCGCACAGTGGATTACACCCTTGCGAAGGACCAGGCCCGCGCCCTCGCGAAGCGGGAGCTCGCCGGGCAGGAGAAAAAGCTCCTGAACGGCGGCCGGGTCACGGGGGAGAAAATCACCGAAAACTGGGCCGGCGGCACCCTCGTTTATTCGGCAAAGCTGACCTGTCAGGAAAATATCGCAAAAGAGTCGGAAATCTTCCTAAAATAGTACCAAAATTTTGTGCATTCTATGGTGCCGAAAAGGTGACGAAACCTCGGAATTGTGTTATAATAAACTTAAATCTACCGTGTGGTTTTGCACTCGGTGCGCTTTAGGTGATGGAATGTTCGAAAGGAAAATCAATATCGATCGCATGGAACAGGCGGCCGCGCTTTTCGGGAGCCTTGACGGGAATGTCAAGCTGATCGAGCAGGAGTACGGGGTGGAGCTTGTCTGCCGCGGGAGCGAAATAAAAATTTCCGGGGAACCGGAAAAAGTGGAAAAGGCTTTCCGGGCGGTTAGGAGCCTCCTTTCCCTCATCAACCGCGGCGAAACCCTCAGCGAGCAGAACGTGCGCTACTGCATTTCCCTGGTCAACGAGGGAAAGGAAGACAAGATCGACGCGCTCGCGGGTGGCTGCATCTGCGTTACCTCGAAGGGCAAGCCGGTGAGGGCCAAGACGCTGGGCCAGAAAAGATACTGCACGGCCATCGAGTCGCATACCATCACCATCGGCGTCGGGCCGGCGGGAACCGGCAAGACCTATCTCGCCGTGGCCCTCGCGGTGAAAGCGTTCCGGGCGCAGGAGGTCAACCGCATCATCCTGACGCGGCCGGCCGTGGAAGCGGGCGAAAAGCTGGGCTTCCTGCCCGGCGACCTTCAGCAGAAGGTGGACCCTTACCTGCGCCCCCTGTACGACGCGCTGTTCGACATGCTGGGCTCGGAAACCTACCAGAAATACGTGGAGCGCGGCAACATTGAGGTCGCGCCGCTCGCCTACATGCGCGGGCGCACGCTGGACGACAGCTTCATCATCCTGGACGAGGCGCAGAATACCACGCCGGAGCAGATGAAAATGTTCCTGACGCGCCTCGGGTTCGGCTCCAAGATGGTCATTACGGGCGATATTACGCAGATCGACCTGCCGGACGGGAAGCGTTCCGGCCTGAAAGACGTCCTTCACATCCTGAGGGACATCGACGACATCGCGCAGGTCCGGTTCAACGAAAAAGACGTCGTGCGCCATAAACTGGTGCAGGATATCGTCAGGGCTTATGAAAAAAATGAAGAAGCGGGGCGGTGATTATCATGGAAAAAATCCGTGTGATTATTGACAATAAACAGAAGGCGGTAAAAATACCGACCGGTCTGAGAATGCTGGTGCGCCGTTGCTGCAACGCGGTGCTCCGGATGGAAAATTTCGAGGGCCCGGCGGAAATCAGCGTGGTCTTTGTGGACAACGAGCAGATTCACAAGCTGAACCTGCAGTACCGGAACAAGGACCTTGCCACCGACGTGCTCTCTTTCCCGATGGGCGAAAACGGCGTTTACGACATCAACCATTCCACCGGCGCCAAGATTCTGGGCGACATCGTGATCTCCATGGAAAAGGCGGTGGAGCAGGCCAAACGCTACGGCCACAGCCTGGAGCGGGAAGTCGGGTACCTCACGGCGCATTCCATGCTGCACCTTCTGGGGTACAACCACGAGGAGGGCGGCCTTGCGAAAGTGCGCATGCGTGAAAAGGAAGAGCAGGTCATGGTGGAGCTCGGGCTTCCCAGCACCAGCAGCTATGTCCTGGATGAGGACGAGGAGTAGGTTTTGCGCTTTCTGAAAAGTTTCAAATATGCGTTCCGGGGGATCATCTACTGCATTAATAATGAACGGAACATGCGGATACACACGGTCGTAGCGCTGTATGTGTTTGTTTTTTCGTTCTTTTTTCATCTTTCCCGCACCGCGTACGCGGCCCTGTTCCTCACGTTCGGCATGGTGTGGATGGGCGAGCTGTTCAACACGGTCGCGGAGGAGCTTTCCGACCTGGCCGCGGCCAGCTTCAACCCGGTGGTACGCATCATCAAGGACATGGCGTCCGGCTCCGTGCTGGTCGGCGCGTTCTTTTCCGTCCTGGTGGGCGTCTGCTTTTTCTGGCAGCCCGCGGCGTTCGTGCGCATGGTAGTCTATTTCGGTTTCCACCCGGCTATGATCGCCGTGCTGGCGGCCGTCACGGCGGCGAGCGCCGTTTTTGTCCGCCTGGGCCCGCTCGGTATCCGCGACCGTGTCATCCAGAGGAGAGCGGACCGGGAAAGGCGGGAGCGCCGTGAGTGAGGAATCCAAACGGAAATCCGCGTTTATCGCGATCGTGGGGCGCCCGAACGTCGGGAAGTCGTCCCTTCTCAACGCTATGCTCGGCAGCAAGGTCGCCATCGTGTCGCGCAAGCCGCAGACGACCCGCGGCCGTGTCACGGGCATCCTTACAAAAGGGGAGACCCAGCTCGTTTTCATCGACACGCCGGGCCTGCTGAAGCCGCGCAGCCGCCTGGGGGAGTATATGGTCCGGTCCGTGCTGGAGTCCGTTTCCGGCGTGGACGCCTGCCTGCTGGTGGAAGAGGCCGGGAAGAAGATTTCCGGCGCGGCGCTTGCGCTGATCGAAAAATTCCGGCAGTCCGGGCTTCCCGCGGCGCTGGCCCTCAACAAGATCGACCTTTTGCCGGACAAGTCCGTGATGATGGCGCAGATCGCGGAATTTTCCGGGCTTTATCCCTTTCGGGCCGTCGTGCCCGTTTCGGCCGTCGGCCGCAGCGGTGTCGGCGCCCTCACGCAGGAACTGGAGCAGTTTGCCCGGCCCGGCGGGCACTTCTTTGACGACGACGCCCTGACCGACCAGCCGGAACACGTCCTTGCGGCGGAAATCGTGCGGGAGAAACTGCTGCGCCTTTTGAGCAGCGAGGTGCCCCACGGCGTCGCGGTTACGGTGGAGCAGATGGCCCCGCGGGACGGCGCCGGCGCGGTCACCGATGTTTCCGCGACGATTTACTGCGAAAAGAATTCCCATAAGGGAATCATCATCGGAAAAGACGGCGCCATGCTCAAAAGAGTCGGCACCTGCGCCCGGGAGGATATGGAAAAATTTTTTGGTTGCAAAATCAACCTGAAGCTTTGGGTCAAGGTCCGGGAAGACTGGAAAAACCGGGAGACGGAGCTTCGCGCGTTCGGCTACGACAGTTCCGGTTTCGACACGTAGCACCGGTGCTTTAGCACATTCCCGGCGCAAATCTTGTCACATTATGGGTTTCATTCATATATTTACCGCTCATAGAATCCGCCCGAACGACACATACTTTTTTTCAGAAAAGCCCGAAGCCGGTTGCCGGCCGGTTGGAAAAAAGCCGCGGCCGGCTTGGCGGGAAAGGAGCGGTTATCTTGGACGAAAACACAGCTTGGGAATTTTTCAGCCGCACAGGGTCGATCCGGGATTACCTGGTTTATACCCAGTGCAAGGCGAATCACGGGAAGGCGCAGTCACAGGAGGACCGGTATGAAGATAGACACCCAGGGCCTGGTGGTTTCGGAGAAACGCGTGGGTGAAAACGACCGCCTTGTGACCGTCCTGACGCGCGAAAAAGGGATTCTCCGCGCGTTCGTCCGCCGGACCGGAAGGGCGGGGGGCGGCAGGCTTTCCGCGGCGAGGCTCTTTACTTATTCCCGCTTCACCATCTTTGTGGGGCGGGACAGCTACATAATCGACGACGCCCAGCCCATCGAAGTGTTTTTCGACCTTCGAAAAGACATCGGGCGCCTTTCGCTTGCCCAGTATTTCTGCGAGCTTTCCATTGCCCTCGCCCCGCAGGACGCGGAAGCCGGCGATTTTCTGCGTCTGCTCCTGAACGCGATGTATTTCCTCTGCAAGGGAACGCGGGCGAACGCCGTCGTGAAGGCGGCCGTGGAAATGCGCATGATGTCGCTGGCAGGGTACATGCCGGATCTCGTCTGCTGCGCGGACTGCGGGCGGTACGAGGCGGATACCATGCTGTTCCTGCCGCGCAGCGGGAAAATCCTCTGCGGCGAATGTTACCGGCCGCAGCCGGGCGGGGAACCGGCTGCGGCCTTGGGCCGCGGCGCCATGACGGCGCTCCGCCATACGATTTACGCGGATTTCGGAAAACTGTTTGCGTTCCGCGTCTCGCCCTCTGCGGAGCGCGAGCTGGCGGAAGCCTCGGAGCGCTATGTGCTCGAAACCCTGCAGCGGAAATTTGCCACGCTGGATTTTTACCATCAGATGGCGGACGCGGGGTAATTCCGCGCCGCGTCAGGCCGGCCGGGACTGTGCGCGCATCCCGGGGACCTTTGCCGGGTACTGGCTCTGTTTTCCAGCGCAGTAAAACATAGGTGCGAATGCGGCATCCGGCCGCCGTCCGGCTGTACGAATCCGCGGGATACCGCCGCGCGGGGGAAGTCCGCTGCCGCAAGGGCGTTTTTTCCTGCTACGAAAAGCCGCTGGGCGGCGAATCTAATCTTGTAGAATCGAACGGGAAAGGATATAATTTGTGAAGAGGAAACTTCGGCTTCAACTGCTGGACGGCGAATTCGCCGTCTGCAAACTGAAAAACCTGCGGGACGCGGCATGGGCCGGGCCGTTCGTTTCCCTGACGGTGACGGATGAGGAAATTTCCCTTGTCTGCCCGGCAGAACGTGCGCCGAGGGACTGCCCCGCTTCGGAAACCGGCTGGCGCTGCATCAAGGTTGCGGGGCCGCTTGATTTTTCCCTCGTCGGAATTCTGGCGGAGCTTTCGGCGGCGCTCGCGGAAAAGCGGATCAGCATCTTCGCCGTATCCACATACAACACGGACTATCTTCTGGTTAAAGCCGGACGGGCCGGGGACGCCGTCGCCGCCCTGAAAGAGCGCGGCTGCGAATTCGCGGGGGATCCGGTGCGCCGAGGGGTACCCGGATGAGGGCAGGAAGGGTGAAGGCCGGTATTTTCGGGAAAACGGTCAAAGCGGTTTCCGCCGTCTTTCCGGAAAACTATTTTTTGCAGGTGTCGCGGTACCGGATTGAGTCCCGGAGGATTCCGCCGGCCTTCGACGGATACCGGATCCTCCAGCTCTCCGACCTGCACGGCTGCTCGTTCGGCAGGGAGAACCGCCGGCTGACCGAAGCGGTCAGCTCCGCCGCACCGGACGCGGTCGTGATGACCGGCGACATGGCGGACCGGCAGACGAAACGTTACGACGGGATTTTCCGCCTTTCGGGAACCCTGTGCGAAAAATATCCCGTCTATTCCGTTTTTGGAAACCACGAGCAGGAGCTGCCGGGAAGCCGCAGAAGGGCGCTCGTCGAAGGAATGCGCCGGCAGGGCGTGCACATCCTCGACAACGGAGAAGTCCGCCTGGAGCGGGGCGGCGCGCGGGTCGCGCTTTTCGGCGTCCGGGTCCCCATGCGGTGCTACCGGGCGTACGGGCGGGGAGAACGCCGCCCCGCCCTGACGGCCGAAAAAATCCGCCGGCTCCTCGGGGACGGCGAAGGCCCGGATTTTTCCATTCTGCTCGCCCACAATCCGTTTTATTTCGAGGCTTACGCGGAGTGGGGCGCCGACCTGACCCTCTGCGGGCATGTGCACGGCGGAATGGTCCGGCTGCCGGGGCTCGGCGGCCTGCTTTCCCCCGAACGCCGGTTTTTTCCGCGGTACAGCGCAGGAATCTACGAGTCGGAAAAACACCCGGAAAAGAAGATGTTGGTGAGCCGCGGGCTCGGAAGCGGCGCGCGGATCCGGAACCGTCCGGAAATCGTCGTTCTCACGCTGGCCCGCCCGTCGGGGCTGGCAAACCAAAGAAAGGAATTCGATTGATGCAGGAAGACATGCGGAAACATGCGAAGGCGCTGGAACTGGACAAGATTTTGAAACTGCTTGCGGAGCAGACGTCCTGCGAGGACGCGGTGCAGGCGGCCCTGGCTCTGGAGCCGTCCCCGCGGGATGCGGAGCGCCTTCTGCAGGAAACCGACGACGCGTTCGTGCTTATGGCGCGGTTCGGCTCGCCGTCTTTCGGCGGGCTTGCCAACGTGACCGGTTCGCTCCGGCGCGCGCAGGCGGGCGGCATGCTCACCATGGCGGAGCTGCTCAAGGTCGCCGCCGTGCTCCGCACCATCCGCGGTATTTCGGAATGGCGCCGGAAAAGCGGGGACGTCGCAGGCAGCCTGGACGACCGCTTCGACGCGCTGATGCCGAACCAGTACCTGGAAAACCGCATCACGGGCGCGATCCTGTCCGAAGAGGAGATGGCGGACAACGCCTCGCCCGCCCTTGCGGAGATCCGCCGGAAGACCCGCCGCGCATCTGCGCGGGCCCGCGAGGTGCTGGACCGGATGGTCCATTCCCAGTCCTATCAGAAGTACCTGCAGGACCCCATCGTCACCATCCGCGAGGGGCGCTTCGTCGTCCCGGTCAAGGCGGAGTGCCGGAACGAGGTCCCCGGCCTCGTCCACGACACGTCCGCGAGCGGCTCGACGGTTTTTGTGGAGCCGATGGCCGCCGTGGAGGCGAACAACCAGGTCAAGGTCTTTCTGTCGGCGGAAAAGAAGGAAATGGAGCGCATCCTGGCGGAGCTCTCCGCCGAAGCGGGCAATTTCGCGGATACCATCGTCCGCGGCTATGAGACCGCCGTGCAGCTCAACGTCGTGTTCGCGAAGGCGTCGCTTGCCTACCGGATGAAGGCGGCCCGCCCGAAGCTGAACGACCGGGGCAGGATCGTGCTGCATCAGGCGCGCCATCCGCTGATCGACCCGAAAGCGGTGGTGCCGACGGATCTTTCGCTCGGCACGCGCTTCGACACCCTGGTTATCACCGGCCCGAACACGGGCGGCAAGACCGTCGCGCTGAAAACAGTCGGCCTGTTGACCCTGATGGCCATGTGCGGCCTGCTGATCCCGGCGGCGGAGGGGAGCGAGATTTCCACGTTCCATCAGGTCCTGGCCGACATCGGCGACGAGCAGAGCATCGAGCAGTCGCTTTCGACCTTTTCCGCCCATATGAAGAATATAATTGAAATTATGGGACGTGCCGACGCGGACAGCCTCATCCTGCTCGACGAGCTGGGGGCCGGGACCGACCCGGTCGAGGGAGCCGCGCTGGCGGAAGCCATCCTGGAAGCCCTCCGCCGCAAAGGGGCGAAAATCGCGGCGACCACGCATTATGCCGAGCTCAAGGCCTATGCTTTGCAGACCGACGGGGTGGAGAACGCCAGCTGCGAATTCGACGTCGCCACCCTGCGCCCGACCTACCGGCTCCTGATGGGAATGCCCGGCCGTTCGAACGCGTTTGCTATTTCCCGGCGCCTCGGCATGGACGGGGAGGTCGTGGAGCGAGCAAAGGAGCTCGTTTCCGGCGAAAACAGGCGCTTTGAGGACGTGGTGCAGAGCCTGGAAGACAGCCGCCGGCAGATGGAAACGGAACGCGACGCCGCCCGCCGGGCGAGGGAAGAGTCCGAACGGGCCCGCCGGGAAGCGGAAGAGGCCAGGAACCGCGTGCAGACGGAAGCGGACCGGGAGCTCCGAAGGGCGCGCGAAAAAGCTGCCCTTCTGGTGGACCGCACCCGTGCCCGGATCGACGCTCTTCTGAACGAGATCGAGGAGATCCGGAAGCAGAAGAACAAAACGCTCTCCGCGGAACAGAAGGCAAGGCTGAATTCCGGAATCCGTTCGCTGGAGGACGCGGCCGATCCGGTCAGCTCGAATGAGAATTCCGGCTATCGCCTGCCGCGCCCGCTGAAAGCCGGGGACGCGGTGCTGATTTTCGACATCGGAAAGAAGGGCACGGTGCTCCGCCCCCCGGAGGGGAATTCCGGGGAAGTGCTGGTGCAGGCGGGCATCGTGCAGACCCGCGTGCCGCTCTCCAACCTGCGGCTGGCTGAGAAAACGGAGAAGCCGCGCCGCGCCGCTTTCCGCGGCGTGACCAAAGACGTGAACCGCGCGCAGGCGGCGGCAGCCACCGAGATCGACCTGCGCGGCCAGACGGCGGACGAAGCAGTGATGAACGTCGACCGCTTCGTCTCCGACGCGATGCTCTCCGGCGTGGACCAGTTCACCGTGATCCACGGAAAAGGGACCGGCGTCCTCCGCAGCGCGGTTCAGCAGTATCTGAAAAAAAGCCCGTATGTCAAGAGCTTCCGCCTCGGGACGTTCGGAGAAGGCGAGTCCGGCGTCACCATCGTGGAACTGAAGTAATCAGCCTGAGACACGATTGGAAACGGAGAGGATTTTTGTGCAGATGAAATACGCAGCAGTGGAAAAACGGAGCCATAAAGCGGTCGCGGCCGTCCTGATTGTTCTGGCGGTCCTGCTTGCCGCCGCGGGGATCCTGGCGTGGATGGTGTTCAGCGACCCCAACGCGGGGAGGGGACTGGAAAGCGTTCCGGCGACCAACGCGCTGGCGGAGGAGATCGCGCAGTCCGCGGTCGCCGGGAAGGAAAGCAGCCTTTCGGCGGACGACCTCAACGGCTACCTTGCCTATCTGTACCGGAAAAACGGGATCGGCCAAAAGGGAGGCAACATAAAAATCCAGGCGGCCGCCGTCTCCGGGACTTCGGGGGACAGCGCCGACCTTTACCTTCCGGTCCTGTATCAGGGAAGGCATCTGGGGGTCGTGCTCAATGTCACGCCGGCTTTGGACGATACGGGCGGCAAGTTCGTCTTTCGCGTAAATTCCGCCCGTGTGGGGCGGCTGTCGGTGCCGGCGGACTGGGCGCTGGACGTCGGCAAAAGCCGGATGCCGGCGGGCCTTTCCGTCAGCGGGAACGTGATTTCCTGTAAAAACCCGTCGCTTTCGGCGTCGATGTCGGGCGTTTCGGCTTCCCTGAAAATCAGCACGTTCCATATGGAAAACGGCCTGCTGAAGGTCGGCTCCAAAATCGCGATCAAGGTCGGCTGACCGGAAAAATTTCTTGACACGGCAGACCCTTTATAGTATAATTCCAAGTGTGTAAAGAGAAGTAGCTTTACATAAGGCGGTGCTTCCGATGGCAAAAGACATGAAAATCTCCTTTCTGCTTGATTTTTACGGGGATATGCTCACCGAAAAACAGCGCGAGGTCATCGAGCTCTACTACAACGACGATCTGTCCCTTTCCGAGATTGCGGAAAACGAGGGCATCAGCCGCCAGGGCGTGCGGGACGCGATCAAACGCGCCGAGTCGCAGCTTCTGGAGATGGAGAGCCGCCTGGGGTTTGCCGGGCGCTTCCGGGAAGTGCGCGCCGGCCTGGAGCGCATCCGCGAAGCGGCCGGTCGGATCAAGGATTACAACAGCCGCGGCAACTACGCGAGCGAGATCGACGAGAATGCAAAGCGCATCCTCGAAACCGCGCGCAGGCTGTGCGAAGAGTGAGGAGGGACCGCCTTGGCGTTTGAGAGCCTTTCGGAAAAACTTTCCGCCGTGTTCAAACGGCTGAAGTCAAAGGGAAAACTGAGCGAAACGGATGTCAAAGAGGTCATGAGGGAGGTCCGTCTCGCCCTGCTGGAAGCCGACGTGAACTACAAGGTGACCAAGGATTTTACCGCCAAAGTCGGTGAACGGGCCGTCGGCGCGGAGGTCATGGAGAGCCTGACGCCGGCGCAGACGGTCATCAAGATCGTCGACGAGGAGCTGACGGCTCTGATGGGCGGCGGGACGGTCCGCCTGAACAGCCCGTCGTCGCCGCCCGCGGTGGTGCTGCTGTGCGGGCTGCAGGGCTCCGGCAAAACCACCCACGCGGGCAAGCTTGGCCTCATGCTGAAAAACGAAGGGCACCGGCCCCTCCTGGCGGCGTGCGACGTTTACCGCCCCGCGGCGATCGAGCAGCTTCAGGTCGTCGGCGCGAAGGCGGGCGTCCCGGTCTTTGAGATGGGGAAGAAAGACCCGGTCAAAATCAGCAGGGCCGCCGTCGCCCACGCGAGGGATTACGGCAACGACTTTGTCCTGATCGACACGGCCGGGCGCCTGCAGATCGACGAGACGCTGATGGACGAGCTGAAGAACATCCGGGAAGCCGTCCGTCCGACGGACATCCTGCTGGTGGTGGACGCCATGACCGGGCAGGAAGCCGTCAATGTGGCGAAGGCGTTCGATGGTCTGCTGGACATTACCGGCGTGATCCTGACCAAGCTGGACGGCGACGCCAGAGGCGGCGCGGCCCTTTCCGTCCGGGCGGTGACCGGCAAGCCGATCAAGTTCGCCGGCGTGGGCGAGAAGCTCTCCGACCTGGAAGTGTTCCACCCGGACCGCATGGCTTCGCGCATCCTCGGCATGGGCGACGTTTTGACGCTGATTGAGGACGCGCAGAAAAACATCGACAAAAAGGCGGCCGAGGAGACGGCCCGGAAGGCGCTGCACAACGACCTGGACCTCAACGACGTCCTGACCCAGATGCGGCAGATGAAAAAAATGGGCCCGATGAAGAACGTCCTTTCCAAAATGCCGGGCATGGCCCGGCAGCTGAAGGACGTGGACATCGACGACCGCCGGGTGGACCGCGCCGAGGCGATCATCCTTTCCATGACGCCGGAGGAGCGGGCGAGGCCCGAGCGGCTCAATCCCTCGCGCAAGCGCAGGATCGCCGCCGGCAGCGGCATGAAGGTCGAGGACGTGAACCGGCTGCTGAAGGGTTACGACCAGATGCGGAAAATGATGAAGCAGTTCCGGAAAAAAGGGTTCCGCAGGCGGTTTTCCGGCATGGGGATGCCGTTTTAAAACGAATTCATCCGGCTTTGCCGGTGAAGATACACAGATCTTGTGGAGGTGAAAATCAGGTGGCAGTAAAAATCAGACTGCGCAGAGTGGGCGCCAAAAAGGCTCCTTTTTACCGTATTGTCGTTGCCGATTCGCGTTTTCCGCGCGACGGCCGCTTCATTGAGGAGATCGGCTATTACAATCCGCTGGAAGAGCCGTCCGTCGTAAAGGTGGACGCCGAAAAGGCGAAGGAATGGATTGCGAACGGCGCACAGCCGACCGATACCGTAAAGGCTCTGTTCAAAAAGCACGGGGTTCTGTAAACCGGGAGGTGCGATGCAATGAAGGATCTGCTGATTGCCATAGCGCAGGGGCTGGTGGAAAATCCGTCCGACGTCCGTGTGGACGTTGACGACCCGGCCGAGGACGGCACCGTCGTTTACCATCTTCATGTGGCGGAAAGCGACATGGGCCGCGTCATCGGCAAACAGGGGCGCATTGCCAAGGCCATCCGCGTCGTGATGCGTTCCGCGGCGACCAAGAACAACGGCAGGGTCGCCGTCGAAATCGACTAAAGCCCCGCCCGGGCTGCGGCATTCGCGTGCCGCAGCTTTTTTCTCGCCGGATTCGCCGGGAATCCGGGCCGGCTTGCAAATCCCGGCAATCTTTGCTATAATGAACCCAAAATTTAAACATGCAGAGTAGGTTCCTGCGCGTTGCGCCGGTGGAATGCCGGCGCTGAGTGCCGCCCGGACGGGGAGTTGTCGGGCGGACGAAAAGCTGAGACTTGCGGTGCAGGAACCGCATCCCGCTGCTGCATAGCAGAGGTACGGCCTCCTTATGCAGCGCTGCTGCAGAAAGGGGTCTTTCCTTTGAAAAAATTGTTCAACTCCATCCGCCTGTCCGCGCAGGATTTCGGCAGTATCCGCACCATTGCCGTCTGCGGAATGCTGCTCGCCCTGAAAGTCGTTCTGGGCATGTTCACCGTAAACGTGTCCAGCCTGCTGAAAATCGGCTTTTCCTATCTGCCGGTCGCGGCTGCGGGCATGCTGTTCGGCCCGGTCGGCGGGGGGATCGTCGGGGCCGTCGGCGATGTGGTGTCTTACTTTGTCCAGCCGACCGGCCCTTATTTCCCGGGGTTTACGCTCAACGCGTTTCTCTCCGGGTTTGTGTACGGGCTGCTGCTTTACCGAAGGCCGGTGCGGGCGGTGCGCGTCTTTTCCGCAAAGGCGCTGGTTACGCTTCTGGTGAGTTTCCTGCTGAATCCCCTCTGGCTTTCCGTCCTGTACGGCAAGGCGTTCCTTGCCGTTGTGTCCGCCCGTATTGCGACGAACCTGGTGATGCTGCCCATTGACGCCGGGATGCTTCTGGCGCTTCTGAAAATCCTGGAAAAGGGGCATGTGACGCAGCTGGCCCGGAGACATTGCTGATGATCCGGCCGCAGGCATTCGGCGCCTGCGGCTTTGTTTTTTCTGTTGGAGGGAAAAGAATGCTGAAAAAGTTCCTCGAGGCGGGGAAAATCGTTGGGACCCACGGGATCGGCGGCGAGCTCCGCGTAAACCCGTGGTGCGATTCCGCCGAATTCCTCAGGCAGTTCCACACGCTTTACCTGGAAGGCGGCGACGTACCCGTGAGGGTGCTCTCGTCCCGCGTCCGCAAAAAGCAGCTTCTGATGACGCTGGAAGGCGTGGATACGGTTGAAAAGGCCGACGAGTACTGCGGAAAGATTCTCTACCTGAACCGGGATGACGCCCATATCCCGCAGGGGAGGTATTTTATGGAGGACCTGATCGGCCTCGGCGTCTACGACGCGGACACTTTCGTTTACTACGGGACGCTCACGGAGATCATGCGGACCGGCGCGAACGACGTTTACCGCGTCACGTCGCTCGGAAAGAAAAACTATCTGATTCCGGCGGTTTCTTCCGTGATTCGGAAAATCGACCTGAAAGACGGGAAAATGCTGATCCGGCCGATCAAGGGGATTTTTGACGATGAGGATTGACCTGCTGACGCTTTTCCCGGAGATGTGCGAAACCGTCATGGCGGAAAGCATCATCGGCCGCGCGCGCCGAAAGGGCGCGGTGCAGGTGTGCTGCCACCAGATCCGGGACTATGCGTACGACAAGCACCAGCGGGTGGACGATTCGCCGTTCGGCGGCGGGATGGGCATGCTGATGATGGCGGAACCGATCGCCCTGTGCATGGACGGCCTCATCCGTCACCTGGGGTACAAGCCGCACACGGTTTACCTGTCGCCCCAGGGTAAAACGCTCACCCAGCGGCGCGTGAAGGAGCTTTCCCGGCTGGACGGCCTGGTGCTTCTCTGCGGCCATTACGAAGGCGTCGACGAACGCGTGCTCGAAGAATATGCGGACGAGGAGATTTCCGTCGGGGACTATGTCGTGACGGGCGGGGAGCTTCCCGCCCTCATCGTCGCGGACGCGGTCTGCCGCATGATGCCGGGCGTGCTGGCCGACGAGGAGTGCTTTCAGATGGAAAGCCACTACCATTCTCTGCTGGAATACCCCCAGTACACCCGCCCGGCAAGCTGGCGCGGCCGCGAGGTGCCCCCCGTGCTGCTGACGGGCCACCATGAAAACGTGCGGAAATGGCGCAGGGAACAGGCGCTTCTGCGCACGTTCCGGAAACGGCCGGAACTGCTGGTTTCGGCAGACCTTACAAAAGAGGACCGCGATTTCCTGAAAGAATTGGCGGGAAAGGACGCCGCCGCACGGAAACCTGACGCGAAAAGCTCCATATAATAGGGCAGAGGAACCAAAAGTTTTCCACAATCTTATCATGTTGCACAAAGAACGGACGGATACCGACGGGCGGTTCGTCGATCGATCCAAAGTTTTCCCGCGTTCCTTGACGGCATGTCCCAGTGTGCTATAATGGCTGTAAAGATTGGATTGTTAACAATTTATTACCAGAACGGTTTGATTTTGATAGGAGAGGATTCATGATGTACGTGAAAGAAGTACTGGTTCAGAATCAGGTGGGCCTTCATGCCCGCCCGGCGACGTTCTTTATCCAGAAAGCCAACGAATATAAATCTTCCATCTGGGTGGAAAAAGAGGAAAGGCGCGTCAACGCAAAGAGCCTTCTGGGCGTGCTGTCGCTTGGAATCGTCGGCGGGACGACCATCAAAATCATTGCGGACGGCGCCGATGAGACGGAAGCGGTCGACAGCCTGGTCAAGCTGGTCCAGTCCGGGTTTGCCGAATAGTTGCGCCCTGGGGCGCGGCACCGCTTTTGCGGTGCTTTTTTTGTATGCCGGGTTCCGGGGAACCGCCGCGGACGAAACGGGAGGGGGGAAAACCGCATTGACCGAACACGAGAAGCATATCCGGGAGCTGCGCGCGCGCGCCATGCGCCTTCCCCTTCACCCGGGCGTTTACCTCATGCACGACAAATCGGGCAAAATCATCTACATCGGCAAGGCGAAGGCGCTGAAAAACCGCGTCAGCCAGTACTTCGGTTCCGAAAAGAACCACGATGAGAAAGTCCGGCAGATGGTCGCCCATGTGGACTATTTTGAATACATCCTCACCGACAGCGAATTCGAGGCCCTGGTCCTGGAGTGCAGCCTGATCAAGCAGCACACCCCCAAGTACAACATCCTGCTGAAGGATGACAAGGGCTACAGCTACATCCGCGTGACGAAAGGGCCGTGGGCGCGCATTTCCGAAGCCAAGCGGGCGGCGGACGACGGTGCGGAGTATATCGGCCCGTACGTCAGCGGCTGGTCGGTCCGGCGGTCGGTGGACGAGGCGCGGAAAATCTTCCGGCTGCCCACCTGCCACCGGCGCTTCCCGCAGGACATCGGGAAAGGCAGGCCGTGCCTGAATTACTACATCAAGCAATGCTGCGCGCCGTGCCGCGGGAAGATCACGGAGGAAGAATACGGGGAAGCGGTCCGCGACGCGCTCGATTTTCTGCGCGGCGGCAGCGCGGAAAGCGTCCGGGGGCTGACCGGCCGGATGGAAGAAGCCGCCCGGAAGCTGGAATTTGAGCGCGCGGCGCGCATCCGCGACTGTTTGGCCGCCATCCGCAGGATGGGCGAGCGGCAGAAGGTCGTCGCATCCAAAGTGCCGGAACAGGATGTGATCGCCCTGACGCAGGGCGCAGGCCGGAGCTGTTTCGAGGTCTTTCGCTTTGAAAAGGGCAGGCTGACCGACCGCGAAACCTTTTTCCTGGGCGAGACCGGAAACCCGGCGTCGGCCCGGGATGAGTTTCTGGAGCGGTACTATTCAATGCGCAGCCGCATTCCCCCGCGCGTGACGCTGGACGGCCCCGTGGAAGGTCGGGAGCTCCTCGCCCAGTGGCTGACGGAAAAGGCGGGGCGGAAGGTCGCGGTCACCGTGCCGAAGAAGGGCGAGCAGGCACGGCTGGCGGAGATGTGCCGGAGCAACGCGGCGGAGCAGCTTGCCCAGACGATGGGGCGCACGGGGAAGGAAGCCTCCGCCCTCGACGAGCTCGGCCGGCTTCTCGGCCTGGAAGAACCGCCCGCTTATATTGAATCCTACGATATTTCCAACCTTGCCGGGGGAGAGAACGTCGCGGGGATGGTCGTCTTCGAGAACGGCCGCCCGCTGCGTTCCGCTTACCGCCGGTTCAAAATTAAGACCGTGGTCGGGCAGGACGACTACGCGTCCATGCATGAAGTGGTCGCGCGGCGCCTGAAAGAATACGACAAGGAGAAGGGAAGCGGCGAGGGCTTCGGCCGCCTTCCGGACCTGATTCTTCTGGACGGCGGCAGGGGCCATGTGGCGGCGGTCCAGCCCGTTCTGGACGCGGCGGGGATTTCCGTTCCCCTGTTCGGCATGGTGAAGGACGGCCGCCACCGGACCCGCGCCATCGCCAAAAACGGCGGCGAAATCGCCATCAATTCCAACCGGAGCGCGTTTACGCTGGTGTCTTCCATTCAGGAGGAGGTCCACCGGTTTGCCATCGGCTACCACAGGCAGCTCCGGAAAAAGGCGGCGGTGTCGTCCGCGCTGCTTTCCGTCGAAGGCGTCGGCCCCGTCCGCGCCAAGGGACTGCTGAAGCATTTCCGGACGGTCGCCGCAATCCGCGGCGCCGACCTGACGGAGCTGATCCACGCGCCCGGCATGACGGAGCCGGCGGCGCGGAACGTGTACCGGGCGTTTCACCCGGATGCCGGGGAAGCTCCGGCCCCGGAACCGGAGGAACGGTGTTGACAGTGCGCCGGGTTCATGGGATAATAAAACCGGTTCCCCGCGCGGGGGCATTTTGACATTCCGCCGCCCCGGCGGGCGGCGGAAATCCAACGAAACGAATGTTAAGGTGGTTCCCATAATGAGAGTGATTACCGGAACGGCCCGCGGAAAGCGCCTTGTGACCCGGGAAGGCGGCGCGGTGCGCCCCACGCCGGAACGCGTGAAGGAAGCTCTTTTCAGCATTATCCAGTTCGGGATCGAAGGCCGGCGCATACTGGACCTGTTTGCCGGCTCCGGCCAGCTGGGCATCGAGGCGCTCAGCCGCGGAGCGAAGGAGGCCGTCTTTGTCGATTCCAGCAAGGAATCCGCCTCCGTTGTGCAGAAGAATCTGGAATCCTGCGGATTTGAGGATTCCTCGCGGGTGGAGACGATGGATTTCGCGCTGTATCTGGCGCGCGGCGGCGAGCCCTTCGACCTGGCTTTTCTGGACCCCCCGTACCGGACAGGCCTGCTGCAGCGCGCGCTGCCCTTGGTGGCGGCGCGGATGAACCCGGGCGGAACCATTATCTGCGAGAATCCGTCCGACGAGGCGACGCCGGAGACGGCGGGAAATTTTGGGTGCGTGAGGACTTACCGCTACGGCAAGATTATCCTGACGCTCTACCGGCGGAAGGACGGGACGACGGCATGAAAATCGCGATCTGCCCGGGCAGCTTCGACCCGGTTACCCTCGGCCATATGGACATCATCAACCGGGCCCGCAAAATTTTCGACCATATTATCGTTGCCGTTCTCGTCAACCCGGCAAAGCACACCGCTTTTACGCTGGAGGAACGCATCGAGCTGCTGAAACGCTGCACGGCCGGAATGGAGGACGTGGAGGTCGTCGGATTCGACGGGCTGCTCGCCGATTACGCGAAAATCCGCAGGGCGACCGCCATCGTCAAAGGGCTCCGCGCCATGTCCGACTTCGAGTACGAATTTCAAATGGCGCTGTTCAACAAAAAGCTCAACCCCGATCTGGAGACGGTCTTTTTGAACACCACGGCGGAGAATATGTTCCTGAGCTCCAGCGGGGTAAAGCAGGTTGCCTGTTTCGGCGGCGATATTTCCAATTTTGTTCCGGAATGTATTCTGAGCGACATTGAAGAGCGTTTATGCACAGGAGGAAAACAAAATGCGAGTGGACGACCTGATTGACGAACTGTACGACATGCTGGAAAAAGCGTGGAGCCTCCCCCTGAGCCGCGGCCGGGCGGTGCTGGACGGGGAACAGGTGCGGCAGATTCTGGACGAGATCCGGGAAGCGCTCCCGCAGGAGATCCACCAGGCGCGGGCGATCGTCGCAGACCGTTCGCAGATTTTGGCGGACGCCAAGCGCGAGGCGGACACGGTGCTTCGGGTGTCGCAGGAACGGGCGAAGGCGCTGGTCGCGCAGGACGAGATCACGCGGCAGGCCCAGCAGAAGGCAAACGACCTTGTGGGCCAGGCGCAGGCCAAGACCCGCGAGATGCGGAAGGCAACCAACGACTATGTGGACGACCTGATGAAGCGGACCGAAGACGAGCTGGCCGGGCTTTTGGCCGAGGCGCGGAAGGTCCGGCAGAACATCAAGGCTTCTCAGCGGACTTCCCCAAAATAAATTTTCCCATTGGATTGCGCCACAAAATATTGTGGCGCAATTTTTTTATTCTTTTCTAAATACCAAAATATGGTAGGAAGAAATCACAAATTTTAGTTCTGCACCGGCAAGATACCAAAAGAAAAAGTTGCATTTCCCATCAAAATACGGTATAATCAAACCACAAAGTGGTGAAAGGTGGGGGCAAAGAAGCACAGAGTGGTTGCTCATGCTTCTTCGCCGTTGGGAATCAATTATGTTGATCGGGGAATACCAACATAATATAGACCCGAAAGGCAGGGTGATCGTCCCGTCCAGATTCCGCGAGGATTTGGGCGAATGTTTCTATATTACGAAGGGGCTGGACGGATGCCTGTTTGTCCTTTCACCGCCGGGATGGGACAAGCTCCGGGACAAAGTGAGCGCGATGCCGGTCTCCAAGGCGAGGGGCCTGCAGAGGTTTTTCTTTTCGGGCGCCGCCGAGGCCGTGCCGGACAAGCAGGGCCGGATTCTCATTCCCCAGAATCTGCGGGATTATGCCGGGCTGACGAAGGACGTCACGTTTATCGGTGCGTCCAGCAGGGCAGAAATCTGGGACTCGGCGCGATGGAGCCAGTTCAACTCCACGCTGACGCAGGACAGCATTGCCGAAGCGATGGACACGCTGGATTTTTAGGGGTGACGGCATGAAATTTACCCATACGCCCGTACTGTTCCGCGAAACGATCGAGAGCCTGAACGTCAGGCCGGACGGCCTTTACATTGACGGCACGGCCGGCGGGGGCGGGCACTCCCGCGGGATCGCGGAAAAGCTCACGACGGGAAGGCTCCTCGCCATCGACCAGGACCCGGACGCCGTCCGGGCCGCGGCGGAACGGCTGAAGGATTTTCCGGGCGTCACCGTGCACCGGGGCAATTTTTCCGACATGCGGCAGGCCGCCGAAGCAAACGGAATGCCGCAGGTGGACGGGATCCTGCTCGATCTCGGGGTTTCCTCCTACCAGTTCGACAACCCGGAGCGGGGGTTTTCCTACCATCACGACGCGCCGCTGGACATGCGGATGAGCCGGGAGGGAATCTCCGCGAAAGACCTCGTCAACACTCTCTCCGAGCGGGAACTGGCCGAAATTATTTTCCGGTACGGGGAAGACCGCAACGCACGCTCCATTGCGCGGGGCATTGTGAGGGCGAGGGAGAAAGCGCCCGTCGAAACGACGCTTCAGCTTGCGGAGATTGTAAAAGGTTCCGTGCCCGCGCGGGTCCGCAGGGAAGCGGGCCACCCGGCGAGAAAGACGTTCCAGGCGCTGCGCATTCAGGTGAACGGAGAGCTGGACAGGCTTTCGGAAGGGCTGGACGCCGCGTTTTCCCTGCTCAGGCCGGGAGGGCGGCTGGCGGTCATCACGTTCCAGTCCCTGGAGGACCGGACCGTCAAAAAGCGGATGGCGGACTGGTGCACGGGCTGTACCTGCCCCCCGGATTTTCCGGTTTGCGTGTGCGGGAAAAAGCCGAGGGCGGAGCTTTTGTTCCGCAAGGGCGTTTCCCCGTCCGAAGCGGAGGTAAAGGAAAATCCCCGCAGCCGCAGCGCGCGGCTCCGGGTGTGTGTCAAATTATAACGCAGGACGCAGAAAATTTTAGGAACAATTAAGAAAGGGACGGGAGTGATTTTTCATGGCGAACCAGAGCAGCGCTTATGATTTCGAGTTGTTTGAGCCGAAGCGCCGGAACACGCCGGAGCCGCGGAAAAAATCCAATGTGATTGAGATTCCGCGGGAAAAGCTGGAACAGAACCGCAGGCCGAAGATCCGCCTTGCAAAGATCCTGCCGGCCTTTTTGGCTTTTTTGACAATTTCCGGCATGGTAGGCGCCTATGTCAACGGACAGGTCCAGCTTTCGGAGCTGTCCGGCGCGCTTGGGACCGCGGAACAGTCCCTGCGGGAAGGGCAGGACGTTTATTCCCAGCTGAAGATCCAGTCGGACGCAAAGTTTTCCAGGGAGGCGGTGGAGACCTACGCTTCCCAGAAGCTCGGCATGAAACAGACGGACCCGAGCCAGGTGGTTTCCGTGGGGCTTTCCAAGGGCGACAAGGCCCAGGTTGTGACGAAAGATACCGGAAAGAGTTGGCTGGAACGGGCATGGGAAGCAATCCGGAGCCGCCTGTCATAATTGCGGCGCACATCCAGTACATATTGTTTGAACGGCAGAAGGCTGTTTTTTTGCAGACGGAAGGAGAGTTGAGACACCAATCTTAACTCTCATTTCTTATCGGGGATTTTTTCCGGCGGACACGGGAGGCATCTATGGCGAAAGGTACAACGGTCCGGATGTGGCACCGCACGGTGTTTATCCTGATCTTTCTGGTGACGGTGGGGTTCGGGGCGGTCGTTTTCAGCCTGGTGAGGCTGCAGCTGATCGACGGGTCCAGCTTACAGATGCGGGCGACGGAGCAGCAGCTGAAGGACACGACGCTCACGGCCAAGCGCGGGACGATTTACGACTGCAACAAAAAGGAACTGGCTAAAAGCGCCACCGTGTGGGACGTGGTTCTGGAGCCCGCTTTCATCACCGACGAGAACCGGGAGACGATCGCCGGCGGCCTTTCCAAAATCCTCGGCATCAGCAGGGACGAGATTATGACGCGGAGCCGGAAGAAGACCTATTATGACAAAATCGCGGGCAAGGTGGAGTCCGACGTCCGCGACGCGATCCTGAAATTCAAAACCGAAAACAACATTACCAACGGGATCCGGCTGGTTGAAAATTACAGGAGATACTATCCCTACGGCAGCTTTGCGGCGACCGTCCTCGGCTTTACCGGGACGGACAGCCAGGGACTCGCCGGGGTCGAGGCGGAGTACGACAGCCAGCTGACCGGGACGGCGGGGCGCCTGGTCACGGCTAAAAACGCCGTCGGGACGGACATGAACTTCCAGTATGAGCAGGAGGTTCCGGCGCAGGACGGCGACAGCCTGGTGCTGACGATCGACGAGGTTGTCCAGCATTACGTGGAAAAGTATCTCGCGGAAGGCATTACGAACAACAAGGTGCAGAACCGCGGCTGCGCGATCGTCATGAACGTTAAGACCGGGGCCATCCTCGGCATGGCCGTAAAGGGGGATTTCGACCCGAACAGCCCGTTTGTGGTCGCGGACGCCCAGCAGGCGGAGGCCATCAGCAAGATTACCGACGCGGCCCAGAAAAAAGCGGCTCAGCAGGCGGCGCTGCAGGAGCAGTGGCGCAACAAGTGCATCAGCGACACCTATTACCCCGGGTCCGTTTTCAAAATCGTCACCGGGTCGGCGGCCATGGAAGAGAACCTTGTCAATGAAAACACGGTTTTTAACTGCCCGGGTTCCCTGACCATAGACGGCACCACGGTCAACGACTGGAAACGCGGCGGCTTCGGGCACCTGACGTTTGCGCAGGGCATCTGCAATTCCAGCAACGTGGTGTTCATGCAGGTTGGGCAGAAGCTGGGGGCAAAGCTGTTTTACAAATATTTCGGCGCCTTCGGATTCACCGGCAAAACCGGGATTGATCTTCCGGGCGAATCCCGGAGCCTGTTCTACACGGCGGAGCAGATGAAGCCGATCGACCTTGCGGTCGCGTCCTTCGGGCAGACCAATAAGATCACGCCGATCCAGATGATCACGGCCGCCTGCGCGGTCGCCAACGGCGGATACCTCGTCCAGCCCCATGTTGTTTCCGAAATCCTCGACGCGAGCGGAAACATTGTGAAAACGGCGAGCACGTCCCCCAAACGCCAGGTCATTTCCAACGACACGTCGCGGCGCATGAGCGCGATCCTTCAGCAGGACGCCACGACCGGCACCGCCAAGAGCGGTTATATTGCCGGGTACCGCGTGGCCGGTAAGACGGGCACTTCCGAAAAGACGGAAATCAAGACCAGCCAGGAATATATTGCTTCCTACTGCGGCTTTGCCCCGGCGGACGACCCGCAGGTCGCCATGCTGGTGTTCTACGACGAGCCGCACGGGCCGGCGGGTTACTACGGCAGCCCGGTCGCGGGCCCGACCTTCCTCGGGGCGATGACCCAGATCCTTCCGTACCTGGGGGTCGAACCGAAATACAGCGAGGAAGAACTGGAAAAGCTGGACGGCAAAGCGCCGGATATGGTGGGCCAAACGCCCGCGCAGGCGAAAAATACGGCTTCGAAGGCCGGCCTGAGCGTGAAAATCTACGGCAGCGGGGAAAAGGTGATCTCACAGGTGCCCGAACCGGGAAAAAGCGTTCCGAAGAACGGGACGGTCGTCCTGTTTACCGACCAGAAAAGCGTCGGGCAGACGGTGACGGTGCCGGATCTTACCAGGCTCTCGCTTTCGGAAGCCAACCAGAAGGCGGTGGACGCCGGTGTGAACATCAGCATCACGGGCGCGGCCCTGACCGGCTCCGCGGCGGTGTCTACCGCGCAGGACGTCGCGGCGGGCACGAAAGTTGCCCCGGGAACGGTTGTGACGGTTACGTTTTCCGAGGATAATAAAGTGCGGTAGCCCAGGCGGTCTTGGGTGGGGGAGCGCAGAAATATCCTGATTGAATGAAAAAGGGGCGGTTCCATGTCGGGCAGGCATCGATCCAGAAAAATCATCGCCGTGTCGGACGGCGCGGAAAAGGAAGCGGAGGTTCTCCGCGGGATCTTGGACCGCTGCGGGAGAGACTGCTTTACGGTCCTTCCGGCAGGGGAAGCGGCGCGGCAGGACGGGACGGCGGCGGTGCTTCTGGCCGCGCGGCCCGGAAAATTTCCCGACCCGCAGAAAATTTCCGTATGCGTCACGGAATACGCGCTTTCCCGCCTGCCGGCTTTTTCCGGCTTCCGGAAGCTGGTCACCTACTCCACCGACCGGGACGGGGCGGACTTTACGGCCCGGAATATCCGGAACGTTTCGGAAGGCGCCACGGCGTTTGAGATCGTGGGGGTGGGGATCATCGGGCGCGTCCGGCTGAAAACGGACCGGAGAGATTCCGTTGCGACCGCTCTGGCGGCCGCGGCGGCGGCGATCGCGGCGGGAATCCCGTTTGCGGATATTCTGGAAGCCCTGAATGGTATGGATCGCTTCGATTGGTAAAAAATAAACCGTATGCAAAGAAAACGGCAATTGTGCAAAGGTGGAAAAACATATCATGAGTTCAGCTTGGACTGCGGCGGCCGCGCTGATTGCTTTCGGCGTTACCGCTCTTCTCGGAAAATGGATGGTGCCATTTCTCCATAAAATCAACTTCGGCCAGACCATCCGGGAATCCGGCCCGACCTGGCACCGCAAGAAGAACGGCACGCCCACGATGGGCGGTTTCCTGTTCATCGCCGGGATCCTTTTGGCGTCGGCAGTCTGCATTCCGCTTTATTACCGCACCGCGGGGGAAAACCCGTATGTCATGGCCATGGGCTCGAAGATCGCGGGCGGTCTGCTGATGGCCTGCGGCTTCGGGTTCATCGGCTTTATCGACGATTACATCAAGGTGGTCAAAAAGCGCAACCTGGGGCTTAACGTGCGGCAGAAGCTGATCCTTCAGTTTCTGGTCGCCGGCGCTTACCTGTATTCCCTTTACCGGGCCGGGAACAGCGGGAAAATGCTGGTTCCCTTTTTCGGCAGCGTCGACTGGGGCGTCTGGTACTGGGTCGTTTCGCTGCTGGGGATCGTCGGGATGGCGAACGCCGTGAACTTTACGGACGGAATCGACGGGCTCAACGCTTCCGTGACCTTTTTCGTTTCCGTCGCTTTCCTCGTTATTGCCGGGCTGATGCACCTTGTGCCGGCCGGCATCCTCGCGGGCGCGGCGGCGGGCGGCTGCCTGGGATTCCTGGTCTGGAACTTCAACCCCGCGAAGGTCTTTATGGGCGACACGGGGTCGCTTTTTCTCGGCGGCCTGGTCTGTGCGCTCGGTTTTTCCCTGAACGTCCCCGTCCTGATTCTGCTGACCGGAGTCGTCTATCTCTGCGAGATCCTCTCCGTCTGCCTGCAGGTGGGGTACTTCAAAGCGACGCATGGGAAGCGGCTTTTTAAAATGAGCCCGATTCACCACCATTTTGAGCTGTGCGGCTGGAGCGAAGTGAAGATCTGTGCGGTGTTCAGCCTGGTAACGGCGCTTTGCGGCGCCGCTGCCGTTCTGCTGGCGGCCTGCGGGCTGTGACGCGGCAGGTTCCGACAGAATCGGCGGAAGCTTTGTGATTGAATGATACATGCTGTGTGCGGAAGGAGAGGAGAAACATGACGAATGCGTCTGCCGGAGGAAATACCGCCGTGCCCCGCAGGGGAGGAAATCCGCGCAAAAGCGCGGGGCAGGGACATGCCGGGAAAGTCCGAAAGAAATTTCGCCTGTTTTCCATCCGGGCCGGCATGGATCTGCCCTTTCTGTTTCTGATTCTGGTGCTTGTCGTCATCGGGCTGATCATGATGTTTTCGGCGAGCTATGCGTATGCGTCCTACAATTTCGGCGACAGCTACTATTTTATCAAGAGACAGGCCGTCTTTGCCGTGCTCGGCGTTTTCCTGATGGTTTCCATTTCCTATTTCGATTACCACCATCTGCACAAGTTCGCCATTCCGATTCTGATGTTTTCCTTCGCGCTTCTGGTTCTGGTCCGCTTTCTCCCGGCCGTCGCCGGCGTCCACCGGTGGATCACCCTCGGACCGCTCGGGCAGTTTCAGCCTTCGGAGATCGCGAAATTCGCGATCGTCCTGATCTTTTCCCACCTGATCTCGCTGAATTTCAGCCGGATGGGCACCTTCCGCTACGGGGTGCTTCCCTACCTGCTGATTCTGGGCGCGACGGCGGCCCTGCTGCTGGTTGAGCCGCATGTTTCCGCCACCGTCATCGTCATCATCCTGGGCGGCGTCATGCTGTTCATCGGCGGCGTGAAGCTGCGCTGGTTCGGCGCCGCGTTCGGGCTGGCGGGTGCCGCCATGGTTTACCTTGTGAGCTTTTCCGGGAAGCTCTCTTACGCGAACACCCGCATCCTCGGCTGGCTCGACCCGTTTTCCAACGCGAGCAAGGAGCTGATCGACAAGACCTGGCAGACGCGGCAGTCACTGTACGCCATCGGCTCCGGCGGGCTGCTCGGCCTGGGGCTGGGGCAGTCGCGGCAGAAATATCTTTACCTTCCGGAGCCGCAGAACGACTTCGTCTTTGCCATTGTCTGCGAGGAGCTCGGCTTTATCGGCGCGCTGATTATCATCATCCTGTTCGCCATGCTGATTTGGCGGGGGATCAACATTTCCCTTCGGGCCAAGGATAAATTCGGCATGCTTCTCGGGATCGGGCTGGTCCTGCAGGTGGGGCTTCAGGTGATTCTGAACATCGCCGTTGTGACCAATACGATCCCGAACACCGGCATAAGCCTGCCGTTTTTCAGTTACGGCGGGACTTCCCTGGTGCTTTTGCTGGCGGAGATGGGGGTCGTTCTGTCCATTTCGCGAACATCGTCCGTCGAAAAAACTTAGATTGGGGGATTTGGAGCGATGAAAGTTTTATTCGCCGGCGGAGGCACCGCCGGGCATATCAACCCCGCCCTTGCCGTCGCGGGTTTCCTGCGCGCGAAGGAACCCGATGTGCGGATTCTGTACATCGGGGCGCGGGGCGGAATGGAAGAGCGCCTTGTCCCCGCGGCGGGCTTTGATTTTCAGGGCATCACGGTTTCCGGCTTCCAGCGCAGGATCAGCTGGAAAAACGTGAAGCGCAACGCGGCCGCGGCCGTGCATGTGTTCACCGCGAGCCGGGAAGCGCGCCGCCTGATCCGCTCGTTTGAGCCGGACCTCTGCATCGGGACGGGCGGCTATGTGGCGGGGCCGGTGATCCGGGAAGCGATCAAGCTGGGAATCCCCTCTCTGATCCACGAGCAGAACGCGTTTCCCGGCGTGACCAATAAAATGCTTTCCAAAAACGCCGACCGGACGCTTCTGGCTGTCCCCGACGCCCAAAAGTACCTTTCTCCCTCCGCGCGCTGCGTGATTACCGGAAACCCGGTCCGCCGGGAGGTGCTCCATGCCGGCCGGGACGAGGCCCGGAAAAAGCTTGCGCTCGACGAGCGGCCCCTGATCCTCTCCTTCGGCGGGAGCCTCGGGGCGAGGAAGATCAACGAGGCGGCGGCCGACCTTCTGGCGGAAAGCGCGAAGAACGGCCGGTTCCAGCATATCCACGGCTACGGGAAGTGGGGAAAATGGTTTCCCGGCCTGCTCCGGGAGAAAGGCGTCAACCTTTCGGAGCACAGGGAGCTGGACGTCCGCGAGTACATCGACAATATGCCGGACTGCCTGGCCGCGGCCGACCTGGTCATCTGCCGGGCCGGGGCGATCACGCTGAGCGAGCTTCAGGCGCAGGGGAAGGCGTCGATCCTGATCCCTTCCCCGAACGTGGCGGAAAACCACCAGTACCGCAACGCCATGTCGCTTGTGAACCGCGGCGCCGCCGAAATCATCGAGGAAAAGGACCTGACGGGGCACAGGCTGTGCGAGAAGGTCGCCGGGCTGTTTGCCCGCCCGGAAAAGCTCCGGGAGCTGGGCGAAAACGCCCGCAAAATGGCCATTGTGGACGCCAACGAGAGGATTTACCGGGTCATCCGGGAAGTGCTGGACGAGCGCCGCTGAGCGCCCCGTAACCGCAAGACCCCCAGCAGCATACTATGTTAGCAGAATGTGTGGGGGTGTTGCTATGCCGAAACTAGTAATCAACGGAGCGAAAAAGCTGCGGGGGGAAATCCGGATCCACGGCGCAAAAAACAGCACACTGCCGCTCATGGCGGCGTCTTTGGTCTGCGGCGGGGAATGCGTTTTACATAACTGCCCGTCGCTGTCGGATGTGGACACATCCATACGCATTCTGCGCTACCTCGGCTGCAGCGTGACGAGCTCCGAAGGGTCCGTGGCCATTGACCCCGCGTCGGCGGACCATTTCGACATCCCGGATCATCTGATGCGCGAAATGCGCTCCTCGATTATTTTTTTGGGCGCGATTGTAAGCCGTATGGGCAGGGCGGTCCTTTCGTTTCCGGGAGGGTGCGAGCTCGGCCCGCGCCCGATCGACCTGCATCTCTCGGCGCTGCGAAAAATGGGCGTCGTCATCGACGAGGACCACGGCTGCCTGAACTGCTCGGTGCCGAACGGCTTGAAGGGCGCGGTGATTTCCCTGTCGTTCCCGAGCGTCGGCGCGACGGAAAACATCCTCATCGCGGCCGTGCTTGCGAAAGGGACCACCGTCGTCAACAACGCGGCGAGGGAGCCGGAAATCTGCGACCTGGCGGATTTTTTAAATTCCTGCGGCGCGAAGATCCGCGGGGCGGGGGAAAGCACCATCGTTGTGGAAGGCGTGAAGAGCCTGACGGGCTGCGAGCACGACGTGATTCCGGACCGCATCGCGGCGGCCACCTACCTGGCCGCCGCCGCCGCGACCGGCAGCGTCCTGACGGTGAAAAACGTGGTTCCCCGGCATCTGGAGCCGATCATCCCCGTACTTGAGGAGAGCGGCTGCCGTCTGGAGATGGACGGGGACCGGATCCGCATTTCCGCACCCCCGCGGCTGAAACGCATCAAAAATGTGCGCACCATGCCTTACCCCGGCTTCCCCACCGACGCCCAGGCGCCGGTTATGGCCATGGCGTCGGTCGCAGAAGGAACCAGCGTCTTCGTGGAAAATATTTTCGAGAGCCGGTACAAACATGTCGGCGAGCTGCTCCGCCTCGGCGCCAATATCAAGGTGGAGGGCCGCGTGGCCATTGTGGAAGGCGTGGACCACCTTTCCGGCGCGGCCGTGGAAGCGACGGACCTGCGCGGCGGGGCGGCGCTCGTGATCGCCGGGCTCGCGGCCCAGGGCCGGACGCAGATCACGGGCCTGCACCATTTGGACCGCGGGTATGAGAAAATCGAAAGCAACCTCGCCCGGCTCGGGGCGGATATCGTAAGAATCTGACGTCCACTGGGGGAATGTTTATGCGACAGGAAGTCCGGGGCGGAAAAAAAGATCCGCCGCATGATTACGGTTACGACCGCAGAAACGGGAGTTACCGGCCCTCGCCGCGGGGCGGGATGCCGGAAGCCGATTTTGCGGCCGCCGCGCGCCGCCGGGCGTTCCGGCGGAGAAAGCACCGCCGCCGCGTTCTCACGGTTTTCTATCTGTTCCTGTTCCTGCTGGTGCTCGCCGTCGCCGCCGCCCTTTCCATGACCGTGCTGTTCCAGATCACGGATGTTTCCGTCGCCGGCTCGTCGCGGTATTCCCAACAGGAGATCATCGCGGCGAGCGGCATCCGCAAAGGGGACAACCTGTTCCTGACGAAAACCGGAAACGTGTCCCGGGCTATCGAGCAAAAGCTCCCGTATCTCGGCACGGTGCGCGTATCCCGGAAATTCCCGTCCGGCATTGAGATCAGCGTCCGGGAGGAATCCGTCTGGGGCGCGGCGCCCTGCCAGGGCCGGTATGTGATCGTCGGCGGGGACGGGAGCGCCCTGGAGCTGGTGAAAACCCCGCCGCAGAACTGCACCGCGCTGAAGGGGCTGACGATTCGGAAAGCCGTGCCCGGACAGCCGGTGACGTACGGTACCTCCGGCGCTGGGACGGTTCTGGCACAGGTGATGGCCGCCGTGCAGAAAAGCGGGCTGCGGAACATCACGTCCGTCGATTTCACGCAGCCTTCGCGGATCCTGGTCCGGTATGAGGACCGGATTACCATCAACCTCGGCCTGCCGGCAGACCTGGACTACAAGTTCCGTTTCGCAAAAAATCTTTTGCAGAACAATATCAAGAGCACCGAGAGGGGAACTTTGAACATGACGGCGGTTTCCGACACCAACAAGGCGTATTTTGATCCCGAGTATGGCGAAAGCTCGTCGGGGGCCGCGAAAAAGTAAATATTCAATGATTCGAACGGGAAAAAAACCAATTGAATTTAACTATAAAAAGTGTATAATTATTTCTATGGACTTGCCTTGAATTCAATATCTTCGGAGATTCGTAAGGGGGAAGCGGCGCAATGCCTTTTGAAATTGACAATGATTTCGACAATATCGTGCAGATAAAAGTGGTCGGCGTCGGCGGCGGCGGCGGCAATGCGGTCGACCGCATGGTGACGGCGGGCGTGCAGGGAGTCGAGTTCATCAGCGTAAATACGGATCGGCAGGCCCTGTACCGTTCCAAGGCGACCCAGAAAATTCAGATCGGTGAAAAGGTCACGCACGGGAAGGGCGCCGGGTCGAAGCCGGAAATGGGTCAGAAAGCCGCCGACGAGAGCCGCGAGGCGATTGCGGCCGCCATCCGCGGGAGCGACATGGTGTTCATTACGGCGGGCATGGGCGGCGGCACCGGCACCGGAGCGGCCCCGATCGTCGCGGAGATTGCGCACGACATGGGCGTTCTGACGGTCGGCATTGTGACGAAACCGTTCGATTTTGAGGGCCGGCGCCGCATGGAGCAGGCGGAGAGCGGCATTACCGCGCTGAAAGAGCACGTCGATTCCCTCGTTGTCATTCCCAACGAAAGGCTGAAGCTGGTCAGCGAGCAGCGCATTACGCTTCTGAACGCTTTCTCGGTCGCGGACGACGTCCTGCGCCAGGGCGTACAGAGCATATCCGACCTGATCAAGCTGCCGGGCCTGGTCAATCTGGACTTCGCGGACGTCACCGCCGTGATGAAGGACGCGGGCTACGCGCACATGGGCGTCGGCCGCGCGTCGGGCAAGGACAAGGCGGAAGCGGCCGCCAACATGGCGATTTCCAGCCCCCTTCTTGAAACCGCCATTAACGGCGCGAAGGGCGTCATCATCAACATTACGTCTTCCCCCGACATCGGGCTGGACGAGATCGAGACCGCTTCCTCGATGATCGCCTCCCAGGCGCACGAAGACGCGAATATCATCTGGGGCGCCGCGTTCGACGAGGATATGGACGACGAGATGAGCGTCACGGTGATTGCGACCGGATTCCCCACAACGGGGGAGGAAGGGCAGTCCGCCCAGAAGGCGGAAGACCAGGCCGGATCGGACAAGCACCCGGACGCGAAAGCGGCCGGCCAAAAGGCCGCGCTTCCGGAGGACGACGATTTTACCGACATCATGCAGATTTTCAGCAGAAAGACCTGAGTTCCGCGCGGGCCGCAAGGCCCGCTTTTTTTGTCCCCGAATCGCGGCCGAAAACGCGCGAAAAGCGATGCTGAGGCCGCTGGCGGACGGTTTTTGGAAAACAGGGCGTAAAATATCGGCCGCGTTCTTGCATTCTTGGGTTTCTGTGTTATAATAACCGTGTGTAACGCCGATTTTAAAGGGGGTGGCATTGTGAAACCTGACCCTTTGGGGAAATGTAGAAGAAAATTTCATAGAGGAGATGAGCACAATGCTGTCCTACTACAAAACGGAAGACGGCCGCGTCATGCGGATTCCCGCATGCGAACCCGGCTGTTGGATTAACTGCGTTTCCCCGGACGACCGGGAAATCAACAGCCTGATCGCCGACTTCGGCATTGAGCCGGATTTTTTCCGCGCGGCCATGGATGAGGAGGAGTCCTCCCATATCGACCACGAGGACCAGAACACGCTGATCGTCATCGATATTCCCGTCGTGGAAAAAGAGGGAAAAAACATTTCCTACACCACCATGCCGCTCGGCCTGATCATTACGGAGCGGAACGTCATCACGGTTTCCATCAAAGACAATCCCGTCGTCGGCGAGTTTGCCCAGGGGCTGGTGCGGGGGGTGCAGACCAACCTGAAAACCCGCTTTGTCCTTCATATCATGCTCCGCGTGGCGGCGCGCTTTTTACAGTACCTGAAACAGATCGACAAGATCAGCAATTTTGTGGAGACGGAGCTTCGCCGCTCCATGCGGAACGCGGAGCTGCTGCAGCTTTTGGATATTGAAAAATCGCTCGTTTATTTCTCGTCTTCGCTGAAAGGCAACGAGATCACGCTGGAAAAGATCATGCGCGGCAGGGTCGTCAAGCTGTACGATGAGGACCAGGACCTGCTGGAGGACGTACTGATCGAAGTGAAACAGGCGATCGAGATGTCCAATATTTATCTGAATATTCTGAGCGGGACGATGGACGCATCCTCTTCGGTGATTTCCAATAACCTGAACATCATCATGAAAACGCTCGTGTCCCTCGTCCTGCTGATTTCCATTCCCATGATCGTTTTAAGCCTGTACGGCATGAATGTCGGCAATATCCCCATTGCGAACTTCTGGTTCCCGGCGGTGCTGTCGGCGGTTCTTGCGGCAGGCGCGTTCCTCGCGCTGAAGAAGAAACGAATGCTGTGAACGTGCGGACGGAAACGCGGCTCTGCCGCGCATCGAACAGGGGGACCGCGGTGCGGTTCCCTGTTTTTGTCATCGGCCCGTGCGGTTGGGAGGTAATACCGGATGAGTGAATTTGCGATCAATACGAAAGATATGGCCCGGGCGGCGGAAAAGCTGCGCGCCGGGGACCGGGTCCTTCTGAGCGGGACGGTCTACACCGCCCGCGACGCCGCGCACAAGCGGATCTGCGCGATGCTGGACCGGGGGGAAAAGCCGCCGTTCGCCATCGACGGGGCGACCGTTTACTACGCAGGCCCGACCCCGACCCCGCCGGGCCTGCCGATCGGCTCCTGCGGGCCGACGACTTCCGCGCGGATGGACGCCTTCACGCCCCGCCTGCTGGACCTCGGCCTGAAAGGCATGGTCGGCAAGGGCGACCGCTCGCGGGAAGTGGCGGACGCCATCCGCCGCAACCGCGCCGTCTACCTCTGCGCCGTCGGCGGGGCGGGGGCCCTCGCGGCGAAATGTGTCGTGTCGCTGAAAGTCATCGCGTTCGACGACCTGGGCTGCGAATCGGTCAAAAAGCTGGAAATAAAGAATTTTCCGCTCCTTGTCGCCGTCGACTGCCACGGCGGGAACCTGTTCGAGGCCGCAAAATGACCCGGTTCCTGATCCGCCTGTTCATCAAGAATTACAACGACACGGACGACAATGAAGTCCGGCAGAAATACGGAAAATTTTCCGGAGCCGTCGGCATCGGGACGAATCTGCTGCTGTTTATCGTCAAGATCATCGCCGGGACGCTTTCCAACAGTATCGCCATTACCGCCGACGCGGTGAACAACCTGGGCGATTTCGCCTCGTCGCTCATCACCCTTTTCGGGTTCAAAATGGCATCCAAGCCGGCGGACCGCGAACATCCCTACGGCCACGCGCGCATCGAGTATATCAGCGGCCTGTTCGTTTCCATCCTGATTTTCATCGTGGGGTTCCAGTTCGCGCAGACTTCCGTGGGGAAGATCATCCACCCGCAGAACACGAACTTTTCCCTGATTGCCGCCGGAATCCTGGCGCTCTCCATCCTGCTGAAGCTCTGGCAGGGCGCGTTTTACCGCACCGTGGGCAAACGGATCCATTCCGACGCGCTTCTGGCGTCCGCGGCGGACAGCCGGAGCGACGTGTTTTCCACCCTGGTCGTTCTGACCGGCGCGTTTATCACCCGGTTTACCGGCTACAATCTGGACGGCTACATGGGCATTGCCGTGGCCGTGCTGGTAATGGTCACCGGCTACCAGCTGATCCGCGAGACGAGCGGCCCGCTTCTCGGCGAGGCGCCCTCGACGGAGCTGGTGGACGATATTTACCACACGATCCGGGAAAAAGAGGGAATCCTCGGCGTCCACGACCTGACGGTCCACAATTACGGGCCGGGGCGCTGCTTCGCGTCGATCCACTGCGAGGTTCCCGCCGAACAGAACATCCTGATCAGCCACGACCTGATCGACAACATCGAGCGGGAGTTCCTCACCCGGAAGGGCATCCACCTTGTCATCCATATGGACCCGATCATTACCGACGACGAGCGCACCAACCGCCTCAGGGAAAAAGTCCACGACGCGGTCGTGGCAATTTCGCCGGAGATCACCATGCATGACTTCCGCGTCGTCTGGGGCACGACCCACGCCAACCTTGTGTTCGACGTCTGCGTCCCGTTCGGGTTCGCATTGAGCGACCAGAGGGTCGTCGATGCGGTCACGGAAGCGATCCGCCGCATCAATCCCCACTATTACGCGGTCGTGACCGTGGACCACGATTATGTCCCCGCCGGGGACAACGGCGACTGAAGGCAACAAAAAATTCACATTTGCTCTCTTGCAATTTTCGGAGAGATGGTTTATGATGGGATTAGCACTTGAACTATACGAGTGCTAATCCTTTTTTGAGAGGGGAACGCCATGGCAGCCAAACAGTTTAAAACCGAATCCAAGCGCATTTTAAACCTGATGATCCATTCCATTTATACGCACAAGGAAATTTTTCTGCGCGAATTGATTTCCAATGCGAGCGACGCGATCGACAAGCTGTATTATAAGGCCCTCACAGACGGGAACACGGGCCTGAACCGGGACGATTTCGTCATCCGCCTGATTCCGGATAAGGAAAAGGGGACGCTGACGATTACCGACAACGGCTGCGGCATGACGAAGGACGAGCTGGAGACGAACCTCGGCACGATCGCGAAAAGCGGTTCCCTGAACTTCAAGCAGGACATGCAGAAGAAAGAGGACATTGAGATCATCGGGCAGTTCGGCGTGGGCTTTTATTCCGCCTTTATGGTCAGCGAGCATGTGACTGTCGCCAGCAGGGCGTACGGCAGCGACGAAGCCTGGAAATGGGAATCTTCGGGCGCCGAGGGCTACACGGTGGAGCCGTGCGAAAAGGCGGAGTACGGCACGGAAATTGTCCTGAAGCTGAAGCCCGACACCGACGACGAAAAATACAGCCAGTTTCTCGACACCTACCGCCTGAAGAGCCTGGTGAAGAAATACTCGGACTATATCCGCTACCCCATCAAAATGGATGTGGAGAAGAGCCGCCCGAAGGAAGGCAGCAAGGACGAGTACGAAACCTACACGGAAAACGAGACGCTGAACAGCATGGTCCCGCTCTGGCGCAAGAACAAGAACGAGATTACCGAAGAACAGTACAACCAGTTCTATAAGGACAAGTTTTCCGATTACGAAAATCCGGCGAAGACCATCCATATGTATGCGGAGGGCGTTTCCACTTTCCACGCGCTGATGTATATTCCGGCGCACGCCCCGTTCAACTTTTATACGCGGGACTATGAAAAGGGCCTGCAGCTTTATTCCAACGGCGTCCTGATTATGGACAAGTGCGCCGACCTGATCCCCGACTATTTCAGTTTTGTGCGCGGCCTTGTGGATTCGCAGGATCTTTCGCTGAATATTTCCCGCGAAATGCTCCAGCACGACCGCCAGCTGAAGCTGATCGCCGAGCGGCTGGAAAAGAAGATCCGTTCCGAGCTCGAAACCATGCTGAAAAACAAGCGCGAGGATTACGAAAAATTCTTCAAAAACTTCGGTCTGCAGCTGAAATACGGCATTTACCAGGATTACGGGATGCACAAGGACGTCCTGAAGGACCTGCTGCTGTTCTACTCGTCCACCGAGAAAAAGATGGTGACGCTGAAGGAATACGCCGGCCGCATGAAGGAAAGCCAGAAGTACATTTATTACGCCTGCGGCGATTCGGTGGACCGGGTGGACAAGCTCCCGCAGACCGAAGCGGTCAAGGACCACGGCTGCGAGATCCTGTATATGACGGACCCGGTCGACGAATTCGCGGTCTCCATGCTGGCGAAATACGGCGACAAGGAGTTCAAGTCCGTCTCCGCCGACGACCTCGGGCTTGAGACGGAGGAGGAAAAGAAGGAAGCCGCCAAAAAGGTGGAGGAAAACAAGGACATGCTCGCGTTCCTCAAGGATTCTCTCAAGGGCAAGGTCAGCAACGTGATCCTGTCGCAGAAGCTGAAAACGCACCCGGTTTGCCTTTCCACCAACGGCGCGATTTCCATGGAAATGGAAAAGGTCCTGAATTCCATGCCGAACGCGGAGAAGGAAAAGGTAAAGGCGCAGCGCGTTTTGGAGATCAACGCGTCCCACCCGATTTTCCAGAAGCTCTGCGACCTGTACCGGGACGACAGGGACAAGCTGAAGCAATACGCTTCCCTGCTTTACACGCAGGCGCTTTTGATCGAGGGCGTGCCGATCGAGGATCCGGTGGAATTTTCCAACCAGGTCTGCGGCCTGATGATTCAGTAAATTTCCGGGCAGTTCGGGCTCCGGACGGATTTTTCCGCCGGGGCCTTTTTTTGCGTCCCGGCGGACGGGTATCCCGGGTCCTGCTGCGGCAAAAGAGCGGAAAATCGGATAATTCATTGTACCAAGTACCATTATCATTATGGCAAAACGCACAAAAATATAAAATAAACTTTAGCATAAGATACAAATCGTCGGCAATTTCTGTCAAAACAAGCCAAGAGGACTGGAAAAAGGCGCCATAATATTGTATAATTGAAAAAATCTTGCGTTTTCCTGCATCTTGCTTCAATAGAATCCTTTGCTTGACAGAAAATTAGGAGGTAAGAAGAAATGGACGCTGCAGCCAATAGCGGCCGACTTACGCACATGATGAAACGAATCTGGAACGGGCCGGAAGAGGCGGGGGAGTCGGCGCGAATGCAGCCGGAACCGTCGGGCGGACCGGGGCCGAACCGTTCCGGCTTTGCACCGCGCGGCGAAACATACGGCGGGAATATGGATTCCGGGAATCCGTTTCCGGATCGGCAGACCCGGCAGGACAGGCAGCCGGAAAATCAGGATTTCAGCGTCAGCCTGGAAAATGCAACGGTCATCTCCAAGGGTACGGTAATCACGGGCGACATCAAGTCCGACGGCGATATTGAGATGGACGGGACGGTCACGGGGAGCATCAGCACGTCGGGCCGGGTGAAAATCAACGGCAAGCAGAACGGGAACGTCGAGGGCTCTTCCGTCACTCTTTCCACCTGTGCCGTCCGCGGAAGCATCAGCGCGGCGGAAGATATCTCGGTGGACAGCGACTCGGTGGTTGTGGGTGACATCAAGTGCGGAAACCTCACCTTCGACGGGAAGCTCAAGGGCAACGTCCATGTGATGGGAAACGTCAACTGCAAGGGCAACGCGATCATCATCGGCGACATCACATCCACTACCATTACGGTGGACAGCGGCGCCAAGCTGCAGGGCAAGGTCCAGATTTCGGATGGAAGCATCGAGGAAACCGGCCTGCCGGACGAATTCGGCCCGGCCAAGCCGGCGGAAGCCGTACCGGCCGAACCCAAGCCGGAGAAATAAGCGAATGGACAGCGGAAAGCGCGGAGCGGGAATTTCCCGCCCGCGCTTTTTCTGCCGGCACCGTTATTTCGACGTTCCCTTTTCCCGGGACCGCTGGAGCGCGAGGAGAAGATCCACCATCCTGCCGTAGCTCTGCACGCCGTCTTTCTGGTCGTTTGCCTTGAGGTAATGGTTGTTTACCGAGCCGGCCGCGCGTGCGACGGGACCTTTAAACCGGTTCCAGTAGGCGTTGTTGGCTGCCAGATCCCTGCGGACGCCCTCGCTCAGGAGGGAAAAGACGGTGTTTGCCGTTTTGCCGTCGATGGAATACAGAGCGTTCGATGCATAAGTAAAAGCCATCGCCGCGCCGGAATACCGGAAGTCCCCGTCGGGGCTGGCGCTGCAGGCCAGGTAACTGATGAAGTTTGCTTCGTCTTCCCGCATGAATCCGCGCAGATGCGAAAGCTCGTGACACATGGTGAACGGAATCGTGTAGTCGGGGGCGTCGGTGTTGACGTTGGCCTCGAACGTAAAGGGGAAAAACATCCCGGTAATCTGGCCGTACGACATCAGTTTTGAGGCGGCCACCGGTTTGGGCCCGCCATAGCCGGAACGGAGCGACGGAAAGTCCTTTTCAAGGAGATCGAGGGCCTTCCGGGCCTTGTCCGCGTTTTTGGGAAAATCCGGCGCCCGCAGCTCCATGACCGACTGCCCGTCGGTCTTTTCTTTTGCCCGGAGCCGGTTCGAGTCCGCGGCGAGGCTTTGGCAGAGGCGCACCAGCTCGGCCCTCCCCGACGGCCGGATTTCAAATCCGGAGAGCTGCGCGAAGGTGCTCCGGTAGTAGTTCGTGCCGCAGTTCACGGTAAACAGGAAGAATACGATTCCGGTAAAACAGGCGAGGTTGACGCAGAAAACCGCCGCGGTTTCGCCACGTCTGCCCCTGTGCCGGATCAGACGGACCAGAAGGCGGATGAAAGCGGCCGGCATCAGAATCAGGAACAGGACGACCAGGATTTCCCCGACGGAAAAGGGGGCGATTCCGGTGAGGCGGTTCCCGGCCCGGGACAGGACGGGGTAGATTGTCCCGGCGTACCACTCCGCAAAGTTTTCATGCAGGGACGCAAAATAGAGCAG
>JALCPO010000007.1 GCA_022650455.1 Oscillospiraceae bacterium
CCGAACCTGGGCACCTATTTCAAGTACCCTCAGGAGGTGCGGCGGCTGATTTACACCACCAACGCCATTGAGGGCTTTAACCGCCAGCTCCGGAAGGTGACAAAAGCAAAATCGGTTTTCCCGACGGACGACAGCCTGCTGAAAATGCTGTATCTGGCCATGATGGACATCACGAAAAAATGGACCGGCCGCCGGCAGGACTGGAGCATGATCTATGCCCAACTGGCCGTATTTTTCGCCGGCCGGATGCCGGATTAAACTCCCCATACCTTGACATACGGCCAAACAGCCGCTACTATGTTGGCAAGCCAAGCGGCAAATCTTATGCCGCTTCGCTGCAAATATTTTGCTCCGTTTTACACTCGCATTCGGAGTTTACACAAAATTCGGGACGCACCCGCGTCAACCGATCCATTCAGGTGGAAGGCGCTTTCGGTGTTTTGAAACATGACCGGAAATTCAAACGTTTCCTTACCCGCGGCCGGACTAACATCTCCACCGAGCTTTTCCTTCTGTGCCTGGGGTACAATCTGAAGAAGCTGTGGGCAAAATGCAACGCGGGACGTCTGAAAACACATTTATTCTGTGTCAAAAAAGAGTAGTTTCCGGAAAAACTGAAATCGGAGAGATTTCATGCGGCGCTCCGCCGCGCTGCTCTGCTCCGTCGTGCCGTTTTCCGCTTCTTCACGCCTGTTTTCGGCCTGAATCACCGCCTTTGATGCCTTTTTTCCATGACAAAGGGACTGCCGCAAAACTTTCGTTTTGCAACAGCCCCCTTTTCCCGTTGCTTGACAGATTGCGGATTTGCTCTTATGATGGGAACGGGCATGCGGGAAACCGCACGCGCGGGGCAACAAACGGGAAAACAGAAAAGCCGACTGTGAGGATTTCCAATGGGCAAAAAAGTGATGGTGGGCATGAGCGGCGGGGTGGACAGCTCCGTTGCGGCCTGCCTTTTGATGGATCAGGGGTACGAGGTTTCCGGCGTGACCCTGCATCTTTACAACAACGAGGACGTGGGGATTCGGAAACGCACCTGCTGCTCCATCGCCGATGTCGAGGACGCGCGCAGCGTCGCCGCCCACATCGGCATTGAGCATTTTGTGTTCAATTTTGGCACGGAGTTCCGGCGCGACGTGATCGCCCGCTTTGCGCGGGGATACGAGCGCGGCGAAACGCCGAACCCGTGCATCGACTGCAACCGGTATATCAAATTCGGCAAGATGCTGGAACGTGCCAGGCTGCTCGGCGCCGATTTCATCGCCACCGGCCATTACGCGCGCGCGGAACGGGACGCGGCCAGCGGCCGCTGGCTGCTGAAAAAAGCGAAGGACGCCTCCAAAGACCAGACGTACGTGCTGTACGCCATGACGCAGGACGAGCTGGCCCACACGCTCTTCCCCCTCGGCGGGCTTTGTAAGACCGAAGTCCGCCGAATCGCGGCGGAGCGCGGGCTGGTCAACGCCCGCAAACCGGACAGCGAGGACATCTGCTTTGTGCCGAACGGGAATTACGCGGAATTTCTGGAACATGTAATGGGCATCCGCCGGCAGCCGGGCAATTTTGTGGACCGGAACGGCAGCGTGCTCGGAACGCATCAGGGGCTGATCCGCTACACGATCGGCCAGCGCAAAGGGCTCGGCCTCAGCTTCGAATCCCCCAAATACGTCCTGAAAAAGGACCGGGCGTCCAACACCGTCGTGCTGGGGGACGAAAAAGACCTTTTTTGCAGCCGTTTTGTTGTAGGCGATGTGAACTGGATCGCGTGGGAACGTCTGACAGGGCCGAAAGAAGCGGGGGTCAAAGTCCGTTACAGCCAGTCGGAGGCTCCGGCGACGCTGTATCCCTTTGAGGAGAACCGGGCGGAAGTCCGCTTCCGGGAACCGCAGCGCGCGGTTACGCCCGGTCAGGCGGCGGTTTTCTACGACGGCGACACAGTGCTCGGCGGGGGAACGATCCTTGCCGGCGAAGATTAAAGGGAAGGGATAGCCTGTATGTCTGAATGGATCTACGCCGACCACGCGGCAACCACCCGGGTTTCCGACCGCGCGCTGGAAGCCATGATGCCTTTCCTGCGGGAAGAATATGCAAACCCGTCGGCCGTCTACGCGCCGGGCCGCAGGGTGCGGCGTGCGCTGGACCGCGCCCGCGAAACGGTTGCGGCCGCCTTCGGGGCGCAGCCAGGCGAAATCTATTTCACCGGCGGAGGCACGGAATCCGACAACTGGGTCATCCGTGCGGCGGCGGAGCTGCAGGGCGGGGAAAAAAAGCGCCTGATTACCTCCGCCGTGGAGCACCATGCCATTCTGCGGACGTTTGAAACCATGCGGCGCAGGGGATACGAAGCAAAGGTTCTTGGCGTGGACCGGAATGGGAGAATTTCCCTCGAAGCTCTCCGCGCGGCGGCCGGAAAGGACGCCGCCCTCGTCAGCGTGATGACGGCAAACAACGAGGTCGGGACCGTTATGCCCGTCGCGGAAATCGGGGCTGCCGCGCACGATTCCGGCGCCGTTTTCCACACCGACGCGGTGCAGGCGGCGGGGCATATCCCGATCGACGTCGACCGGATGGGAATCGACATGATGTCCTTTTCCGGCCATAAATTCGGAGGCCCCAAAGGGGTCGGAGGACTGTTCGTCCGAAAGGGTCTGCCGATCCCGCCGGGCCTGTTCGGCGGGGGGCAGGAACGCGGCCTTCGCTCCGGGACGGAGAATGTCGCGGGAATCGTTGGGATGGCGGCCGCGCTGGAAGAATCCTGCCGGAATATGCGGGAGAACGCGGAAAAAGCGTCCCGGCTGCGGGACCGCCTGATTCGAGGCGTACTGCGGATCCCGGGCACCCGCCTGACGGGCGACCCGGAGAACCGGCTGCCGGGGCACGCCTCGTTTCTCTTTGACGGCGTGGAAGGAGAAGCCCTGGTGCTGCTTCTCGACCAGAACGGCATCTGCGCCTCGTCCGGCTCGGCCTGCTCCGCCGGAGCCCTGGAGCCGTCGCACGTTCTTCTGGCGATGGGGTTTTCCGCCGAAGAAGCGCGCGGTTCCCTTCGCCTGACGCTCGGGCCGGACAATACGGATGCGGAAATCGACGCGCTTCTGGAAAAGCTGCCGAACATCATCGTCCGACTGCGGAGCGGCGCGTGACCGCCGGATTTTTGATCCGTACGGCAGAGAAATCCTATATCTTGTTCCAAAGCGGCCGATATAGTATAAGGGTGATGCCGCTATGGCGGGGAAGGCAAAATATAAGAATCTTTGGATGAGGGAAAACCGGGACAGGTTTACGCTGATCATGCCGAAAGGGCAGAAAGAGAAAGCCATGGAATTCGCAAGATCCAAGGGAATGAACCTGAGCGAATATATCAACGACCTCATCCGGAAAGACATGTCGGCGGACGATTCGTCGGCTTCGGCATCCCGCAGAACGTAGGCATACCCCTCTGGAAAATGTTCCCGGGGCTCCGTTTTCTGCGAGGGTTTCAGCCTGACCGAGCTGGGAAAAGGCGGCTTTCCAACCGGTTTTCACCCGTTGCCTTTTCTGGTATAATGAAAGCAGGCAGGATACAGGACCTTGTGAAGGGGGGGGTACTTTCATGGATGAATATCTGATCAAAAACACGACGCGGGAGCAGCGGGAGAAGATTATCCGGGATTCTCTGCGGTGCGGCGGAGTCGAGTGCGAAAACTGTTCCGCCTGCGACGCCTACGGGGCCATCGACCCGATGAAGATGTACCAGCCGTATATTGACGGAAAAAAGGAAATTGCGGAAATCAACCGGGAATACGCGGCCAATTATCTGAAATAATCCGTAAAAAGCCGGGACGGCCGGCATTCTCTGCGCGGCTGTCCCGGTTTTTTCGGCCCATTTTGCAAGAGTCCCCGCCTTCTCTAAAAGATGTTTTCAAGATTGGGGACTTCCGATTCATCGAGATAGGAAAGCTGCGCCAGGCCTTTGTCGCATTCCGAAAGAAAAGCGTCCTTCGCTCCGTTGCGGCAAAGCTCCGGCAACGCGGAAAGCGTCTGGTCCACTTCTTCCAGCCGGTTGTGAACCATGTAGACGCACAGCACGCGGTGTTTTCCCCGCCAATCTCCCCTGGCTTTCTCGCTCAGGCGGAATGCGGTCTTCGTATCGCCGCGCTCTTGGGCGGCTTTCGCCTGGCTGACCGTCCGGACCATGTCCGCCGTCACATTCCGCGTATGGCAAATCCCGATGATGCAGGCCGTGACGAGCAGAACCAGAAGAATCAGTGCGGCCCACAGGCGTTTCATTTGCCCACGTCCTTCCTTACGATAAAGAAATCCCCGTTCGCGTTCGCGGTCATCAGAAAGACTTCCTGCGGAGTCAGACTCTGCGACTCCAGGACGCCCTCCAGCCACTGCCTGCTCTGCCTGCACAGGGTAAGGGAAAGATCGGAAACCTCGCCGTCGCTGATGACGACGGTTTCCAGCCCTTTGTCCGGCTGCGCCACGCCGAGGGCGCCCGCGGTGGGCTGTTCCTGGTCGGGCTTTTTGATTACGCTCATCTTTCCGTTCGTTTCCACAATCGCGTAGGCGATGTCCCGGATGCTGAAAACGTCTTTCTGGCGGAGCTGTTCAAAGAGGTCTTCCGTCGTCATGCGCAGGCGGCGCATTTCACTCTGCTGGATTTTCCCGTCGTAGACGACGATGATCGGCCTGCCGCAGATGACTCTGCGAAATCCGGAGTTTTTGACCATCAGGCTCGAAATTGTGATCTCACCCATGATAAGGGCGGCAATCGGGATCAGCCCGCTGATGAGCGGCTGACCGGTATCCTGCATCGGAACGGACGCAAGGTTTGAAATCAGGAGCGTTACAACCAGTTCGCTGGTCTGCATCTCGCTGATCTGACGCTTTCCCATCAGCCTTACCGCTGCTACAACCACTATGTAGAGCAGCAAAGTGCGAATAAACGAAATTGCCATCAAAAATCACCCGGATTTATTATGAGATAAATCCGGGTGATTATGTATCCCCGTCCGCGGGGGTCAGGAATCCGTGACGACAAACCCGGCCACTTTCCCCCCCGCGGCGGACAAGCCGCGCAGGGCTTCCTTCATCGCTCCGTACCCCGTAAAGCCGTACTTTGCGGTCACGATGACGGCCGGCGTGAAAGGAGCAAGGCTGTCCGCGTCCGGGTAGCTCGTTTCAGCCGGCGCGTAAACAATCACATAGTCGTAAAGGGCCGCCGCGGCGCCGGCAAAGCCGTCGAAGCCTTTCGCAAAGAGGTCCGCCGGACTTCCGCTTTCCAGCCGGGCGCCCGCGAGCAGGCTGAGGTTTTCCATTCCCGGCACTTCCGCCGCAGCTTCCTTCAGCGGGCAGGAGCCTTCCAAGACATTCTGGAGCGTCTTGTCTGCTCTCACGTTCAAAAATGCCGCCAGCTTCGGATCGCGCAGGTCGGCGTCCACCAAAAGGACTTTCCTGCCCGCCTGTGCGAAAGAGGCGGCCAGTCCGGCCGCGGCCTCTTCCCCGCTGTCCTGCTCGGTGACGCTCGTCACCAGAAAGCTCTTCGCCGAACCGAACTGGTGCAGCGCGGCCGCGCGCATCTTCCGGTAGGCGTCCTTTTTGCTTTCGCCCCGGCTTTCATGTGGGATTTCGGCAAGTAGCCTGATATGCAGCGTCTCCTCGGCAACACGGCCGTTGCGGACGGAATGGTCGCTCAGGACGCAGAGAATCCCGTAAGCGACATAGACGATAAAGCCGAGGATCAGACCGAGGATGCCCGCCTTTGCCATGGCGGATTTTCTCGACTGGCCCTTCTGGACCATCGCCTTGTCCGTAATCGACGCGGTCAGCTTCGGCGAAGGAAACTCACGCGTAATCTGCTCCGACAAAATCTGCGCGGCTGTGTCCGAAATCTGCGCGGCCTTATCCGCGTTCGGCGTCTGGACGGTAAGCTTGACGACCGGCGCATTGTTCACCTGCTCACCGGTGATCTTGCTGATCTCGGCTTTGTCAATTCCGAGTTTTCCGGCGGTCCTTTCGAGCAGATTGTTGGAAGCGGCTTCCACCACGGCGGTCTGAACCCGCGTGTTCAGGATTCCGCCGTACTGGAGGTGATAGTCGGCCGTGGCGTTGTCGGGCACCTCACACGAAAAGGTCACGCTCGTGTTGGCGGTATAGGAAGGGCGCAGAAACCGGAGCGGCAGAAGCCCGCACACAATGCCGAACGCAAGCACGACGAGCAGAAATCTCCATCGGTTTCTTTTGAAAAAATGCATGATCTCGGAAAAGCTTACAAACAGTTCCATCGGAGAACCTCCTACTGATTTTCTTGATTATCTTTTGGAAGCGGCACCCGCAAAATCGAGCACACGTTTCATAATGATTTTCCAGTCGTAGTGGTCTTTTGCGTATTCGCGCTCCTGTGCGGAGATTTCGGGATGCCTGCGGCAGCGCTCGACGAACCGCACTACGGCTTCCATGTCGACCGGCGTCGGATTGTTCGGGATTTTAAGGGCGAAGGGCGCGTCGGCCGGAAGCGTGTCCTCATACGCGTAGAGGAACGGGATTCCCGCCGCGCAGTATTCCCGCGACTTGATGGGAGACATATTGTTCAGGTTAAAAAGATACCCGCCAAGGACTGAAACGGCGATGTCGCAGAAATTGTAACATGCTTCCAGCTCTTTCGCGTTTTTATACCCCAGAAACCGCACCCATTTCTCCACATGAAGCTCGATTGCCTGTTTTTTTAGGGTTAGGATCGTATCGTTTTCCCCGACAATATTAAAAACGACCGGGGTCTGTTCTTTTCTGTCGTATCGGGCCAAGCCCTCAATCACTCGGGAATAGCCGTGCGAAATTGTTGTCCCCGCGACTCCGAGCATATTGATCTCTGCTTTTTCTTCCGGTGGACGGCGAAGTTGGAAACGGTCTGTTGAAACCCCATTATCCAGCATAAGACAAGGAATTCCCCAGAGCTTTTTTACCGGCAGACCAAAAACCGCCAGAATATCGACTTTCTTCCTGATGCGCGGAGCCGTAACCAGATGCTGGGTTATTTCAAGCATATGACCAATGAGGGAACGCATGTTTCGCGTTCGCAGGTCCTTTTTCAGGAACTGCCGGTATGTCCCCCAATACGGATAAGTGGCAATCTCAAAGATTACTTTGCAGCCCGGGTTTGCCGCTTTCGCGCACGACGCGACCCGCAGAGCGTACGGATTGGAAAGGAAACCTTTGAGATAAACGACGTCGTACGACCCATCCGCGGCAAATTCGCAGATTTTTTCCGTGACGGCGTTCTGTCTGTCCCGCCAGCGCAGCCCGTACGCGAACGCCTTCCGTTCCGGCGAACCCCCGCCCGTATTCAAAAGGACGCTGTCGCCGTCCACGCACGTATAATGCGCATCAAAGCCAAGCCGCGCCACACCGTCCGTCTGCCCGGCGACTTTCTTGAGAATTCCCGAATACTGCTTGGTATCGCTCACAAAACTTGCATATAGAAATTTCATATCCCGCTCCCGCTGAACTGAGAATAGAATTCCCGGTAATTTTCCGCCGCGTTGAATTTCTCCTCCCAGACCTTCCGGGCGTTTGCGCAAAGCGCGGCGTAGCCCGCCTGATCCATCGACCGGAGCTGATTCAACGCATCCAGCAGCGTCTGCGAAGAAAAATCCGCCGGGATCAAAAATCCGTTTTCCCCGTCGAAGACGATCTCGTGCGTGCCGCCTACATCCGTGGCGACAACGGGGATGCCGAACGAACAGGCTTCCATGATGGAAACGGGAAGCCCCTCGCTGGAACTGACGTTCACAAAAACGGAAACCGTGGTATTTTTATAATAGGCCAAAATCTCGGGGTTTTCGCGCCGGCCCAGAAACTCCGCCCGAACATTCGGCGGCAGTTGTTCCGCGAGGCCGCGGATTTCGCCTTCCAGCGGCCCGGAGCCGATATGCGTCCACAGGACCGGGAAATCGGCCCGGCGCAGAGCTTCCACAATCCGATTTAACCGCTTGACCGGCACCATATTGGAGCACGACATCAGGTGAAACGGTTCCCGGCCCGGCTTTCCGGTCCCGCAGTCCTTTGTGCCCAGATAAAACCTCCGGATTTTCCCCGCAAACTGCCCCGCCTCGCGTTTCAGCACGCCGGCCCCGTCATCCGAGCACGGAAAAATGCGGTCAATATGCTGAAACAGAAAATTCCGCATGGGCAAATAGCCATATTTTGACCGCTCGCTGTGAATGTCAAACCCATGTGCGCGGGAAATCTGCCGGACCCGCACGCCCCGTTTTCGGAGACTTTCGGCAAACAGGGCGCCCCCCGCGGCCGCGTCGTACAGCCAATAGCTGTAGAGGACAACGCTGTCGGAAGGGGAAACGGACACCGCCTTTTCCAGCCCGCGATCGATTTCCACGGCATTCTTCAGAAAGAACAGCAGCTCGTGAGCACGTCCGGGACTCAGCCGCCCCGTGCGGAACAAGCGGAACAGTTCGTGCCAAACGCACGGGCACAGCAAAAGGCGCAGATAGGCCCGGCGGCCGAGCGGTTCCCGGGGGACCGGCACACACACCGCGCCCTGCGGAATCGGTTTCGTTCGCCTGGAGCCCCGTTTCAGGCTGCACGGGCAGATGAGGATTTGATCAAAGCCGAATGCCTGCTCCAGCTCGGCGGAAATAAATTCCTCGCCGTTGTCATAGGGAAACGTCGTGGTCAAAAGAAGCAGAATTTTCATGGTATCTTCTCCATCTCCAGACGCTCGCTGTCAGAATCGGCCTTGCGGACGTGGGAGCCGATTTCAGCCAGCAGCAGGGCCATGAGGTAAACGCCGATGAAATAGCAGATGTAGGTGACGTTGAAGGTATCGGTGACCCAGGACAATGCAAAGTTGCGGGAAATATAAACCAGATCTTTCAAGGCAATCAGGCCCAACGCGACAAAGACCCACGAACGCGTCAGCAGGGAAGAAAAAGAACGGAGCAGGAAACCGATCCCTGCGCTCACGATTCCGACCCCCGCCATGCCGTAGGCAACATAAGCCTCCGCGACAAACGAGGTGCCGAACCCGCCGCCGGAAAGGTAACGCGCCGGGTCCACCAGAAACGTGAGGGCATGGGCAAAGTTGTGTGTCGTGAGGGCGAACGCCATATTCTGCGTTTCAATAATTGGAGAAAATCCGAAGATGGTGCGGGTCAGAACATTGTTGTGGGCGTACTGCTCAAACGGATAAAACAGAAACTGGTACGAAGTTTGATGATTGAACAGGTCCCAGTTGTTCACCGTCTGGATCACCACGCGGAAGCTCGCGCCCTGCGAATAGACGAAATTGACCAGCGAGGAAAAGAACCCCCTTTGAGTGGCGGACTGGCCCAACCGCAACTCGGCGACCAGTTCCAGAAAATACATCAGGATAATCCCGACGACGATAGTCCAGGCGATCGTTTTTTTGGTCAGGACACGCCTGCCCTTCGGAAGGAGGTTGTCCCGCAGGACAAAGTAGATCACAAGCATCAGCGCTTCGCACACGAAAATATTTCTGCGGCCCGTCAAAAGAGAAGCCAGCATGTAAACGCCGTACACGGCCAGCGGAAGTTTCAGCTGACGCCTGTCCGGCAGGGTAGCAAGAAAAACGGCAAACGATGGTTCAAAAAGCAGGGAAAGCCTGCTGATATAGGAAGGAATACTGACTTTATCCACTGCCTGGGTAAAGGAACCAAGGTAGCCGTTTTTCAGGACATAGAGGATCGACTGCGCCAGCGTGTAAAAGGACGCCACGGAGCTGACGAGCAGCACGGCGACGCTGATCTGCCGGATGACCGGCACAAACGGCTTCTGCCGGACGGACGCCAGGCCCTTTTCGCGCACCGCCTTCTCCCGCTTGAAGAACAGCGGGGAAGCGAGCCTGTAAGCCGCATAGACGCACAGAAAGGCAAACGTCACAATCTGAAGCGCCCGGAACAGATTGGGAAAATCCGTTGCCTCCAAATCATATAGAATGTCCTGGTAATCGCTGAGGAACGCGACGTAAACGCGCCCGAGAAGGAGCAGGTCGAACGAACCCACAAAAACCAGCAGCGGAAAATCGCGCCGGATATTTTTGCATATGTCGAACAGAACCGCAGCATTCAGAACAAGGTTCGCCGCGAACATCGTACACGCCGCGGTCTCGTAGAAAAAGCCGCCCAGCACCGCCATCAGATTGGCCAGGACCATAAGAAAGCACGCCGAGCCGAACAGCACCGTGTTCCGCAGACAGTTTCCGGCATTGAGCCGATCTGCCGTCATGGATCCACCCCCGATGAAAACTCATTTTCCGAATCAGTATAACATAAATTTCTTGAAACTGCCAATTATTTTGTAACTCTCAGCCGTTCCGCCGCCTGCCGGTCCGGAGCGGCAAAGATCGTTTTATTGTTCTCGTAAATCACCATGCCCGGCTTTGCCCCCTGCGGCTTGCTGACATAACGCACCTTGGTGTAGTCCACCGCGACGTTGGAAGAATCGCGGCCGCGGCTGAAACAAGCGGCAAGCAGGGCCGCTTCCGCGATCGCCTGCGGCGTCGGACGCCTTCCGTCCAGGAAAAGGATCACGTGCGAGCCGGGAATATTCTTGGTATGGAACCAGAGGTCGTTTTTATTCGCCCGCTTCAGGGTGAGAAGATCGTTCTCGCGGTTGTTCCGCCCCGCCAGGATGCGGAACCCGTCGCCGGAGCGGAACTGCATGGCGCCCCGCGCGGGACTCCGCCTCTTCGTTCCCCGCCGGGTACGGAGATACCCCTGCTCCGCAAGCTCGGCGCGGATTTCGGAAAGGTCGCCCTCATTGGCCGCGCGGCTGAGCTCCTCGAAAACTGTGTCCAGGTAGGCGAGCTCGTGCTTTGCATTCCGAATCTGCACCGTGAGGACTTCCTGCGCCGTTTTCGCCTTGCGATACTCTTTGTAATATTTCTGCGCATTTTGCGACGGTGACAGGGCGGGGTTTAAACGGATCGTCACGGCCGGGGCGGATTCCTCGTAAAAATTCGGAAGCTCCACACTGCTCCGCCCCTTTTCCAGCCGGTATAAATTCGCGCTGAGCAGGTCGCCGCACACGCGCAGGCGGTCCCGTTTCGCGCAGCGCTCGAGGTCCGCCTGCTGGGCGTTGATCTTCCGGCTCAGCCGGTCGGACGCTGTGGTGAGGACACGGAGAAGATCCTGCTCGCGGACATGCATGCGTTCCATGCGGTCGCGCTCGCCGTAAAACGCGTCCAGCAGCTCCGAAAAGCCGCCCATGCGGCGGACAACGGCGGATGCGCCGTATTGCTCGATGGGCAGGAAAGAAAAGTCCATCGGCTTTTTCGACGGACCGGCCGCCATATACGGGCTTCCGTCCGCGTTCTTCACGGTTTCCGCCAGACGGCCGACGAAAAACGAAAGCCGCTCCCAAAGCTCCGGCGTCATTTCCGCGATTTTGAGGTCCCTGCCCATCCCCGTGCGGTGCTGAAGCTCGCGGCAGACCACGGGCGAAACGCCCTGCAGCGAAGAAAGCAGCGCCTTGGAAAGCTCCGTCCCGCCCGGCATGGAGCCGACGCGTTTTACCATCTCTTCCCTGCCCGCCGAAAGAAGGCAGAGCTTATCCTGCGGAGGAGGCAGACGGTAAGCGAGGCCGGGCAAAACAAGCCGTTCGGACGACATGGACGCGTCGACGCGCTTGAGCGCGTCGACAATTTTCCCCCCGCCGTCCACAAGGATGACGTTGCTGTACATCCCCATGACTTCTGCGGCGAGCGTCAGCGTGACTTCGTCGCCGAGCTCGTTCACCGTGCCGAAATCCAGGAACAGCACGCGCTCCAGCCCCGGCTGGCGCACGCCGTTCAGGCGGGCCCCCGTCAGCCGCTTGCGCAGCAGCATGCAGAGCATGGGAGGCTCCTTCGGGTTTTCCGGAACGGACTCCGTAAAGTTGACGCGCGCGCTGTTGGCCCGCGCCGACAGCAGCAACTTGAAAGCGCCCGCGCGGGCCCGAAGGGCGAGGACCAGCTCGTCCCGGTTCGGCTGATAGATTTTATCGATTTTGGCCCCGAGGGCGGTCTCTTCGATCTCCCGCTTCAGGTGCCTTAAAAATGCCCCGTCAAGAGCCATGCTGCTGTTTCCCCCCGAACGAAGGAGCCGCGGCGCGAATCCGCGGCCCTTTCAAAGATAGTGCGCCGGGCAGTGCGAGCGCTCTGCCCTGAGAAATTTCACGGCCGGGAACGCCCGGCCGAGCCGCTCGGCCAGCGGCCCGATCACAACGTTTTCCGTATAAAAATGGCCGGCGGCGACGAGCGTCACGCCCCTGTTTTCGGCATCGATCAGCTCGTGGTGCTTCGCCTCGCCGGTTACGAACGCCTGGCATCCGCGGGCCGCGGCGTCGGGGACAAACTCGGAGCCCGCCCCGCCGCAGAGGCCGACCCGCCCGATTTTCCGGCCGCCGTCCGCATAAAACAACCCGTCGCAGCCGAGCGACCGCTTAACGAATTCCGCGAATTCGCGCGGTCCGTACGTCCGGTCTGTCTCGCCCTCCAGAGCGGAAGGCAGGCCGGAGGGTCCGTCCACTGCGAGCGGTTTTACATTTTTCAGTCCGAGCCGCTTGGCAAGGCTGGTGTTCACGCCGCCGTCCGCCAGATCCAGATTCGTGTGCGCGCAGATTGCGGCGATGCCGTGCCGCACCAGCAGATACGCCGGCGTTCCCGGCCGCAGCGACCGCAGCGGATGAAAGATAACCGGGTGGTGGCTCACGATAAGCTGGGCGCCCCGCTCGGCCGCCTCGCGTACAACGTCCGGCGTAATATCCAGAGACAGAAGCGCCGTTTGCACCTCCGTTTCCCCGCTCCCCGCCTGCAGGCCGCAGTTGTCAAAATCCATCGCGGTGCGGAAAGGCGCGAAACGGTCGATCGATTGATAAATCTCCCCAACGGTAGTCATACTGTCATCCTTTTCCGGAACCATCCCGGAGCATCGCCCGGATACGTTCCCCAACTCGAAAAAGCTCTTCCGCCCTGCCTGTTTCCCCCCGCAGGCGCAGGCCGTTCGCCCGGTTCCGCAGGCACCCCAGCTCGCGGCGCAGATACATGCGGTTTTCCCGCGTGTCCGGGGAAAGACCGCCGACGTAGGGAAAAAGCTCGTCCGCTCCGCGCTCCCGCAGGCCGTAAGCGCAGAGCATCACCGTATAAACGTGCCTTTCGTCCAGCACGGCCTGTTCCCGCAGGACAAAGAAGCCATCCCCGAGAAGGCGGCGGCGCAGGTCTTCCCCGTGCGTCATGGGCTGAAGGATCAGGCGCTTTTTTTCGTCGCGGAGCCACGCGGTACGGTGGACAATGTCCGCCATCAGCAGGCCGCCCATGCCGGCGACCACGATGTCGTCCGCTTCTTCGGGAAGCACCGCGTCAAGGCCGTCGGAAAGGCGCGCCGTGACAATGTCGCCGACGCCGTACCGCTCGATGTTCCGCCTGGCCCTTTCCAGCGGCCCGGGGCGGATGTCCACGGCGACCGCCCTTGAAATCGCGCCCCGCTTCGCCAGCCAGACCGGCAGGTAAGCGTGGTCGGTGCCCACGTCCGCAAGCGCGGCCTGCGGGCGTACCATGGAAGCGCAGAGGGCCAGCCTTCCCCCCAGGGAAAATAAAACCATCGACAACCCCCATACCGAACGGCCGCCCAACCAAAGTCGGGCGGCCGTTTCCATCGTTCCGGTTATTTTTTGGAAGCGGAAGCCAAATGCTCGTTCAGCTGCTGCACCATTTCGTTCACATCGACCGCATGAACCATGCATGCCTGCTCCAGCGTTTCGCCGCGCGAGGCGGGGCAGCCGAGGCAGTACATTCCCATCGCAAGGAAAAATTCGGCCGAATCCGGGGCAAGGTCAAGAATATCCCCAATGAGGGTGTCTTTTGTAATCTGTGCTGTTTGTTCCATAACGGATCCCTCCAAAATATCGAAATTCCAAACTTACTTTTAACGTTTCCCTGGAATACGTACATTATAATACCCGGACGGATTCTTTGCAACAGATTTCTGCCGAAGCCCGTGAAAAACGCCCTTCCGTGTAACGCGGAAGGGCGTTTTTGATCTTCTGGAGAAAGTTTGCAGGCAACTCCGGACTCCGGCATGTTTTCAGGAAACCGTCACAATTCCGACGCGCTTTCCCCATCCGGGCGCGGATGCATAAAGGCCGGCGCAGCCCTTCCCGGCGGCGTAAATTTTGAAGTAATAGCTCCCGCCAGACTGATAAACGGACGCTTTCCGGAACACGGCGTTGTTCGCACAGGCAAAGCTGTACTGGACGCCCGGGGCCCCCGTAAACTTGTACTGGTAATAAGTTCCCTTTTTCATGTTGAAATAATACGGGGTGTCCGACCGTACCTCTTTGGAAACCGGCTTCGGGGCGGAAACCGTCACGATCCCCACGCGGCCCGCCCAACCGGACGTTGACGCGTAGAGGCCGGCGCAGCCGGGAGCGACACCGTAGATTTTGAAATAATAGCTTCCCCCGGACTGATAGACGGACGCTTTCCGGAACACGGCGTTGTTTGCGCTGACAAAGTTGTATTGGAAGCCCGGGGCCCCCGTAAATTTGTACTGGTAATAGGTTCCCTGCTTCAGGGTGAAATGAAGCGGGGTGTCCGAACGGATTGCTTTGGAAACCGGCTTCGGGGCGGAAACCGTCACAATGCCGACGCGGCCCGCCCAGCCGGACGTTGACGCGTAGAGGCCGGCGCAGCCGGGAGCGACACCGTAGATTTTGAAATAATAGCTTCCCCCGGACTGATAGACGGACGCTTTCCGGAACACGGCGCTGTTTGCGCTGGTGAAGCTGTAATTGACGCCCGGGGCCCCCGTGAATTTGTACTGGTAAGAGGCTCCCTGCTTCAGGGTGAAATGAAGCGGGGTATCCGAACGGATTGCCAAAGGATAGGTGCCCGTTGCGCGGAAAGAAATTGAAGCGCCATTGGAAGCGGTGGTGGTGATGGAAGCGGTGCCTTTCCCTTTGTTATAAATGGTAAAAAGGTAACCGTCCGATATCTTTTTCGGGCCCGACACGCTCACAACCGACGGGTTGGAAGACTTTGCCGTGGGCGGCGTGGAATCAGACGACCGGATTTTATAGACATACTGCTGGGCGCTGGATTGGAACGTGTAGCTGCCGGTGTCGCATTGGAACACAGGCGACACATTGAAGGAAGCCGTCTTTTTCCCGTCGCTCGACTTGGTCGTAATTGTGGCTTTGTCGTTTTTCTTTTTCGTAATGGTGAACAGAAATCCGTCCGGCACTTTTGTTGCGCCGGAAACACTGATTGCCGAAGAATTGCTGGAAGATGCCACGGGTGTATTGGTGCTGTCCGTAATGATTTTATAGGTGTATTGGCTGTTGGTTCCAAACGAATAGGCCGAAGTATCGTTTCGGAACGTTCCGGCCGGGATGGAATAGTCATAATAGCTGTAATCCAGATCAACTTTCTCCGTAATTCCGTTCACGCTTCCGCTACTGGAATACTGCCACATCGTGTAATCGCTGAAACGTGGGGTAGGATCGTCGGTATAATGAGCGATCCATGTGTCATACTGTGAAACCAAAGAACTGGTAAGATGGTTGTTGTAAAAATTCACGCAGCTGTAAACCATGACTTTATATCCCGCCTGTTTGACCTTTTCGCAGAACGTCTGTACTATTTGGCCCAGCAATTCCGAAGAAAGCCCATCCTGACAGGAATCTTCCACATCGTAAGCAACCGGATAATCCAAAGGACGGCCATTCAGAATATGCAGACATTCGTCCGCTTCCTGCGAAGCCATCGCAACCGTGGTCGCATAGCTGTAATGGTAAGCACCGACCTTGATGCCGTTTTTCGTCGCTCCATTGTAATTCTGCACGAAACACGAGTCGGTCTGATCGTTCCAGTCACTCGTGCTTCCGTCGCCGCCGTATCCCGTGCGGATCATCGCGAACCGGACGCCCGCCTGTTTCACTTTCGCCCAGTCAATTGTCCCCTGGTATTTCGACACATCAATCCCCTTGTAGGGACTCTTGACCCCGATATCCGCACCGTGGACCGGGACGATGAGAGAAACGAGGACCGACACGGCCAGGAGCAGCACCCCGAACTTTTTTTTCAACAATTCTTCACTCCGTTTCCAGGTTGATTGCCTTGTTCATGATTTTCATTCTTCTTCCTCAAATCAGTCATTTTTTCGCAGGAATCGAGGGGTTTCGCGCCGGAGTTACAAAAAATACTATTTTAATTATATTTTTGCAAATCCCATCTGTCAAGCGATTGGAGAAAAAAACAGACGGCGCGGGCAAATCGGCGCGCAGCCGGACGAATTTTGAAAATTTGTTGTAACCTTTCGCTTCCCTATGCTATAATAAGGCATTATGATATATTCTTAACAAAGAGTGAAACGGATTTTTTGGAGGCGGAAGATGGCGGTAAAATTCATCACGGCAAAAGAAGCCGCGGGACTCATCCCGGACGGGGCGACGCTCGGAACAAACGGATTCATGGGAACCGCGTTCCCGGAGGAAATCGTCCAGGAAATTGAAACGCATTTTCTGGAAACAAAGCGGCCGAGAGACCTCACCCTGTATTTCTGCGCCGCGCAGGGCGACAACAAGACAAAAGGCCTTCAGCACATGGCCCACGAGGGCCTCATCCGCCGCACGATCGGCGGGCACTACGGCATGGCGCGCAAAATTGGTGAGATGGTTCTGAACAACACGATTGAGGCGTATGACCTGCCGCAGGGCGTCATCGCGCACCTGCAGTGCGAAACGGCCGCGCACCAGCCCGGCGTGCTGACCCGCGTGGGGCTCGGCACGTTCGTCGACCCGCGCCTTGCGGGCGGAAAAATGAACGAGAAGACGAAAGCCGCCGAAGACCTTGTGGAAGTTGTGAATTTTCACGGCGAGGACCTCTTGTTTTACAAATCCATCCCCGTCGACTGCGCCGTCATCGCGGGCACCTACGCGGACGAGAACGGCAACATCTCGTTTGAGCGCGAAGGCGTGCGGGCGGAATCCCTCGCCCTTGCGCTGGCGTGCAAGAACTCCGGCGGCAAGGTGTTCGTGCAGGTTCAGCGCGTCGTAAAATCCGGCTCCCTGCACCCGCGCTGCGTGGAGATTCCCGGCGTGCTGGTGGACTACGTCGTCGTGGCGAGCGACATGAAATACTGCATGCAGAACTTCGGCACGCCGTACAACCCGGGCTTTTCCGGCGAGCACCGCATGGGAATGGCGGAGTTCACGCCCGCGCCGCTGAACAACAAAAAGGTCATCGGCCGCCGCGCCGCGATGGAGCTCAAGGAAGGCGTGGTCGTCAACCTCGGCGTGGGCATCCCGGAATACATCTCCCTTGTGGCTGCCGAGGAGGGCATCTCGAACGAGTTCACCATGACGGTGGAGGACGGCCTGTTCGGCGGGAACCCGCAGAGCGGCCTCGACTTCGGCGTGAGCCTGAACCCTTCCTGCATGGTGACGATGTCCTCGATGTTCGATTTCTACGACGGCGGCGGGCTCGACCAGGCGTTCGTCGGCTTTGCGCAGGGCGACATGGAAGGCAACGTGAACGTTTCCAAGTTCGGCAGGCTCATGCCGGGCTGCGGGGGATTCATCGACATCACGCAGAACACGAAGCAGGTCTATTACTGCGGCACCTTCACCGCCGGCGGGCTGGAAACGGAAATCGGCGGCGGCGAGATGCATATCGTGCGCGAGGGGAAAGTGGACAAATTCATCCGGAATGTCGACCAGATCACGTTCAGCGCCAAAACGGCCGTCAGGAACAATCTGCCGGTCATGTACATCACCGAGCGTGCCGTTTTCCGCCTGACCAGGGACGGGATCATGCTGTGCGAGGCCGCGCCGGGCATCGACATCGAAAAGGATATTTTTGCCCACATGCCCGCGAAGCCGCTCGTTTCCCCCGATTTCAAGCGGATGGACGCGCGGATTTTCCGGGACGAAGCAATGGGCCTGAAATCGAAATAATATTACCGCTTAGTCCCGCCCGTCCGCCGGATTCCGAGACGGGCGGGCGTTTTTTGCCCGGCTGCGATTGACAAAGCCGGGAATCGATGATACGATAAGAGCAAGTCGCGGGGGGACTCTTCGGAGTTGAGAAGGCAGAACCTGACCCTTTGAACCTGTCGGTTAAGACCGGCGCAGGGAAGCAGATTCCGTTTTAAAAGGACGCTTTCCACTTGAGGAAGCGTCCTTTTTGCATAGGCGGATCCGCCGCGGGAACGCCCGCGGAAAACCTTCCCGATTCCGGGAAAGCGGTTCCGTCTTCCTGAGCCCGCCCGGCGGATGCCGGAGCGGAAAGGCAGAACTGCAGGGCGCGCCGCTTCTTTCGGCGCGCCCTTCCTTTTCGGCCCGAACCGAAGGTCCGCCGCGAACTTCCGCGAAACGGGAAAACGCGGGAACCCGGAAAGGAGAATTCCATGAAAAAAGTACTGGCGATCGCCGGGTCGGACTGCAGCGGCGGCGCGGGGATTCAGGCCGACCTGAAAACCTTTGTCGCGCACGGCGTATTCGGCATGAGCGCAATCACTTCGGTCGTGGCGGAAAACACCTGCCGCCTGCTCGGGCAGCAGGACGTCAGCCCGGTCATCGTTGAAAAGCAGATTGAGGCGGTTTTCGAAGACATCGGGGCGGACGCGGTAAAAACCGGGATGCTGCCGACGGCTTCCTGCATGAAAGCCGTCGCGCACAGCCTGAGGCGGTACGGCCCGAGCTTTGTCGTCGCCGACCCGGTCATGGTCGCAAAAAGCGGGGCGTCCCTCATGAGCCCCGATGCGGTGGACACGTTCGTGCGCGAGATTCTGCCCCTCGCGGACGTGCTGACGCCGAATATTCCGGAAGCGGAAGCGCTCGCGGGCGGAAAGATCGAAGCGCCGGAAGACATGGAGCGGGCGGCGGAGGCAATTCAGAAAATGGGTGCGAAGAGCGTGCTGGTCAAGGGCGGGCACGCTTCGGGCGACGCGCTGGACATTCTGTACGACGGCGCGGCTTTCCACCGGTTCCGCGCCGCGCGGATTCCAACCAAGAACACTCACGGGACCGGCTGCACCTACTCTTCGGCCATCGCCTCGAACCTGGCTCTCGGGTATCCGCTGCCGGAAGCCGTCCGGCGCGCGAAGGATTACGTCACCACCGCGATCCTGCACGCGCCCGGGCTGGGGAAAGGCTCCGGGCCGACCCATCATTTTTACGATCTGTACCGGCACGGGCTGCCGGAAAAAGGAGATTAATATGGCAACAAAGACGCAAATGGACTCTGCAAGAGAAGGGATCGTCACCAGAGAGCTTTCCGCCGTCGCGAAGGACGAGGGCATCCCCGAAAAGGACCTGCTCGCGCTGGTCGCCTCCGGCCAGGCCGTCATCCCGGCGAACATCCGCCACAAGTCGCTGAAGCCGCACGGCGTCGGCAGGGGCCTGCGCACGAAGATCAACGTGAACCTCGGCATCTCCGGCGACTGCGCCGACTACGGCGTCGAGCTGGAAAAGGCCGACCTCGCCGCAAAATTCGACGCGGAAGCAATCATGGACCTGAGCAACTACGGCAAGACGCACGAGTTCCGCGCAAAGCTGGTCGAGCGTTCCCCCGCCATGATCGGCACCGTGCCGGTGTACGACGCCGTGGGCTACCTGGAAAAAGACCTCAAGGACATTACGGCGCAGGATTTTCTGGACGTCGTGCGCTGCCACGCCGAGGAGGGCGTGGACTTCATGACGATCCACGCGGGCGTCAACCGCCGGGCCGCGGATGTATTTCTGGAAGGGAAGCGGCAGATGAACATCGTTTCCCGCGGCGGCTCCCTGCTGTTCGCGTGGATGAAGATGACCGGGAACGAAAATCCGTTCTACGAGCACTACGACGAGCTGCTCGATATTCTGCACGAGTACGACGTAACCATCAGCCTCGGGGACGCCCTTCGCCCCGGAAGCATCCGCGACTCCACGGACGGCGCGCAGATTGCGGAGCTGATCGAGCTTGGGAACCTCACCCGCCGCGCGTGGAAAAAGGGCGTGCAGGTTATGGTGGAAGGCCCCGGCCACATGTCGATGGATGAAATCGCCGCCAACATGAAGCTGGAAAAACGCCTGTGCAGCGGGGCGCCGTTTTATGTGCTCGGCCCGCTCGTCACCGACATCGCGCCGGGGTACGACCACATCACCTCGGCGATCGGCGGAGCCATCGCGGCGGCAAACGGCGCGGACTTTCTCTGCTATGTGACGCCCGCCGAGCACCTGCGTCTTCCCGACCTTTCGGACGTGAAGGAAGGCATTGTCGCCGCGAAGATCGCCGCGCACGCCGCCGACCTTGCCAAGGGCGTGAAGGGTGCGCGGGACCGGGACTTCCGGATGGGCGAGGCGAGGCGCGCGTTCGACTGGGACGGAATGTTCCGCCTGGCCATCGACGGCGAAAAGGCGAAAGCCTACTACAAAAGCGTTCCGGCGCACGACCCGCGCCGGTGCTCCATGTGCGGAAAGATGTGCGCGGTGCGCACCATGAACCGGATCCTGAACGGTGAGGACGTTTCCCTCGAGCCGGACGGGAAAGAGTAAAAAGGCGGAGGCAAGACCGACGGGTGCCCGTCTGCGGGCAGCGGACTGCAGCGCGGATAGACCGCGGGGCTGAGAGGATACCGTGAAACTTGATCCAGATAATACTGGCGAAAGGAAGAAAAAACATGATTCGGAAAACAGACATTCAGGACCGGATGATCCGGGCGGTGGAAGCCGTAAAGAGGACGAACCCCATGGCGGGGTCCATCACGAACTCCGTGACCATCAATTTCGTGGCCAACGCGCAGCTTGCCGTCGGCGGGGCCGCCGCCATGGTCTATCTGCCCGACGAGGGCGAATTTCTGGCCAAAGCCGGCGGCGCCGCCTACATCAACGTGGGCACCCTTCTGCCCATCTACGAAGAGAGCCTGCCCCGTGTCGCCAAGGTCCTGCACGAAGCGGGAAAGCCGTGGGTCCTCGACCCCGTGGCGATCGGGATCGGTTCGCTCCGGACCAAACTGCTCCGGCAGTTCAAAGAATACAAGCCCGGCGTCATTCGGGGAAACGCCTCGGAAATCATCGCGCTGGCTGGCTTATGGGAGCTGGACGGCGGAACGGGCGGGTCCAACGTCCGCGGAGTGGATTCCACGGACTCCGTGGCCGAGGCGAAAGCCGCCGCCGTCGCGCTCGCGAAATGGACGGGCGGGGCCGTGGCCGTTTCCGGCAGGACAGATCTGATTACCGACGGCTCCGTCGCCGCTTTCTCGCACGGGGGATCGCACTTTATGGAGAAAATCACGGGGGCCGGCTGCTCCCTGGGCGGGGTCGCCGCGGTGTACGCAACCGCCGCCTCGCCGTTTATCGCGGCCCTGACCGCCTCCGCGGTTTACAATCTGGCGGGAAGCCGGGCGGAACGCAAAGCGGACGGCCCCGGCAGCTTTCAGGTCCAATTCCTCGACGAGCTGTACCGGGCCACTCCGGCGGACATCGCCGGCAATCCGTTTGAAATTGAGGAGGTTTAGCCCATGAACACGCTGGCCGCAGTCGCGATTTCTCCCTGCGGCGTCGGGGACGAGCTTGCGCCCGAGGTTGCCGAAGTTGTGAAGAAGATCCGGGAATCCGGGCTGCCGTGCCGCACCAACTCCATGTTTACGGAACTGGAAGGCGAGTGGGACGAAGTGATGAAGGTGGTAAAGGACGCGACTTTTGTGCTCGCCGGTCAGGGAATCCGGACGGAAGTCGTCTTAAAAGCCGATATCCGCCCGGGATTTACGGATATGATGCGGACAAAAGTCGAGAAAGTGAATCATATTTTGGGAGGGCAAAATGCATCTGAGAAAAAGGCTTGATATTTCGTCCTATTTCATTGTGGGGCCTGAAAACACGAAGGGCCGCCCCGTCGCGCAGATCGTAAAAGACGCGGTCGAGGCCGGGTTCACCTGCGTGCAGATCCGTTCCAAAACGGTTTCGGCCCGCGAACTGATTCAGCTGACCCGGCAGGCCGCCGGCGTGATTGCCGAGACCGGCAAGTCGGACAAGGTCGCGCTGCTCGTGGACGACCGCCTCGACGTCGTCCTGGCGGCGCGGAAGCAGGGAATCAAGGTGGACGGAATCCACGTCGGGCAGTCCGACATCCCGGTGGAAGTCTGCCGGGAATACCTGGGCGAAGACTCCATCGTCGGCCTGTCCGCCCGGACACACGAGTTATTCGAATACATTAAGACAGCGGACGTCAGCCGGATCGATTACTTCGGGGCCGGACCGCTGCACAAAACGAAAACGAAGCCGGACTGCGGGCTCGACGTGGACGGAAGGGTGATTACCCGGAGCTTCGCCGAGCTTGCGGAGCTGGCCCGGCTCAGCCCGATTCCGGTCGTCGTGGGGGGCGGCGTCAAGCTTGCCGACATTCCCCCGCTGGCCAAAACCGGGGTTGACGGTTTCTTCGTCGTATCCGCGGTGGCGGAAGCGGACGACCCGAAACGGGAAGCTTCCAGGCTGGCGGAAGCCTGGAAGGCCAACCGGCTCTCAAAGAAGTAAGATTCCCGGAACCGGCCTCCGTTTTCAGCGAACCCGCGGCAGGCGGGAAAATCTTCCTGCCAAAAAGCGCCCGGACCGGCAAAAAACCGGTTCGGGCGCTTTTCTTGTTTTCCCTGAAAAAGGTTCACACAACGTTCGCGCCGAAGGGCATGAGCGCCAGTTTGGCAATCTTAAAGCACTGCAGGCCGAACGGGATCCCGACCACGGTGACGCAGAGCGCAAGGCCGATGAGCGCCGCCTCCGCGGCAAGCGCGAGGCCGCCGAAAACCAGCCACAGAATGTTGAGCAGAAACGAGCCGACCCCTCCGCCGGAAACGACTTCCCTGCCGAACGGGGAAAACGCCAGCGACGCGAACTTAAAGCACTGCAGACCGACGGGGATCCCGACGATCGTAACGCACCACAGCAGGCCGACGAGCGCCCAGCTCAGCCCCATCAGCAGGCCGCCCAAAACCAGCCAGAGCACATTTCCCAGACAGCTCATTTTGCTCCTCCCTTCTTATCATCTCAGCCGGGCCTTTCCCGCGGGCGCGGGCATTATCCGCAGAACGTGAGCCGGAAGGAAAGGGAAATCGGCCGGTCGGACGGGATGAGATACTGGTCATGCACCGGAGCACCCCAGCTGTCGTCGCCGCCGACGCCCATCTGTTTCGCGGCGATCCGGACCACCGTGCGGTAAGACTCCGGAAGTTCCCCCCGATGAGCGGCATTGTCCAGTTCATACGCCGTATAGGGCAGAACGTCGAATTCAAACGGTGCGTCTTCCGCCGTAAAGCACAGCCCCGTGCCGTCCTCCGCCGTCACCTTCGCCCAGCGCACGCCGGTGCGGTTGCCGCATTCCTGCGGGACAAGATACTCGGAAAGATTTTTCTGCGCCGTGCTTTCGAAAATTCCGAGCCGCGCCCCGCACCGGCGGTCGATATAGTTTTCTTCCGGCCCCATGCCGTAGTACTGGAACCGGTTGTACGGCTCCTTCAAAAAGAACTCCAGCCCGAACACCGGAAGCTCCGGCATATGTTTTGCTCCCGGGTAATCCGCCCGGACCAGGAGGGAGCCGTCCGGCCGTACGGTGTAGGCGACTTTCACCTCCGCGTCCACGGGAGCCGGAAGCGTGTAAGTATAGGTGAGGGCCGTACTGCCTCCGCTTTCCGAAACCGACACATCGGAGAGCTTCTGCATCTTCCCCGCCGCATACCACGGGGCACACCGGAATGGATAGCCGTTCCCGCGGTCGTTGTCGGTCGGCGCGCGCCAGTAAACCGGCACCGGGGGCAGGCCGATCCGCTCGGCGTCGTTTTTGCGCATCGAAACGACCCCGTACATCAGGGAAAAGAGAGTAAAAAATCCGTCGCCGTACACGCCGAGGTTGACGTCGCCGCGCACGATGCGGGCCGAAGCCGGGACATTCTTCTCTTCCGGCCGGCCGCCGACCGTCCACACATGCTGCCCGAACGCCTGCTCGTAGCCGCGCTCCGCCCAAAGGCAGGACGTTTTGTGCCGCAGCGAACAGTTCAGAGCGTACTCACCCTCCTGCAGGGCCTGCGGAAGCTCCAGCCGGAAATACCGCTGCGCGTCCGCCGGAACGACGCAGTCGATTTTGCCCGAAAAAACCGTTTCCCCGCCGCGCAGAAGCGAATACTCCAGATAGCAGTCGTCGGTAGACACAAACAGGTTCTGGTTTTTTACAAGGACGCCGTGTTCGTCGGGCGTCAGTTTGACGTTCTGATACAGGCACTTTACTTCCTGCACCTTCGGGGACGGCCTGCGGTTGGCGTATACGATCCCGTTCCCGCAGAACGCGAAATCCGTCGGCCGGTCGTCAAAGTCGCCGCCATAGGCCAGAAAACTCCCGCCGTGGGCGTTCCCGGCCAGGATCGCCTGGTCGATATAATCCCAGAGAAACCCGCCCTGGTATTTTGGGTACTGTTCTTCCATTTCGGCGTATTCATCCATGCCGCCGCAGGAATTCCCCATGGCGTGCATATACTCGCAGCTGACGTACGGCTTGGAAGGGTTGTGCTCCAGATATTCCCGGATGTCCTGCGGTTTGGCATACATGCGGCTTTCCATGTCGCTGGAGTCGTTGAAGCGCCGGTCGTGGAAAACGCCTTCGTAGTGCACCAGGCGGGTCGGGTCGTGGCTGTGGAAAAACCGGGACATCTCGTAAATGTCCCGCCCGCCGGCGCTTTCGTTCCCGCAGGACCAGATGAGGACGGACGGATGGTTTTTGTCGCGTTGGAGCATGGAGTTCGCACGGTCGGTCACCGAGCCGAGCCACTCCTCCCGGTCGCCCGGAACCGCCTGCGAAAGATCGGGCCCGTCGTGCTTCTGCCAGGTGCCGTGGCTTTCCATGTTCGTCTCGTCAACGAGGTAAACGCCGTACTGGTCGCACAGACGGTACCATTCGCTCTGGTTCGGATAATGGGACGTGCGCACCGCGTTGATGTTGTTCCGCTTGAGAAAACGGATGTCCCAGAACAGGTCCTCGGGCGTTACGGCCCGGCCGCGCCGGTAGTCGAATTCATGTCGGTTCACGCCGTGGAAAACGATCCGCTTCCCGTTCAGGCACATAACCCCGTTCTCCATGCGGAACTCGCGGACCCCGACCGCCTGCGGGACGGCTTCCACCGTTCTGCCGGCCGCGTCGTAGAGGTGGATAATCAGACGGTAAAGGTACGGGTTCTCCGCGCTCCAGAGGCGCGGGTTCCGCACCGGGATGGAAAGCGCCATCTGCTCCCGGCATTCCATTTTGAGGACGGACGCCCGCGTTTTTCCGTTTGCATCTTCCAGCACCACATCCGCAGAGACGCCGCAGCCCAGCTGAAGCTGCATCTTCACCCTGACGTTCGCCAGGCCGTAATTGCTCCCGGCGAACTCCGTCGTCACAAAGAGATCGCGGACATGCGCCTTCGGCACGGCATACAGATATACTTCGCGGAAAATGCCCGAAAAGCGCCAGAAATCCTGGTCCTGAATCCAGCTCGCGCTGCCGTACTGGAACACTTCCACTGCGATCCGGTTTACCCCGGCGCTCAGGTACTGCGTGACCTCAAATTCCGCAGGCGTGAAGGCGTCTTCGCTGTAGCCGACGAACCGGCCGTTCAGCCAGACATAAAAAGCGGTTTCCACGCCCTGAAAAGAAAGGTAAATCCTCTTTCCTTCCAGCTCCGGGCCGAGCGTGAACATCCGGACGTAACTTCCGACGGGATTGCGCGTCTCCGGTACTTCCGGGGGCCGGATCGCGCTTTCGCCGTCCCAGGGATAGACCAGATTCGTGTACTGGGGCGCGCCGTGACCCTGCATCTGAATATGGCCCGGGACTTCGATGGAGCCCCAGGCGGAACAGTCGAAATCCAGCCGGTAAAAATCGGCCGGCCTCCGGCGCGGGTCCTTAGTGTAATGAAATTTCCACAGGCCGTTCAGGCTCTGTTTCAACGGCATTTCCGTCTCCTGTTCGGCCTGAAACAGGCTTGTGTAGAACTTATGGTCCGAGTGGGCTTCTTCGCGGTTGACCGCAAAAACGCGCGGGTCGCTCAGCCATTCCAGCGTTGGATTCTCACTTTTCATTTCTGCCTCCACAACGCACAAATTCCGCAGCAGACGGCGGCTTCGGCGCGATCCGCGGCGTTTGCCGCTCCGGCCGGTACGATCCGGCTCCGTCCGCCGTTCGATCCAAAAATATATAGTTATTATAGATAGTTTCCAACTGAATTAAATTCTTTCAGCGAAAATATACAAGTTCTTGCCGATTCTGCCCAGCGGGTGGGGCGCATCCCGAAAAACAGCCTTCCACGCGGCGCCGAAAGCGCCCGGAACCGACGGGCCGAAAAAAAGGACGCCCAAAGACAGGCGTCCCTACCGGCAAACCGCGGCCGTTATTTGGAGAGTTTGTCCATTACACCGATGATCTCGTCGATTTTCTGCTGCGCGTCCTCGGTTCCGAAGGCTTCCTTCACGCAGCAGTTCAGGTGCGCGTGAAGCACCTCGCGGTTAACGTTCCGAAGAATCGCCTGCGCCGCCATGATCTGGTTGGAAATATCGATGCAGTACCGGTCGTCCTCCACCATTTTGATCAGGCCGTCCAGCTGCCCGCGCGCTGTTTTGAGCTGGCGCAGCACCTTTCCCTTATCCGCAACCATCTGTTCTTGCCTCCTTCCAAAAAAAGACGGAGGGCACCTCCCGGCACCCTCCGACAAGCGAAACCGCGCGTCATTCGCCCGCGGCGGAAACGGAAACCGGCTCATAGCCGGCGTCGCGGACCGCCTGCTTCAGCGCCGCATCGCTGACATCCGCCGTCAGGGTGACTTCCGCCGACTTTTTCTCCAGATCGACCTTCGCACTCACCCCGCCGATGGCGTTCAGCGCCTTTTCCACGTGCTTTCTACAATTGTCGCACATCATGCCGTTGATTACAATCACTTTTTTCATTGCTGTCTGTCCTTTCTCATGTTGAAGCGTTACTGTCCGCGCCGGCTCCGCCGGCGGGGAAACCTTGGGGGCCGCCGCCCGTTTCGGGTGGAAGAACCGCAGCCGCAACGCGTTGGTGACCACAAAGACGGAGCTCAGGCTCATGGCCGCAGCGGCAAACATCGGGTTCAGCTTCCAGCCGAGCGCCCCGTAAAACACGCCCGCCGCGAGCGGGATGCCAATGACATTGTAAAAGAACGCCCAAAACAGGTTTTCCTTAATGTTCCGGATGGTCGCACGGCTCAGCTGGATGGCCGTCACGGCGTCGAGGAGATCGCTCTTCATCAGCACGATGTCGGCGGACTCGATGGCCACGTCCGTCCCCGCGCCGATGGCGATTCCGACGTCCGCCCGGGTAAGCGCGGGGGCGTCGTTGATCCCGTCGCCGATCATGGCGGTTTTGCGGCCGCTTTCCTGGATCCGGCGGACTTCCCGCTCCTTGTCCTGCGGAAGGACTTCCGCCACCGCGCGGTCGATCCCAAGCTGCCTGCGGATAGCCTCGGCGGTTTTCCGGTTGTCGCCCGTCAGCATCACGACGTCGATGCCCATCGCCTTGAACTGCTCAATCGCCTCGCGGCTGGTCGGCTTCACGACGTCCGCCGCGGCAATAACGCCGAGCAGCTTTTCCTCATCCGCAAAGTAAAGCGGCGTTTTCCCCTCTTCCGCGAACGTTTCCGCCGCCGCGCGCAGGGACGCGGTTTCAATCCCGTTTTCTTCCATAAAGGCAAGGTTGCCGGCGGCATACCGTTTCCCGTCGATCACGGCGGTGATTCCGCGCCCGGAAACGGCGGCGAACTCTTCTGCAGGCTTCAGGGTGATCCCCATTTCCTTCGCCCTTTCCGTGACGGCTTCCGCAAGCGGATGCTCGGACGGTTTTTCGAGGGACGCGGCGATCTCCAGCAGCTTTTCCCGGCCGACCCCGCCGGCAACGGCGACGTCCGTCACGCGCGGCCTGCCTTCCGTAATGGTGCCCGTTTTGTCGAGCACGACGGTCTTTACGGTATGGGCGGTTTCCAGGGCTTCGGCCGATTTAATCAGGATGCCGTTCCCGGCGCCTTTCCCCGTGCCGACCATGATGGCGACCGGCGTGGCGAGGCCCAGGGCGCAGGGGCACGAGATGACCAGCACCGCGATGCCGACGGACAGGGCAAACTCAAACGGCTGGCCCAGCAGGAGCCAGACCACCGCCGCGAGGACGGCGATGCCGATGACCACCGGGACGAAAACCCCGCTGACCCGGTCCGCCAGCTTGGCGATGGGCGCCTTTGAGGAACCGGCCTCTTCCACAAGTCGGATGATCTGCGCCAGCGTGGTGTCGCCCCCGATCTTTTCCGCCCGGAATTTAAAGAACCCGGATTTGTTGATGGTGGCGGCGACGACTTTGTCGCCCGCCTGTTTTTCCACCGGGATGCTCTCGCCGGTGATGGCGGACTGGTCGACCGACGAAGCGCCTTCCGTGACGATGCCGTCGACCGGGATGCTCTGCCCCGGGCGGACGACCACAATGTCGCCCGCCGCGACTTCTTCCGCGGAGATTTCGACTTCCCGGCCGCCGCGCTCCACCGTCGCGGTCTTTGGGGCAAGGTCGACGAGCTTTGCAATCGCATCGGACGTCTTGCCCTTCGAGCGCGTCTCAAGATACTTGCCGAGCGTGATGAGCGTCAGGATCGTCCCGGCGGACTCAAAGTACAGGTCCATGAGGTAGCGGTCCGCTGTGGCCGCGTCGCCGTGGCCAAGACCGTACCCGATGCGGAAAATCGCATAGACGCCATACAGCACCGCCGCGGAAGAGCCGACCGCAATCAGCGAATCCATGTTCGGGGAACGCCTCGCGAGGGTGCGGAACCCGACCCGGTAATAGCTCCGGTTGACGTACAGGATCGGCAGTAGGAGCAGGAACTGCGCGAACGCGTAAACCACGCCGTTTTCGGTGCCGTGAAAGAGATTTTCAATCAGCGGCGGAACCGGAAGGCCGATCCATTCTTTCATCATGTGGTGCATGGAAAGATACATCAGCGGAACCCAGAACACAAAGGAAAGGATCAGCCTTGTCTTCATTTCCGCGAGCTGCTTTTTCATCGGGTTTTCCCGTTTGGTCTGTGCCGTTTCACCGGGAACGGACGCGCCGTAGCCCGCTTTTTCGACCGCATCGATAATTTTTCCGCTTTCCACCGGCGCGCCGCCATACTCCACCGTCATGCTGTTGGTGAGCAGGCTGACGTTTACGGACCGGACGCCTTCCACTTTTCGGACGCTCCGTTCCACGGCCGCGGAGCACGCCGAACAGGTCATTCCCGTAACCTGAAATTTTTGTTTCATTGCTTTCACCTCTATACCCCAGGTGGGGTATATCTCTACAATAAACCGTATCTCCGGATTTGTCAAGCCGGATCTGAAAAATATTGAAACAATTCTGACGGAAGATCCGGTCCAGAAGGACCATATTCTAAGAAAAATCGAGAAAAGCACGGCCGACCCGGAATATGGGATGTTCCACAAAAGGGAACAGGAAAAATGTTTCGCCTATACCGTCCCATACAGTCTGCGGCCGCACAATTTCGTCCTTGGCGTGGGGCTTCTCCCCGCGAAAGGATATTGCAAGCCGTACAAATCTATTTTTTCCCTTTATCGGTCCCGCATTCGAACTTCTGCATAAAAACACCGTCTGGGCCTGATGGACCGTTTCCGACTGAACAGACAAAGGAATAAAAGCCCTGTCACAGATTAGACCGCTCCCCGTCGAACAGACAGGGAAAAACGGCCGTGTCGTAGAATATCAAAGGATTACGCAGGCTTGTTGCAAAACAGCCCGAAAAAAAGTCGGAGCAAGCCACCCGAAAAGGGTTGGCTGCTCCGACTTTTTGCTTAGCGGTCAAAACCACACGCTATGCGTGTGGGACGATAAAGCGATAGCGTTGATATGGAAAAAGAGAACATCCTTTTGCTAAAATAAGTACGGGTAACGCCAACCGCACGAGAAAAGCAAAAGGAGGTTCATCCATAATCAATGGACGAAAAGAGTTTATCGCATACGAAGTGGAAATGTCAATACCATATAGTTGTTGTGCCGAAGTTCCGGCGTAAAATGATTTACGGGAAGTTAAGGCAGGACATAGGGAAAATCTTACGGCAGCTTTGTGATTTTAAGCATGTGGAAATCATTGAAGCGCATGCAATGCCGGACCATATTCACATGCTGGTATCTATACCACCCAAACTGGCGGTCTCAGACTTCATGGGGTATCTGAAAGGAAAAAGCACGCTCATTATCTTCGAGAGGTACGCGAACATGAAGTACAAATATGGGAGGAGAATGTCCTGGTCGAAAGGGTACTACGTGAGCACCGTAGGCGCGAACAAAAAGACGATTCAAGCGTACATCAAAAATCAGGAGATCGAGGACATCATGGCGGATCAGTTGAGTTTCAAAGAGTTCGAGGATCCGTTCAAAAATTTGCCGGGACTCGATGATGACTCACCGGAAGTACCAGCCGACAGTGAAACCAAAAAGTAAAATGTGACGCCCGTTTTGGGGCATGGCTGGTATGATGGCCCCTATGGGGCCGTTAGTCATACCCCACGCTTTGCGTGGGGTACTGATTTCCAACGGCTTTATTTCCCGTCGATCAGCTCGTACAGCTTGTTGATCTCGTTTTCGTTGCTGTACGTTTCCTTGGAAAGGGCGTCCGTGAATGCCCTGCGGCGGTCCTCATGCCGGAGAAGGTCTTCCAGCCCATCCGCGACGCCTTCGGAAGTCATAGGTACGATCAGGCCGTTCACGCCCGAATCGATCTGGTCGGCCGCCGTGGAAAAATCGGTCAGCAGGATCGGGCGGCACATCACCATCGCCTCGTCCACGGCAATGGCCTTGCCCTCGAAGCGGCTCGGCTGCAGGTAGACGTCGCACTGTTTGAGGTAAGGGTACGGGTTGGACTGCTCGCCCAGAAAGAACACGCAGTCGTTCAGCCCCAGATCCCTTTTCATCGCTTTCAGCTTTTCTTCCTCGGGGCCCACGCCGATGATGTACCACCGGAACGGAAGGCCCTTCTCTTTCAGCCGCGCCACGGCGGGCAGGGCGATGTCCAGCCCCTTCTGGACGGAGAGCCGCGCGATGGAAAGCACCCGCAGCCCGGCGTAACCGTCCTGAAACCCCTCGCCGGCTTCCGCCAGCGCGCGCATGAATTCCGCGGAGATAATATTGTAAATGCAGTGGCATTTTCCGGCGCATTCCGGGAAAACCCTTTGAAGCGACGCAAGGCAGGATTCCGAAACGGTGCAGAGAGCGTCCAGCCGGAGGATGTACGGACGGTCGAAGCCGCAGTCCAAGCCCATGGCTTCGTAATCGCCGTGGATAAACCCGATTTTAACCCGGCTTTTCACCTTCTGCACATTATAATAGATCGGCTGGCCTTCCATGAACGCGACCGCGGCGTCGTATTCCCCGCGCGCGGGGCGGATGAAGCGGCCTTCCGCTTTCCACATCTTCGCGAGGCGCTCGCCCATCGTTCCGCGTATCCCGGCAAACGTGACGAGCAGGCGGCAAAGGGCGAGCAGCGGATGCCCTTTGCGCAGCAGGGCAAAGAACGCGCGCCGGATGTTCAGCCGGTATTCCGGCGGGAACAAGGGCTCCAGCACATGCACCTGCTTCGGGACGCGTTCAAGGAACAGCCCTTCGTTCGCGAAAAGCTGAAGGGAAACCTCATATTTTTCGTAATCGAACAGCGAGAGGATGGTGACCAGGCTTTTTTCAATTCCGCCGCTGTGCAGGCTGTAATTGATGAACAGGACTTTCTTTTTTTCCGGCATTCGCAGCTCCTATCGGTTCCATCGTTTCAGGCGGATTGATTTTCGGCTTTGCGGGCCTGCCCTATTTTCGCTTCTCGTCGCGGAGAAGGAGAAGCGCATAGACCCGGTAAAACAGATAAATCAGCGGCGTACAGCGGGTGCGGATGAGACGCAGCACGGCGCGGTCCGATTTTGCTCCGTGCGACAGATAATCCGACTTCGCGGCCCGACGCAGGATCGGGTTCTTTAAAATGCCTTTGACTTCCCGGTAGCGTCCCCGGAACCTCGCCGGGTTCCGGGGGCTGAAGCAGTTGACGAGCGCGGAATGAGCCGCCGAACGCAAAAACCACGCCAGATGCCGCTGCTCGTACCGTTCATACAGGCCGAAGCTTTCCAGAATCTTTTTCACGGTCCGGAAACACCCGGTCAGCATTTCCATCTTGCGGGGGCGGTAGCGCGTGCTGAGCGAGTTCGGGTTGTAACGGTAATGGTAATACGTTCCGCCGACGATCAGGAGCCGTTCGCTGGCACAGTGTGCTTCCAGCGACACCGGAAGGTCTTCCAGCATGATTTTTTGTTCGTTGCCGAAGGAGATGCCGTTTTGGGTGTACCAGGACCGCAGAAACATCCGTCGGCATACGCAGCCGACCATTTCCGCCTTCCGCCACGGCCCTCCGTCCGCGTCCGGGCCGACCAGCTCCTCGACCATCCTGCGCCGGATGTCCGGGCCGAATTCCGGGTAATTGACCGGCAGGCGGCACGCGCGGTGTTCCATGGCTTCCAGGTTCTCCCGCACGTAGTTGAACACGACGAGGTCGGCCCGGTACGCTTCCGCGAGGAAGAAAAGGTCGTGGAACATCTCTTCCTCGACCCAGTCGTCCGAGTCGATAAACAGAAGGTACTTGCCCGTCGCGCGGCGGACGCCGTAGTTCCGCGTATCGCCCAGCCCCCCGTGAGGCTTGTCCAGAACTTTCACGCGTTGGTCGAACCGGTATTCCTGCGCGATTTTCAGGGAATTGTCCGTGGACGCGTCGTTGACGAGCAAAAGCTCAAAATCCGGAAAACTCTGTGCCAGAATGCTCTTGACGCATTGGTTCAGATATTTTTCCACATTGTAGACCGGTACGATCACGCTGATCTGGGGCAAGGCGAAACCCTCCGCTTCCCGGCGGCGGGCCTGTCCGAAAGCCGCTTCCGGACCGCCCGCCCGCCGTAATGATTTCCCGGAAACCGTTCCCGAGCCGTTTCTCCGGTGTCCCGTTTTGCGGGACGGGGAGCCGCGCACCGCCTGGCCGCGGGCAAAAAGAAAGGGATGCCCGCGGGGCAGACGGTACACTCTGTCGGCCGATGCAGGCAAACCCGCGGTTGCTCCGGAAAATACGCCGTTCTTCATATCATATAGAAGTATTATAGCATAGTCCTTTTGAAATTCAAGACCGGCCCTTTGTTGCAATCCTATTTCGGGTATGATATGGTATAAGAAATGACAAAACCGGCGGATGGTTGCGCCGCGCGGAAAATACGGAATTCTGGAGCGATGCTGATGAAAAGCTGCCTTGTCCTGCTCACGAAAACCTTCCCGTTTGATACGGGGGAGGAATTCATTGAAAACGAGCTGCCGGTTGTGGCGGAAAAATTCAACAAAGTGATTTTGATCGCGACTTCCGTCTCGGACCATCCGGCCCGAACCCGGCCGGTGCCCGGCAACGCCGAAGTCCACGCCATCCGCTCGTCCGACGTCCGGCGGATGATTCCGGCCGGGGCCGTCGCACCGTTTGCACATCTTCCCGGGGAATACGTAGGCCCGCGGGAACGCAAAGCGATCGGGCGCTCGCTGAAGCGCCGGATGTACTTCGCCTATTTTGTCGCGAAAGGGAACGCGGTCGGCCGGAAAGCGGCGGAAATCCTTTCCGGAACCGATATAGACGAATACGGCGCCGTCACGTTCTACAGCTACTGGCTGTACGACACGGCGCTCGCGGCGCTCAGCCTGAAGCGTGCCAGCAGGGCGGCCCGCCGCTTTTCCTGCAGCCGTGCGCATCGTTACGACCTGTACCCGGAACGCAGCCCGTCCCATTACCTCCCATTGCGGCCGTATCTGCTGAAAAACCTTGACGCCGTCCGTCCGTGCTCCGAGGATGGAAGCCGGTATTTACGGGAAACCTATCCGGAATTTTCGGACAAGGTCGCCACCGCGTACCTGGGGACGAAGGATTACGGCCCGGGGCCGGAAAACCGGGGCCCGGAATTCCACCTGGTAAGCTGCTGCCACATTTCCCCGGTCAAGCGGGTGGAGATTCTGGCGCAGGCGCTCGCCAGGCTTTCCGGAAGCGGCCTGAAGCTGAAATGGACGCATTTCGGCGGCGGGGAAGGGCTGGACGCCCTGAAACAATACGCGGACGTAAATCTCGGCTTTCTGGACTGCACGTTTGCCGGCGAGGTGAAGAATGAGCGGCTCATGGAGTTTTACCGGACGAACCATGTCGACTGTTTTGTGAACACCAGCAGCTCGGAGGGCCTGCCGGTCAGCATCATGGAAGCGTGTTCCTTCGGCATTCCGGTGCTTGCCACCGACGTGGGCGGAACGGGCGAGATCGTAAGGGACGGGGAAAACGGTTCTCTGCTCGGCGCCGGCGTCACGCCCGAAGAGCTCGCGCGCAAAATTGAGACGATGTACCGCATGCCCGGCCCGGAGCAAAGCGCTTTCCGCGCGGCGTCGCGGAGAATCTGGCAGGAAAACTTCTGCGCCGAAACCAATTACGCGCGGTTCGCCGAGGAGATCGATCCGCTGCGCCCTGCAGACCAATAGCCGGCTTTGGCAGCGCGCGCCCGTTCCCGGCCCTGCAGACGGGAAAGCGGGGGCTGTTTCGCACGGCCCCGTCCGGACGGAAGCAAACAGAAAAACAGCGACCCGAAAAATCGGACCGCTGAGGCAGTTTCCAAATATAGGATGACGAATCCCGGCGCAGCAAGAGCTAAGGGATAATTTCGTCCTGGTTGAAGCATAAACCGTCGAGCGAAAGACAGACTCCCTCTTTTGTTTTGATCATATTGAACTGGAAGGATTCCACATGGAACCCGGAGCGCTCCAGTAATTGAACCAGCCGGTCTTTGTCGTTTCCCATCTTGCCCAGATACACGCATTCCAAGCCGTTCAAGGCGTCGAGAATGTCGTCCCGAAAGCCTTTGTATTCGTTGAAAAGCATGCGGTAGCCGCGGTATGCCTTTACGGTCTCCATCAGGTAGTCCCTTGTGACGCTCTTGAGGGAGCACCCGTGCTTTTCGCGGCTGATGAACGAGTCCAGGCCGGCGTAAACCTCATGCTCCACGAAATACCGGCCCTGGAACTTGGCGACGGACACGCTCTGCTTCTGTCTGTTCTTGACGTAATAATACACGACGCACGGCACGTTGTCTTTCGTAACCGTTTCCAGAACGTCGTAGCCTGGGTCGCCCAAACCGAACCCGACGATGTGGCGGACGGACCCGCTGCTTGGTACCCGGAGCTTATTGATGTATTGAGCCATTTTTCAACCCTTATCCCTTATCGATATTTTCGAGGCAACAGGACTCCCTCTTATTATAAGTCACGAAAATCCGCCTGTAAAGAGACACTTCCCAAATAAAATCGAAAAATATGACCTTATTCGGCAATGGGCGATGCCGTGGCCGGAACGGCGGGCCCGGCAAAATTTTTTCCGGGATGGTTCCATTCCCGGTTGACTTTTCGGAAGAAAGAGCTATAATACAGTTGAACAGATAAGCAACCGTTCAAATGTATACCAGGGAGGCGGATCGGTATGAATCCCAATGTGCCGGATATCGACAAATGCGACTGCACCATTATCCATGAGGATGTTGTCCGGCAGGTGCGGCGGAATATGCCGGATGAGGAAAACCTGCTGGACCTTGCGGATCTGTTCAAGGTCTTCGGAGATTCCACGCGGGTGAAGATCCTCTGCGCCCTGTTTAAGTCGGAAATGTGCGTGTGCGACATTGCCGCTTTGCTCGGCATGACGAAGTCGGCGATTTCCCATCAGCTGCGTGTTCTGAAGCAGTCGAAGCTGATTAAAAACCGCCGGGACGGGAAAGTGGTCTACTATTCCCTGGACGACGAGCATGTGAAGAATATCTTTGACCAGGGTCTGGCGCATGTTTCCGAGTAGGATTTCTTTTTCCCGAATGGTTGATCGATTGCTCAATTGAACATTTTTACAATGAAGGGCTGGGAAGGTCATGCCGGAGCGAAAAAAACAAGATGCGCCGGGAAACCCGTGCTGCAGCGGCTGCGCGGCGGAGACCGCGGGGCGCGGCGGTTCCCTTATGTCCGTGGAAAGGCCCGAACGGGCAGCCTTGTACCTGAGCGGGCTGGACGGTGCCGACTGCGCGAAAAAAATCGAGGCCGCCGTGAGCCGTGTGGAAGGAGTGCGGTCGGCCGAAATCGATTTTGTTTCCCGGAAGCTTACCGTTGAGCCTGCGGACCCGGCGGAGCTTACCGCCGTTGTGCGGCGGGCGGAGCAGGCCGTCCGGAAGATGGAGCCGGATGTACGGGTACAGACAAAACCCTTCGGGAAGGACGCGGCCCCGGCGGAAGGGCGGAAAAGCGGGGCCCGGTACATCCGCCTTGCCGTGGGGATCGCCCTGTTTGCCGCCGGGATGATCCTGCCGATGCCCCGCCTTCTGAAGACGGCGGCGTTTCTGGCGAGCAGCCTGCTGACCGGCTGGGAAGTCCTGTGGAAGATGGTCCGCAACCTTGCGGGCGGGCGGATTTTCGACGAGAATTTCCTGATGAGCGTCGCAGCGGCCGGCGCGTTCGCCATCGGGGATTTCGCCGAAGGCGCCGCCGTCATGCTGTTCTACCGGGTCGGTGAATTTCTCCAGGACCGCGCGGTGGACCGTTCCCGGCGGTCGATTTCCGCGCTTCTGGAGATTCGCCCGGATTACGCGAACCGGAAGACCGGCGATAAGGTGGAAAAAGTGTCCCCGGAGGAAGTCTGCGTCGGCGACCAAATTCTGGTCCGCCCCGGGGAAAGGGTGCCGCTCGACGGCACGGTCGTGGAAGGCAGGTCGTTTCTCGATACCTCCGCGCTGACGGGGGAGTCCGTCCCGCGAAGCGTGGGGCCAGGCGGGGAAATCCTCTCCGGTTCCGTCAACGGCGGCGGGCCGCTGACGGTTGCGGTAACGAAGAAGTTCGGAGAGTCCGCCGTTTCCCGGATTCTGGCTCTTGTCCAGAACGCGGGAAGCCGGAAGGCCCCGACGGAAAACTTCATCACCCGGTTCGCGCGGTATTACACGCCCGCCGTGGTTTTTGCGGCGCTGGTGCTCGCGGTGGTGCCGCCGCTGGCCGTTCCGGGCGCGTCCTTTGCCGCCTGGATCAACCGCGCGCTTACGTTCCTGGTCGTTTCCTGCCCCTGCGCCCTGGTGATCTCCATCCCCCTCAGTTTTTTCGCCGGGATCGGCGGTGCTTCCAGGCGGGGAATCCTCATCAAGGGCGGCAACTATCTGGAAGCCTTGAGCGAGGTCGATACCGTCGCCTTCGATAAAACGGGGACCCTTACGAAAGGGAACTTCAAGGTGACGCGGATCGAGCCGGAGGACGGATGGGCCAGGGATGAGCTTCTGGACTACGCCGCGTACGCCGAGCTTTATTCCAGCCACCCGGTTGCCGTCTCCATCCGTGAAGCGTACGGGAAACAGCCGGACTCGTCCCAGGTCGGCGGATATGAGGAAATTCCCGGCAAAGGGGTCCGGGCGGAAGTGCGGGGGACCCCCGTCCTGGCGGGGAACGCGGGGCTGATGGAAACGGAAGGCATCCGCTGGAAACCGGCCGACGCGGAAGGGACGATCGTTTACCTGGCCGTCGGCGGGGCCTTTGCGGGGTCGGTCGCCGTTGCCGATGAAATCAAACCGGACAGCGTCCGGGCCATCCGCGGCCTGAAAGCCGTCGGCGTCCGGAAGACGGTGATGCTGACGGGGGACGGGAAAGCGTCCGGGGACCGGACCGCGAAGGCACTCGGAATCGATTCCGTTTCCGCCGAACTGCTCCCCCAGCGGAAGGTGGAGGAGATGGAACGGCTCGGCGGGTGGGCGGACGGCAAACTGGTGTTCGTCGGCGACGGCATCAACGACGCGCCGGTTCTGGCCCGCGCGGACGTCGGCGTGGCCATGGGGGGTCTCGGCTCCGACGCGGCGATCGAGGCGGCCGACGTCGTCCTGATGACGGATGAGCCGTCCAAACTCGTCACCGCCATCCGCATCGCAAAAAAGACCCGGTCGATTGCGCGGCAGAATATTGCTTTGGCGCTCGGCGTGAAAGCGGCGATCCTCGTGCTGGCTGTCTTCGGGATCGCCACCATGTGGGAGGCGGTCTTCGGGGATGTGGGCGTTGCGATTCTGGCCGTCCTGAACGCCGTCCGTGCCGCGGAGATCAAGGATTCTTGATTCAAAAAGGAACGGTCTGCCGCTTGAAAAACGACGGGCCGCTTCTTTATATATGGTAACTGTATCAGGATCATGGCGGCTTTTCCGCGTCAAGAAAGGAAAAAGGATGAAACCGTTCCGGCACAATTTTGATTCCCGCCGCGCCGTTTTTGAAAATGTCCTGTTTATTGTACTCTGATTGTGCTAAGATAAAAGAAGAGCCGGAGGAAAATTCTTCCGGAATCCGGGCAAAAGAGGTGTTTGGCGGTGCCGAAGTCGGAAAACCAGAAGCTGAAGCTGCTTTATCTGAAGGACATCCTCCTGAACCGGACCGATGAGGAGCACCCCATGACGGTTCGGGAGATGATCGAGGCCCTGAACGGGTACGGCATCCGGGCGGAGCGCAAAAGCATCTACGCCGACCTCGAAGACCTGCGCCGGTACGGCGTCGACATCGTGTGCCGCAAATCGAAAACGACCGGCTATTTTGCCGCCGGCAGGAAGTTCGAGCTGCCGGAGCTCAAGCTTCTCGCCGACGCGGTCGCATCATCCAAGTTTATCACCGAGAAAAAGTCGTCCCAGCTGATCCGGAAGATCGAAAGTCTGGCGAGCGACTACGAGGCCAGCCAGCTCCAAAGGCAGGTCTTTGTCCGCGGCAGGGCGAAAACGGCCAATGAGAAAATCTATTATAACGTGGACACCATCCATCAGGCGATCGCGGTAAACCGGCCGGTCGCGTTCCGGTATTTCGAGTACAGCATCGACTGGAACGCCCCGAACCACTGGCGGAAGCATTACCGCCGGGACGGGGAGAAGTACGCCGCGTTTCCCTACGCGCTCACCTGGGACGATGAGAATTACTATATGCTCGCCTATTATGAGAAATATCAAACGATTTCCCATTTCCGGGTCGATAAAATGGAGAGCATCGAGATTCTGGACCGGCCGCCGCGGGAGCTGCCCGACCACCGCTCGTTCGACCTCGCGGAGTATTCCAAAAAGGTGTTCGGAATGTTCAGCGGGGAAGAGGAGCGCGTTACGCTCCAGCTGGACAATTCCCTCGTCGGGGTCGTTCTGGACCGGTTCGGGAAAGACGTGAGTATTTACCGGGCAGATGCCGCCAGCTTTAAAATCCAGATCCATGCTTTTATCAGCCCCACGCTGCTGAGCTGGATTTTCGAGTTCGGGGATAAGATCCGGATCCTCGAGCCGGAAAGCCTGGTCGAAAAGCTGCGGGAAAAAGCGAGGGAGAGCCTTTCCGTGTACGGGCCGGGCGGCGGAGGGGCGGAAATTCCACCCGAAAAATCCGAAAAAGAAAAGAGCAACGAACCATGGAAGTCACAGATCATGCACTGACGCACGGCGGAAAATTCCACGCGGACGACGTCTTCTCCGCCGCGCTGCTGAAAATCATCCATCCGTCGGTGCGGGTTACGCGCGCGTTTGAGGTGCCCGAAAACTACGACGGAATCGTTTTCGACATCGGGCGCGGAAAGTTCGACCACCACCAGAGAAACGCCGAGGTGCGGGAAAACGGAATTCCTTACGCGGCGTTCGGCCTTTTGTGGCGGGAGCTCGGCGAAACGGTGCTGCGCGGCGACTGCCCGCCCGAAGAGGCGGCGAAGGAAGCGAAGCGTTTCGACGAGCACTTCATCCAGCCGCTGGACGCAGACGACAACACGGGCTGCGGCAGCCAGCTCGCGGATGCGGTCGGCGCCTTCAACCCCGTATGGGATTCCGACCGTTCCCCGGACGACTGCTTTGCGGAAGCGGTGGAATTCGCGGAAGGCATCCTCAGGCGGAAGCTCGCGGGAATTTTCAGCGTGCAGCGGGCGAAAGCCCTCGTGGAGCGGGCCCTTGCCGGGGCGCAGGACCGGATCGTGGTCCTGCCGCGGTTTGCCCCGTGGAAAGCGGTGCTGGTTCCGTCCGACGCCCTGTTCGTGGTCTATCCTTCCCGCCGGGGAGGCTACAACGCCCAAGTGATCCCGGCGGATTTCGGTACTTCCGAGGCAAAGTGCGCTTTCCCGGAAGAATGGGCCGGAAAGGAAGACGCCGGGCTGCGGGAAACGGCCGGAATTCCAACGCTGAATTTCTGCCACAAAGGCCGGTTCCTGATTTCGGCGGAAACGCTCGACGGCGCCGTGCAGGCCTGCCGGGCCGCTTTCCGGAAAGCCGAAGCGCGGAAGAAAACGGAAAGCGAAAACGTGTGACGGCGTCCTATGCCGGGCCGGACTCGCGTTCCGCGGGATCATCCTGCCAGATGCAGCAGCACCCCCGGTGTTGCTTGCTTTTCTTTTTCAGCCGGGCGAGCTGTTCCGTCAGCTCCACCAGGCTGGAAAAACGGCCTTGCCCGTCGCGCACTCCCGCGGCGGAGAGGGAGACGAGCGGGAACTGTTCCACCGTGCCGTGCCGGTTTTCCGCCACAATGTAGCCCCGCGCGATGTCCTGCGGGGAGTAGTATTTCAGCGCGTTCCGCTTAAAGTCATCCATCACGTCCGCGCAGTACTTCGCCGGGTCGCCCGCGGTGATGACCGCGACGAAATCGTCCCCGCCCACGTGGCCCACGAACTGCCCTTCCGGCAGGTGGTCCGTCAGGGCTTTCGCGAGCAGCTTGATGATGCGGTCGCCGTTTTCAAACCCGTAAACGTCGTTGTAGGCTTTGAAGTTGTCGATGTCGAAATAGATCACGCTGTAAGCCCCGCCGGAAGAGATGCACTGGCTGATTTTCTGCTCGATCCGCACGTTGCCGGGCAGGCCGGTCAGAGGATTTTCAAATTTTGCGTTGACCACTTCGATCTCCGTCGTCTTCTGCAGCAGGTCCTTGATGGTGACGGTGCCGAGATACTTTTCGTTTTTGGTGACCACGATGAAGTCGTACAGCTTGTCCGGCGGCCTTGTCATGGCGGAGTTGGAAACGTCGTTGATCGGCGTGTGGAAGTCGACCGACATGAAGTTGGCGTCCATCAGGAAAGAAATTGGCTTGTTCTGGTTCAGGCTGAACCCGTACCGGCCGCTCAGCTGCAGCACAAGGCTGTTTTTCGTCACGATCCCCAGGACCCTGCCGTCATCCACCACGCAGAAGCCGAAAGAGCCCGGGTCCTTTTTCAGCTTTTCGAAGGCGTCCTCCACTCTCATGTCCGGCGGGATCGTTTCGGTCGGCGTGCAGATGTTGGAGATGTAGACGCCGCCCGCCTGGCTGCTGAAAACGTGGTTTTTCCGCCGGTTCAGCTCGACGATCAGCGCGCGGGTCTGCGGGCTGATGTCGCGGATGCGCGCGTCGGGTTTCAGAAGGAAATACCCCTGCGCGTACTGCACGCCCAGGTCGACCAGCGTGACCAGCTCCTCACGCGTTTCCACCCCTTCGGCGATCAGCGCGATGTTCGCCGTTTTGGAGATTTCCACCATGCCTTTGACCAGCGCGTACTTAATCCCGTCGGAGTCGATGCCCCGGATCAGGTTCATGTCGAGCTTGATGTAGTGCGGGTGGATGTCGCTGATGAGGTTCAGGCCGGAAAAACCCGCCCCCACGTCGTCGATCGCGATGTTGTAGTTCTGGCCCTTGTAGTGGCTCACCGTCCCGCGGAAGCTGTCCATGTCCGCCACGGTGTTGCGCTCCGTGATCTCGAAGATAATGTTTTTGGGCTGGATGCCGTACTGCTTCAGGTATTCCTTGGTAAAGCCCCGGCGGAATTTTTCGTCATGCATCACGTTCGGGTTCACGTTCAGGAACAGCCGCTTCTTCGGGTTCCGGTCGGGGCCGAGGAACGCCGTGCGCAGCGCCGTTGTGCGGCAGAGCTGCTCCAGGTCCCACAGGCGGTCGCTTTCTGTGGCGAACTGGAACAGCTGCTCCGGGTTTTGAAACTGCGTTTTGCACGTCATGCGGCTGAGCGCCTCGTGTCCCATAACGGTGCCGTCGCGCAGGGAAACGACCGGCTGGAAAACCGTGCGGATCTGTTTTCCGTCTATGATTTCATCAAGCTGTTTCCTCGGTCTGTCATCCACAGGGATCCTTCCTTTCCATCCTCTTAATCAGATTATAGTGGAAAAGAAGGGAACACCAGTTAAAACACCGTTAGATTCCGGTTAAAAAATTCAGGATTCGCCCCGAACCAATTCTTCCCGACGCGTTCCGGCACACGCTTAACCAATTTCCAATCTTTTCATAACATCCTTCCAATCAATTCTTTTTATAATTGGAAAAAAGGAGTTTGTTCTGAAATTTTGATTCTGGAAGGAAAAGGCATGAAAAAAAGTCGGCATCTCACCGTTGCAAAGAAACTGATTTTCACTTTTCTGTCGCTGTCCGTCATCACCGCCGCCGTTTCCGGCACGGGGATTTTCAGCCTCAGCCGGCTGACGGGAGCCATGTCGGAAACGGAAAACAGCATGGATTTTATGCCGGTCATCACCGGGACTCTTACGTCGGTTGCCGCGATGCAGTCCGCCGCCCGCGACGCCGTCATCAATTTCCACAACTCCGACCTTTTTGAAAAGGACCGGAAGAATTATCAGGCGGCGCGCGGACAGTGCCTTGCCAACCTGAAAAAACTGAGCGGCGTGTCCGTCGGCCCGGAGTGGAAGAATAAGCTGGACGCCGCGGGGAAAAATCTGCGGGGCACCTTCATCCCGCAGATGGAGTCGGTCTTTTCGCTCGCGGATAAAAACCAGCTCGCCCAGGCGGACGACCTGCTCCAGAAATCCTATGCGAACGAGACGAAGCTGTACAACGAATATTCCGCGTTTATGGACAGCCAGATCCAGGCGGTGAAAGAGAGCAATGCCGGCGACCGGAAGACGGCAGCCGTGCTGGGAACTGTCCTGCTGGCCCTCTCGGCGGTGGGAATTGCGGCTTCGGTGATTCTCGGCTTCCGGATTTCGGGGTCGGTCAGCCGTCCGGTGCGGGAGCTGGCGGTGACCGCGCGGGAATTTTCCAACGGAGGTTTGAGCGCCCGGGTGGACCGGGAACACGCGTCGGACGACGAGGTCGGGATCCTGACGGAGTCGCTGAATACCGCGTTTGACAAGCTGGAGGAAATCGTGCGCGATATTTCCGGAACGCTGGCTGAAATTTCCCGCGGAAATCTCAGTGCGGACGGCGCCAAAAACTACGACGGCGATTTTCGTCCGCTTTCCGACGCGCTCCGCACGATTCTCGACCGCATGAATGAGATGTTTCTCCAGATCCGGTCGTCTTCCCTGGAAATCGCGTCTGGGGCGACGCAGGTTTCGGAAGGTTCCGAATCCATCGCAAGCGGGGCCGTCGAGCAGGCGGGCGCCGTGGAGCAGCTTTCCCGTTCCGCGGACGGAATCTTTCAGGCGTCCGTGAAAAACGCCGGAACGATGGGCCGCGCGGCGGATTCCATCGAGCGGGCCATGCAGAAGATTTCGGACAGCAACCGGAAGATGAAAGAAATGCTCGGGGCGACGGAGAAAATGCAGCAGTCGTCCGGAGAGATGCGGAAAGTGAACCAGTTCATCTCGAAAATCGCGGTCCAGACGAACCTGCTGGCCCTGAACGCTTCCGTGGAAGCGGCCAGGGCGGGGCAGGCCGGCAAGGGATTTGCAGTGGTCGCTTCGGAGGTCCGAAGGCTCGCGGCCCAGTCGGCCGAGGCGGCCAAGCAGTCGGCGGCGCTGATCGACCGTTCCAACCGCAGTGTGCAGGACGGCTCCGCAATTGCCGCCGATACCGCCCGTTTTCTCGACGAAACGCTGGAAGACATCCGGTCGGTCGCCGAAACCATGCAGAACATCCGCGAAGAGTTCGAGCGGCAGCAGGAATCCATCCGCCAGATTACGGGCGGGGTCGGCACCATTTCGTCCGTAGTGCAAAAAAATACAGCAGTTGCCCGGAATGAGGCTGCTGCATGCAAACAATTATTAAACCAGGCGGAACATCTCAAAGATCGTCTGAACCGGCTGGTCCTGCGGGAAACCGGCTGACGCGGCCGCTATCTTTTCTGCAGGTCGGATTCAAATTCTCCGATCAGCTTGTCGATGAACAGGATTTCCGCGTCGTTTTCCGTTTTTCCGCTCCGCAGTTTTCTGCCGCGGAGAGTTTTCAGACTTCCCACCAGCTTGGAAGCGGTGGCTTTCAGGCGTTCGCCGTCTTCTTCGTTTGCCGGTTTCTGTTCCAGAGTCATTTTACAAAGCAATAGGATCACCTCCGCTCAAGCATAAGGCAGCCCTGTTAGAAAGCGGATTCATTTCGGTTAAAAAAGGATAAAATAAAAGTCTCCGTTTCCCGATCCACAGGCCGCGTCCTTTATTATACCGCGCCGTGCAGGCTGTTTCTGTCGAAACGGCATCCCGGTTCCGGAGACACTTTTTCCGGTTGCGGCCATACGGTTGCTGCGGCCGGATTTTTTTGGTATGATAAAGGAAAGACTATTTTGTACGGGAAGGGGGAACGGGCTTGCGGATTTCCGTAGTCGGGTGCGGCCGCTGGGGCAGCTTCCTGGCGTGGTACCTCAACCGGCTGGGGCACGGCGTGACGCTTTACGGCCGGGAGGGCTCCGAAAAATTCCGGCGACTTCAAAATACCCGCACCAACGGCCTGGTGACGCTGGACGGGGGGATCCTTCTGACTTCCAGCCTGAGCGAAGCCGTGCGGCCCGCCGAGATTCTGGCGGTTTCCATCGGCGCGCAGGGCTTCCGCGCTTTTATGAAACAGCTTTCCGGGGAAGACCTTGCGGGCAAAACCGCGGTGCTTTGCATGAAGGGGCTCGAGGCCGGGACGGGCAGGCGCCTCTCGCAGATCTTTGAGGAATACGCCCCGTCCGTCCCGGTGGCCGTCTGGGTCGGGCCGGGCCATGTGCAGGATTTTACGCGCGGGGTCCCGAACTGCATGGTGATCGACAGCAAAAGCATAGCCGTGAAGAAATATCTGGTCGGCGCGTTTTCCAGCGATTTGATCCGTTTTTATTACGGCGACGACCTGCTGGGCAACGAGATCGGCGCCGCTTCCAAGAACGTGATCGGCATCGCCGCCGGGATGCTGGATGGACTGGGCAAGACCGCGCTGAAGGGCGCCCTCATGTCCCGCGGGACGCGGGAAATCGCCCGCCTGATCCGGGCGATGGGCGGCAAGGAGATTTCCGCCTACGGTTTGGCTCACCTCGGCGACTATGAGGCGACGGTCTTTTCTCCTTACAGCCACAACCGCCGCTTCGGCGAAGCCTTTGTCCGAGGGGAAAGCTACGGCGGGCTGGCCGAGGGCGTGGCGACGACGACGGCCCTGCTCCGGCTTGGGGAGGAGTACCGTGTCGACCTGCCGATTTCCCGCGCGGTCGACGCCGTCGTCAACCGGGGGAAAGACCCGAACAAAGTCCTTTCCGACCTTTTTCTGCGCAGCATCAAAAGGGAGTTTTAGGTCCTGTTGCGCGCCCCGTTGACAAAAACGCCGCGTGACTTTACAATGAAAGCATAGATCAGCCGCCGCGTCAGCGGACGGCTTTTTAGAGGAGAATCCGAATGAGTGAAGAAAATTGCGGGCATGATTGCTCCGCGTGCGGTGAGGACTGCCCTTCGCGGAAAAGCAGCCCCGCGGATTTTTTGGAAAAACCGAACCCGAAGAGCAAAGTCGGCCGGGTGGTCGGCGTGGTCAGCGGAAAAGGGGGCGTGGGCAAGAGCTTCGTTACTTCCGCGCTGGCGGTCCTTCTGAACCGCCGCGGCTTCCACACCGGTATTTTGGACGCGGACATCACCGGGCCGTCCATCCCGAAGGTGTTCGGCGTTCATGAACGGGCCAAAGGGAACGGCCGGGATATTTTTCCGGCCCGGACGAAAACCGGGATCGACCTGATTTCCGTCAATCTTCTGCTGGAGGACGAAAGCGCCCCGATCGTCTGGCGCGGCCCGATGATCGCCAACATCGTCAAGCAGTTCTGGACGGACGTCGTCTGGGCCGATGTGGATTACCTGTTCGTCGACATGCCCCCGGGGACCGGCGACGTGCCGCTGACGGTGTTCCAGTCGCTTCCGGTTGACGGCATCGTGATCGTGACTTCCCCGCAGGAGCTGGTTTCCCTGATCGTCGCCAAGGCGGTCAATATGGCGAAGATGATGAAAATCCCTATCCTCGGCGTTGTGGAGAACATGAGCTATGTCAAGTGCCCGGACTGCGGGAAGGAAATCAGGGTGTTCGGCGAAAGCCACCTGGACGGGACTGCCCGGAAATACGGGCTGAAAATCCTCGGGCGCCTTCCGCTGGACCCGGCGGTCGCACGGAAATGCGACGCCGGCCTCGCGGAGGAGATTCCGGCTCCCTGGTTGGACGCGGCGGCCGACGCGGTTCAAAATCTGCCCAAAAAACAACAGTAAAAGGGGGCTGTTGCAAAACAGTCCCGCTGAAAAACAGTGCATAAAAAATGCGTTTTGATCGGGCTTCCCAAGCCGTTTCAAGGCGTATTTTATTACCTTTATGGTTATTACTTTGTGCAATTTGCAACAGCCCCTTTGCCGATGCGTTTCCCGGCCGGTTCAGGAGCCGGAGCTCAGTACGAATTTTTCAATGGCGCGTGCGACGCCGTCTTTGTCGTTCGTTTCGGTTTTGTAGTCCGCGAGGGAAAGAATACCGTCCTCGGCGTTTCCCATGGCGACGCTGAGCCCGGCCAACCGGAGCATGCTGGCGTCGTTGTCGCTGTCGCCGACAGCCATCACCTGCGACGGGTCGATGTTCCACAGCGCGCACAGGCGCCGCAGCGCGTTGCCTTTGCTGCAGCCCGCGGCGTTGACCTCGAGATTCACAAAACTGGAAGAATAGACGCAGTATTCTTTCATCGCGCCGAGCTTCCGGTACAGCCCGCCCCGCATCTCATCCGGCACATACGGCACGTTGATCTTCTCCAGAGGGACGTTCCGCGCCGCGATGAACCCGGGCAGGTCGTCCACGAAGCTTTGCGACTCCAGAACGTAGCGCAGCACCTCTTCCGGCGGATTCAGCTTCCGCAGGCGCCCGAGGGCGTCCCGGTCCGCATAGGAAAGGCCCTCGCAGTAAGCCTCCGCCAAAAGGCCGGTTTCCGAAATCAGCCGGACGATTTTGTTGGAACTTTCCATGGACATCAGGTTGGCAAAAAGGACCGACCCGGTTTCAAAATCGCGGACGGCCGCGCCGTTGGACGTCACGGCGTACCGGATGCCGGGGATGGCGAGGAGCTGTTTCGGCATCATTTTTGCGATGCGGCCGGTCGCCGGGACAAACAGGCATCCCCGGTCCCTCGCGGCCCGGATTGCCGAAACGGTCCGCCGCGATACGGTTTTGTCCGTCCTGAGGGTCGTGCCGTCCAGGTCCGCCGCGATCAGTTTGATTTTCATTCCATACCTCTGCTGTGTTTTTTATGGATTTTGCTGCGGCTGCTAATGTTTAAAATTGGCACTGATATCTTCGCCGCTGCGGCGCATTCTAATTACCGGCAGGGAGATTCCCAATCCACCAAATGATGCGGCTGGAATTTTCTCTGTTAGGGCAGGCCGAAAGCCTGCCCGGTCTTTTTTTATGCCCGGATCCATGTGACGTCGTCGGTGCGCCGCGCTTTCGGCCCGGGCGCGCCCTGTGCGGGGAAGCCGAGGGCGACGCATCCGAACGGGATGTAGTTCCGCGGCAGGTTCAGCCGTTTCAAAATCGATTCGTCGCGCAGGCCCGGGACGACGGAGCAGATGTAGCACGAGCCGATGCCGAAGGCATACGCCGCGAGCAGAAGGTTCTCCGCGGCGCACGCCGCGTCCTCCCGGTTGAGCTTGAAGTCTTTGGGCGCGGAAAGCACCACCACATCCGGGGCGCCGTAGAACGGCGTGTGGCCGGGTACGAATTTTCCCCCGGCCTTTTCCGTCGCCGCAACGATTTCCTTCATCAGGCCCGGGTCCTGCACGACGGTGAAGTGCCGGTTCTGCAGCCCCATTCCGGACGGGGCGTACCGGCCGGCCAGAAGAATTTGGTCCATGGTTTCGTCCGGGATCGCGCGCGGCTGAAACGAACGGATGGTCCGCCGCTTCAGCAGCATCTCATAAAATGAATTCATCGAGAGGCCTCCTTGCATTCTTTTGTATCGGGACGGAACGGGCCGCCGCCTCTTCGCTTTTGGTTTTATTTTATTCGTTCCGGCGGGGGATGTCAAGCGGGGGACGCCGCGCGGGGCGGACGAAACGATTTTACATTTCCGGTTTCCGGTGATATACTGAAAAACGTTGTGTGTTTTCCGCCTTCCGTCTCATTCATATTTTTACTTACATACGAGGTTCTGAAATGAAAAAAGGGTATTTGTACATCGTCCTGGCAACATTCTTCTTCAGCACAATGGAAATCGCGCTGAAGCTTTCCGCCGGAAGCTTCAACGCCATTCAGCTCACGTTTCTGCGCTTCTTCATCGGCGGTGCCGTTCTGATCCCGCTGGCGCTGCGCGAAACAAAGCAGAAAAAAACGGTATTCCGGCCCGGGGACTTTGCATTTTTTGTCCTGACGGGCTTCATCTGCGTCGTTGTCAGCATGATCCTGTTCCAGCTCGGAATCGTGTATTCGCTCGCATCAGTCGCGGCGGTGCTGTTCAGCTGCAACTCCGTTTTCGTCGTCCTGTTTGCCTTCCTTCTGCTGAGCGAACACATTTACAAACATACGGTTCTGTCCATCGTCGTCAGCATCGCGGGCATGATGGTCATCATTGACCCGCTGCACATGAAGGGGAGCGCCCTCGGGGTCATCCTTTCGCTCGGCGCCGCCATCACCTTTGCGCTCTATAACGTGGTGGGGCGCACGCGCAGCGACCGGTTCGGCGGCATCACCCTCACCTGCATCAGCTTCCTGTTCGGCTGTGCCGAGATGCTCCTGCTGATCGCCGTCAGCCATATCCCCGCCGTGGCGCTCTGGTGCAGGGGGGCCGGGCTTCCGATGTTCTCCGCCGTTCCCATCCTGGCGGGAATCGGGCGGGGCAGCCTGCCGGGCCTGATCTATGTGGGGATTTTCGTGACCGGCCTCGGCTATACCTTCTATTTTCTGGCGATGGAAAACACGTCGGCCGCGACGGCTTCGCTGGTCTTTTACATCAAACCGGTCCTTGCCCCGGTGTTCTCCCTCTTCATCCTGGGCGAGGCGATCACGGGCCGCATGGCGGCCGGCATCGCGCTGATTATCGTCGGGTCGCTGATCGCGTTCATTCCGGGCATCCGGCTGAAAAAGGGGAACGACCTGAAGGAAGACCTGCGGGAGATCGAAACCGAGTTCGAGGCCGAGACGGACGAAACGACCATGAAGCCGTAAAAAATAAGCCCCCGGAGCCGGGGGCTTATTTTTTTGTCCGCCGCGCGGCC
>JALCPO010000008.1 GCA_022650455.1 Oscillospiraceae bacterium
TATCAGGAAAGGATCCTAAACGACGAGGTCTCCGGTACGGCACAAAGCCATGCCTTTGCGAACTTCCGGATCGCCGCGGGGCTGGAAAAAGGTGAATTTTACGGGATGGTCTTCCAGGACAGCGACGTGGCCAAGTGGTTGGAAGGGGTCGCTTACTCCCTGACCTTGAAGCCGGATCCGGAACTGGAAAAACGTGCGGATCGGATCATCGACACTGTTGAGAAAGCACAGCGGCCGGACGGATACCTCAATACTTATTTTACCATCAAGGAGCCGGAACGCCGCTGGCAAAACCTGCAGGAATGCCATGAGCTGTACTGCGCAGGGCACATGATGGAAGCCGCCGTCGCGTATTACCAGGCCACGGGAAAAGACCGGCTGCTGAATGTCATGGAACGGATGGCCGACCATATTTCAAAGCAGTTCGGCCCGGGCAGCCGGCGCGGGATCCCCGGGCATGAGGAAGTCGAAATCGGCCTGATGCGGATGTACCATCTGACCGGAAACAAAAAATACAGAAAACTGGCGCAGTATTTTATCGACGAAAGAGGAAAAGATCCGAATTTCTTCAAAAAGGAGAAAGAAAAACGGGGCTGGACGCTTTGGGGGATAAATCCCGACGATACCCGGTATAACCAAACGTTCGCCCCCGTCCGGGAGCAGAAAACGGCGGAAGGCCACTGCGTCCGTGCGGTTTATCTGTACACCGCCATGGCGGACCTTGCGGGAACGACGGGCGAAAAGACTCTGCTGAAAGCATGTGAAACACTTTGGGACAACATTACCCAAAAGCGAATGTACCTGACCGGAGGCATCGGCTCCACTGCGGAAGGCGAAGCGTTCACCGTCGATTACGACCTGCCCAACGATACAGCCTATGCCGAGACATGCGCTTCCATCGGGCTGGTTTTCTTTGCAAAAAAGATGTTGGATATTCGCCCTTCCAATCGATATGCGGACGTGATGGAACGGGCACTGTTTAACGGCGTTCTAAGCGGAATCCAATTGGATGGGAAACGATTCTTTTATGTGAACCCGCTGGAAGTGAATCCGGGCATCTCCGGAAAACTGCCAGGATTCAGGCATGTCCTTCCAGAACGTCCGGGGTGGTATGCATGCGCCTGCTGCCCACCCAATTTAGTCCGGCTGGTGGCTTCCCTTGGAAAATACGCATGGAGCGTATCGGAGAACACGGTCTATTCTCACCTTTACGTAGGCGGCAAAGTGAAGCTGAACCAGACGGAAATTTCGGTGGAAAGCCGTTTCCCCTGGGACGGGCATATCGTTTACACCGTACACCCGGCGGAAGGCAAAGTCCGTTTTACTCTGGCGGTTCGGATTCCCTCCTACGCTAGGGAAAGGAAAGTGTTGCTCAACGGAGAGCTCCTCGCCGCAGATGGGTTGGAGCAAGAAGGCTATTTATATCTGGACAGGGAGTGGATAACCGGGGATAAGCTGGAAATCACGTTTGATATGCCGGTCCGGAGAATCCGGGCCAACTCGGCCGTCCGGGACGATGCGGGCTGCGTCGCGCTGATGAGAGGGCCGATTGTCTATTGCTTTGAAGGTGCGGACAATGGCGAATGCCTACAGGAGCTGCGGATCCCGAAAAACGCGAACATCACGGCAGAACTGTGCAAAAATCCGCCTTTCGAGGGGATAGTTTCTCTGAAATTTACCGGAAAGAGGGTGCACAGCAGCCCGGAACTTTATTCGGATAAAGAGCCGGAAATCACTCCGGCCCCGATGAAGGCCGTCCCATATTTCGCATGGGCCAACAGAGGAGCCAATCAGATGCGGGTCTGGATGCTGGAGCAGGGCGAAAAAACGGCCTGCGTCAAATAAGCCTTTACAGCGGGCGATATGTGATATCATAAAAGGAAAACGGCATGTGGCTGATAAATAATACCCACGCCGTTTTGAATTTTACAGGACTTCTTTCGGCCCTGCCTGCCGGTTTATTCGTCACGCTTTGACGGCACCGTTGGTCAGGCCGCTGACAATGTATTTCTGCATAAAGATAAAGATCAGGACGACAGGGAAAATCGCAATGATGCTGAACGCCATAGTCAAATTCCAAAGGGTCTGGTACTGCTGCACATAGTTGTAGATGCTGGATGTAATCGGCCGCATGTTCGGATCCGTCATAAAAGTCAGGCCGTAAATCAAGTCGCCCCACGCATAAACGAAAGAGAAAACGGCGGCAACCAAGACACCGGGCCGCGCGATTGGAAGCGTGATCCGGAAAACGGAATTGAAAGGACCACAACCGTCGATTTCGGCCGCTTCGTCCAATTCCTTCGGAATCGAAATAAAATAGGTCCGGAGAATGATAACGGAAAAGGGAAGCCTGATCGTCGCGTCGGCAAGAATCGGCGCCCAGTAATTGTTCAGCATATTCACGCCTGCAAACCAGATATACTCGCTGGTATGTACCATCTTTTTTTATATCGGAGTCCCAACTTGTTGCGAAGTATATTGCTGATTTCGGACTTTTGTATGGACAGATGCAGGGTTTCCTTGATTTCAGCAAGCGTAATGTCCGGGTTTTTCTTTACCAGGATGTCCATCTCTTCAGCTTTTCTTCCGTTACTTCTGACCGCTTCCCGCAATTTTGATAAGAAGTCTTGATCGTCCCAGTTTTCCGTATTTTTTGGAACAGGCGGTAAATTGCCGATTTGCTCACGCCGACGGCCCGGCTGATCGCTTTTACTGTCATACCGTCTTCGCGATCCGCCACTATAATTTTCCGAATATTCATCGGTATCATTTTCATCATCTACTACCGTTTTTCTCAATTATACCACGCTCGCGATCATCTGTGGAATTGCTGTAGATAAACGATTTACAATAAAATATACCCAAAACGTGAGGCTTCCCTTGCCGCTATGGCTCTGCTGTCTGGAGATTACAAACCGAGCCGCGCTCCACAATACGGCACGGTATCTTATAATGGCGGTCTGGGGCCTTGGTCCCGTTGATCTCATCCAAAAGGATCCGGGCAGACTTCGCGCCAATATCGTACAAGGGCAGCGCGACCGTCGTCAGCGACGGCCGATAGGCCAGACTGATCTCCCGATTATCAAAGCCCGTCAGCGCGATATCCTTTCCAACGGTTAAATGGTGATCGGCGCAATAGTCGTAGACTCCGCTCGCCATTTCATCGCTCATGGAAAAAATCGCCCTGACGCCGGACTGGATCAATTGCCCGCCGAGCTGCCGTCCCGCTTCCCGGCTCCAGTCCCCGAACAAAGTGAGCCGGCTGTCGTATAAGATGCCGTGGTCAAAAAGGCATGTCTGGAAACCGCGCAGACGCGTCTGCGTGTGAAAGCTGTCGAACGGGCCGCACAAGGCACCGATTTTCGTATGCCCGTTTTGGATCAGCAGATTGGTCATATCATAAGCGGCCTTTTCGTCATCATAAATCACCGAGGGAATCGAGCGGTCGCAGGGGAAACAGTAGGCATAGACCAGCGGAACCGCCGCCGCACGATTGGGCAGGTAAGCAATTTCCCGGCAGTGGTACCCGATATAAATCATTCCTTCCACCTGCCTCGCCATAAGGGATGCGGCCACTTTATCCAGCAGCTGCTGATGTTTTTCGGTATCCGTAAAATCGTTATTGTATTTTTTGAACAGCCGCATATTTCCAATAATGATGTCAAACCCGCTGGATTCACAGCAGGCATCAATCCCGTCCACGATTTCCGGGGTGTTGAAAACCGTCAGGTCTTCCGTAATGATCCCGATTGTTTTGGAACGTCTCCGCTTCAGGCTCTTCGCCAGGGTATTGGGCGTATAATGCAGCTGTGCGGCCAATCCCCGGATCTGCTTTTTTTTTGCTTCGCTTGCCCCGCCTTTTCCGTTCAGCACGTTCGACACTGTCGCGGCGGAAACATTTGCCAGTTTGGCGATTTCTTTGATCGTCGTCATGACATCACCTCTTCTGAAACATCACAAACGTTTTACTAAATTAACAAAGAGAACGAATGATTCGTTTCCCCTTTCCCGTTATAATCTTTCAATCCGACTGCTTCTCAACAATTACAATTTCAGAATATGGCATTTTGTCCGTCCTGTCAAGTGTTTTTCGGGTTCTCCTCTTCCTTTTTTGTCTATTTCTACGATCATTATGCTCTATCCGCATTTTGTTCACTTCGTTCAACGTTTAATCAATCTTCTGAAACTGTAAAAAGAAAAGATACCGCAAGATTTCGCGAGAAAACCAGACATTTGGAGATCATAACCGCCTCTAATCCCTCTTTTTTATTCACAGGTTCTGTGATATACTGATCCTAAACTTCGGATAAGAACAGATTCGCCTGACGAAACCGCAGAAAATTGTTTGCCAAATTTATTAAACGATTAACATAATGGAGTGAATCTTATGTCCACACGATCAAGCCTCACCTCTTTCCCATTAAAAAGCATTCAAATCAACGATCTACACTGGAATAAATATATCCGGCTGGTGTCCGACGCGATCCTTCCATACCAGTGGCGGGTTCTCAACGATCAGGAGCCGGACGCCGCGCCAAGCCATTGCCTGCAGAATTTCCGGATTGCGGCGGGCGAATGCGGAGGAAAGCGGCAGGGAGCCGTTTTTGTAGACTCCGACGTGGCAAAATGGCTGGAAGCCGTATCTTACAGTTTGGAAACGCATCCGGACAAAAAGCTGGAAACAACGGCAGACCGGGTCATCGATCTGCTGGGGCGCGCCCAGTGCCCCGACGGCTATCTGAACACCTATTTTACGCTGGTAGAACCGGAAAACCGGTGGAAGAACCTGACGGAAGGGCACGAGCTCTATACGGCCGGGCACTTTATCGAAGCCGCCGTCGCCTACTACCGTGCCACCGGGAAAGAAAAATTTCTGAAAATGGTGTGCCGTTTTGCCGACCTGATCTGCAAGACGTTCGGCGGCGGCGAAGGCCAGATCCACGGGTATCCGGGGCATGAAGAAATCGAGCTGGCCCTGGTCAAGCTCTACCGCGTGACGAAAGACCGGAAATATCTGGATACCGTGAAATACTTTGTGGACGCAAGAGGGCAAAAGCCGAATTATTTTCTGCAGGAAACGGAGCGAAAGGACTTTCACCATCTTTTTGAGGATTTTCGGAATTACGCGCCGGTCTATTCGCAGTCGGACCGGCCGGTCCGGGAGCAGACAAAGCCCGAGGGCCACGCGGTCCGGGCAACGTACCTTTACTGCGCCATGGCGGATCTGGCCGCGGAATATCAAGATAACGAGTTGCTGCAATGCTGCAAAACGATCTGGAACAACATGGTCCGGAAACAGATGTATCTCACCGGGAGCATTGGAGTCTCCGCTTATTGGGAACGCTTTACAACCGATTACGACCTTCCGAACGACCGCAATTATTCGGAAACCTGCGCATCCGTCGGCCTCGCGCTGTTCGGGATGCGCATGGGGCATATTACCCGGGACGCTTCGTATTTTGACATTGTGGAACGCGCGTTATACAATACCATCTGTGCGGGAATCTCTCTCGCCGGCAACCGCTATTTTTATGTGAATCCTCTGGAAGTCTGGCCGGACAACTGTCTGGACCACACTTCGATGCAGCATGTCAAGCCGGTTCGGCAGAAATGGTTCGACGTCGCCTGCTGCCCGACGAATGTGGCGCGCACGCTGGCATCGCTGGGGCAGTACCTCTACTCGACGGACGGCGAAAGCCTGTATGTGAACTTATGGATTCAGAACGAGGCTCATGTAACGATCAGGAACGATGACGTAACGATCAAAATGCAGACGGATTTTCCGAAAACTCCACAGATTCATCTTTCCCTGTCGGCCAAAGGTGAAACCGAATTCCCCATTTACTTCCGAATCCCGGACTATGCGGAAAATTATGAAATCCGGGTCGACGGCCGTAAAAAACGATATTCCGTACAAAACCACTACGCGTGCCTGTCGATGAAATGGAAAAACGAAAAAATTTCCATCCTTTTCGACATGCCTGCAAAACTGGTCAGCGCCAACCCGGCCGTCCGCGCCGACAGCAACAAGGTTGCCATTGTCTGCGGACCGGAAGTCTTTTGCCTGGAAGAGGTCGATAATTTTCCCAACCTAAGCTCCGTCGTAATCAGCCGCTTTGCAAGGCTGACCAAACAATACAATGAAAATCTCTTCGGCGGAACAACGGTAATCCGGTGTGCGGCGGAAAAAATCAGCGCTTCCAACTGGAACGAAAACGAGCTGTACAAGTCCATCCTTCCGGTTTATGAAAAAGTGACTCTGACCGCCGTTCCCTATGCCTACTGGTGCAATCGTACCCCCGGTGAAATGATCGTCTGGATCCACGCAAAATCATAACCGCGTGATTCCTCGGCAGATTGCGCCGGTAAAAGGGCTGTCCCAAAAATTCCAAAGCCTTCTTCCCGGACACTCCTGGAATGTCCTGCGTTTCCGGGTCCGGAAGCCGTCCTAAAAGGCGTGCCCGCGAGACGAAGAAACGAATTCTTACCAAGCTGCCCACAGGAAACTCGCAAAGGTTTCCTGTGGGCAGCTTTTTCCGCAGACTCCCCGCCTGCCCGATACGCCGTTTTTTATCCCGTTCAAACAGCCGGTCCGATGGAACAGAAAATGAACCGGCTGTTGCCAACGGAAGGATTCAGCGTGGCAGAAACCATGCCTGCCGCGACGGCACAGGCCGCAAACAGAAAAACTCTTCCGCGGACTTTGGAAAAAAACGGTTTTCTCATGGTTTCCCAGCTTTCCGACTCAACGATCTCTCCTTCTCATTATAGAACAGCCCTAGCAGGAGTCAACGGAAATGAAGGATCTGTAATTTGTATTACATTTCTGAAATATAATAGCTGTTTATACAGATAGGAATTGCTTAATTGCGGCCGGGTCCAGCGTTTCCGTCTTTCCGGAACAGACGACGGCCCCTTTTTGCAGGATGATGAAGTCGTCCGTCATGCTGCGGGCAAAGTCCAGGTTCTGCTCCACCAGAACGACGGAAAGGGCCGTCTCGCCGCAGATCCGTTTTAAAATACGCCCGATTGCATCCACCACATTGGGCTGGATCCCTTCCGTCGGCTCATCGAGGAGCAGAAGCTCCGGCGAGGTCATCAAAGCGCGGGCCACGGCAAGCTGCTGCTGCTGGCCGCCGGAAAGCAGCCCGCCGAGGCGGCCGAGATTTTCCCGCAGCGCCGGAAAATACGAAAGCATCCGTTCCATCTGCTCCCCGGCACGCTTTTTGTCCTTCCACGCGAGACATCCGAGCTCCAGATTCCCGCGCACGGTAAAGCCGGGCAAAATCTCCCGGCCCTGCGGCACATAGGCCATTCCAAGCCGGCAGCGCTCATGCGGACGCAGGGCGGAAACGTCCCGGCCGTTCCACATGATGCTTCCCCCGGCGAGGGGCAGAACGCCCATGATGCTTTTGAGCAGCGTGGTTTTTCCGACGCCGTTGCGTCCCAGCACGGCGAGCCGCCGGCCCCGGTCGAGCGAGAAAGAGACGCCGGTCACGGCGCGGCTCTTCCCGTAATTCACCTGAACACGGTCAAGGACCAGCATGTTTCGGCGCCTCCTTGTCCTCCGACTTGAGGTAAACCCGGATGACCTCCGGATTGTTTTCAATGGCGGCGAGCGGGCCCTGCGCCAGGATCCTTCCCATATGCAGAACCGTCACAGTCTTCGCCACCTGACGCACGAACTTCATGTCGTGCTCCACAACAAGGATGGTGCGGCCTTTCAGAAGATTTTGGATCATCTCGCCGGTCTGACGGGTTTCCTCCTCCGTCATGCCCGCGGTCGGCTCATCCAGAATCATCAGCTTCGGGTCCTGCATCATCAGCATCCCGATCTCCAGCCACTGCCGCTCGCCGTGCGAAAGCTCGCACGCCAGCAGCCCGCGCTTTCCCGTAAGGCCGATCCGCCGCAGAACTCCGTCCGCCTCTTCCGCCGCGGATTTCGGCGCGGAGCGAAGAAACGTCCCCGCGACCGTCCCGCGGCCCGCCGCCGCGAGCTCCAGATTTTCGGCCGCAGTCATGTTTTCAAACAGGTTCGGGCCCTGGAATTTCCGACCGATCCCGTACTTTGCGGCAATCTCATGGGGACTTTTTCCGGTAATGTCGTGCCCGCCGAACCAAATCTTCCCGGAAGACGGTTTCGTCCGTCCCGTAATCAGGTCCATCAGCGTGGTTTTCCCGGCGCCGTTCGGACCGATAACGACGCGCAACTCGCCTTCGCCCACGGAAAAATCGACGTCGTGCAACGCCCAGAACCCGCTGAAGCAGACCGAGAGGTGCTCCGTCACGAGAATATCACCCACGGCTTTCCACCGCCTTCCCGGCTTTGCGGCCGCGCGCGGCGCGGATCAGCGCGCCCACGATACCGTCCGGCACAAAAAAGACGACCGCGACGATCACGGCGCCGAGCAGAAGCTGCCAGAACACCCCGAAGTTCTCGGAAAGCGCGTTGCCGAGGACATTGACGAGCATGGCTCCCACCGCCGCGCCGGTAAGGTTCCCCCTGCCGCCGATGGCGAGCCAGACGATCACCGCCGTCGAAAATTCCATTCCCACGTCGTTGGGGGCGATCATCCCGTTGACCGGCGCATACAGGACGCCGGCCAGCCCCGCCAGAGCACCGGAAACCGCGAACACGGCAGTTTTGAACCTCGCCTGGTCGCAGCCCAGGAATTCGAGCCGCGTCTCATTCTCGCGGATGCCGCGCAAAACCAGGCCGAACCGGGAACCCATCAGGCAGCGGCAGAAAACGTAAGCCAGAACGACGACGCAAAAAACGAAATAATACCCCTGCGTGAGGGTAAGCTCGTTCCCGAACAGCGACAACCCGGGCAGGCCGCCGATCCCGTTGAAACCGCCGGTATAGGTCTGCTGGCTCTGGATAAACAGATTGAACACCTGCGCGAGCGCGAGCGTGATGACGGCGAAAAACACGCCCCCCACCCGGCTGTAAAACAGAAACCGCCCGAGCAGCCCGGCCAGCAGCGCGGGCAGAAGGATGCCCGCGAGAACCGCGGCCGCAGGGTTGGAAAGCACCTGCAGCCACCCGGGCATCTGCGTCACGCCGCCGTTCGCCATGAAATCCGGGATGCCGCCCCGCGCGGACAGGGAAAGCGCCATGACATAACCGCCCAGCCCGAACAGAACCGCGTGGCCGAGGTTCATCAGCCCCGCATAGCCCCACAGAATATCCAGTGAATAGGCGAAAATGAGAAACACCAGGTACTTTTCAATCAGTTGCGTATAAAACAGGGAACCGGAAAGCGGGAACAGGGCCAGCACAAGGAAAAGCCCGTAATCCACATACCGGTTGACCGGGAGCCGCAAAAGCTTTTTCATATTACCGCCTCTCTTTCGCGAACAGGCCTTCCGGCTTGAAGCGGATGACGGCGATAATCAGCAGGAAAACAAGGATGCTGGCGAACACGTCGTTGCTGACCCCGCCCAGCAGAGCGGTGGATTCGCCCACCAGGAGCGACCCGACGGCGGTCCCGAAAAATGACGCGATGCCGCCGACCACGGAGGTCATGAAGGATGAGACGAGATACGGGCCGCCCATAAACGGGGACACGCTCTTGACCGGGGCGGCCAGAGCGCCGGCCATCCCGGCAAGGCCGCAGCCGAAGGCAAACGTCAGGGTGTCGATCCGCGCGGAATTGATGCCGAGGCATTCCGCCATGGTGCGGTTCTGCGTAATGGCCCGGACGCGCTTCCCGAACCGGGTCTTTTTCAGCAGGAGCACCGTGCCCGCCGACACCGCCGCGGCAAACAGAATGGTAAAGATATTGTAATACGGGATCACCACTCTGCCGGCCGACAGGTTCCCCTCGATCGGGATGGCGACGTACTGGGACTGGGCGCCGAAAATCAGGTTGGTCACCTGCTGGAGCACGACGGAGATCCCGAAAGTGGCGAGCATGGTTTCCGCCGGCCTTCCGGTCAGCTTTCGGATCACCAGGAGCTCCATCGCGGCGCCGACCGCAGCGGAAACAACGAAGGCCGCGGGCACGGCGACTGCAAAGCTGAGGCCGGCTACCTGCGTGACGGAAAACGCCGTGTAGGCTCCCACCATGATCAGCTCGCCGTGCGCAAGGTTGATGACGTTCATCAGCCCGCAGATGATGACCATGCCAAGCGCGGCCAGAAGGATCAGCGCGGACGAGTTCAGCCCGTTCAGAAGCAGCGCAAGAAAACTGTCCATCGAATTCACCTCGTTGAACGGCATTTTGATCAAACCGCCGGACACCCCGGCGGGGCATCCGGCATCGGCTTTTCCCCGCCGTCAGGGTTTGGGGGCGATTGGATTCTTCGACTCGTAGATCACGTTGATTTCGCCCTTTTCATCGACCTTGCCGATCCGGCAGTAAAGGTTGGTGTGGTTGTTTCCGCCGTCAATGGAGATCGTCCCGGACGGGGAATCGATCTTCAGGCCCCGGAACGCGGCGATCACCTGCTGCGTGTCTTCGGGGTTCTTCGCCTTTTTCAGCGCCCCGGCAAGGAACAGGGCACCGTTGTAGCCGCCCATGACGGCATAGGTAGGCTCGGTCCCGTCCCTGATCTTCTGCGCGTAAGTTTCCACAAACTTCCGGTTCACCGGGTTTTTCACATTTTTAAAATAATCGACGCAGATATAGCTGTTTTTCGCCGCGGAAATGCCGATGGATTTCAAAACGGTCTCGTTCGTCGTCAGGCTGGCGATGGGCGCCTTTAAGCCGTAGGCGCTGTACTGCTTGTAAAACGCAACGTTGCTGTCGCCGGTCAGCTCGCTGTAAATCAGGTCGGGGTCAGACGTTTTGATCTTGTTGAGGACGGAAGAGAAATCCGTGCTGCCGTAGGGGACGTATTCCTCGCCCACGACGCTTCCCCCGCCCTTTTGCAGGTATGTTTTCGCCAGCTTGTTTTCTACCTTCGGATAAACAAAATCACAGCCGATGAGGAAGAACTTTTTGCCCGCGTTTTTCAGCAGCCAGTTCACAAAAATCTCGGCCTGCTGATTCGGGATGCACCCGACGTACACAATATTTTTGGACTGCTCCTGCCCTTCGTAGGACTGCGGGTAAATCAGAAGGGAACGGTACCGTTCCACGACGGGCTTCACCGCCTTGCGGGCCGAGGACGAGCAGGTGCCGATGATGGCGGTCACCTTGTCGTCGAGGACCAGCTTGCGCGCCTTGTCGGCCGCCCGCGCCGGGTCGGACGCGTAATCGGCGAACACGGTCTCGATTTTCCGGCCGTTGATGCCGCCGTTCCGGTTGATCTCCTCAATCGCCAGTTTGGTCCCGTCGTACAGTTGTTTCTCGCTGACGGACGTGACGCCGCTCAGGGAATACAGCACGCCGATTTTAATCGGCTTTGACGCCGCGGTATCCTGCCGGCCGCCGCAGCCGGCCATCAGGCCGAAAAGCAGCATGGTACAGGTAAGCAAAATGCACAACCTCTTCTTCATGCGATCATCTCCACTGGAATTTTATGCTTCGTTTCCCGTTCAGCACTAAAAGCATAATATTCTGCCGGAAGATAGAACGTGCGTCGATTCTTCCCCCGCGGCACGGCATTGAACCGCCTGCTTCTGTTTTACCGCCCCGCTGCCTGCAAAGAAGGCAAGGTGCCCCTTTTCACATACTTTCACACGCCGAACATATGGTTTTAGCCGACAACAAATACCCCCTGCATATCTGAGGGGACAGATTTGCAGGGGGTATCGTTTCGATCCTATTTACCCGCCCTGAAGCAGGCTGAATTTTTCCTGAAACATTCTTACGACGTTCCGGCTTTCGCCGGACTTTGCCGACGAGTCGGAAGCCGCCCGACCGGGCGGCTTCCGAAAGAGGAGAGATCTGTTATGAAAAGGAAATTATAAAAAGCCTCACATGAGGAGCTTGTTGTTTGCCTGCCGGCCTGTGGTCCGGTATTCCGACCTCACCGCAACACCTGCGCAGTTTTTTGTTTGTCGGTTCCCTTTTGGAACGACTTTAGTATAACCGGGTTTTATGTCGTTCCAATGAAAAAAATGTTAAATCTTTTTTAGGATTTCCGGGATCCGGCGGGAACCGGAAAGGAGACGCGGTTTCCCGTCTTTTCCGGGAAAAGCGAAGCGGAGCGCCGGAAAGGGCGTCCCGCGGTTCGGTACATCAGTACCGGTAAAGGACCGCGATATTCTGCGAGCCGACCCCGATCGTCCAGAACATCACGTAGTCTCCCCGCTTGACAAGCCCGTTCCGGATGGATTCGTACAGAACGATAAACGGGCTGGTCGTGCCCGTATAACCGTACCGGTTCCCGATGAAAAGGCTTTTGGACTCGTCAATTCCCATCATTTTCCGAAGGGTTTTCACATTGGAAAGCGCGTACTGGGAGAGACAGAACATCCGGACGTCGTCCGTGGTGAGATGGTTTTCGGCAAGCAGCTCGTTCATGCTGTCGGTCGCCGTCCCGAGCGAAACGTTCTCAAACGGCGTCCAGTACAGCTTCATCTCGTCCCTGTCTTTGACTTTCAGAACATTGGAGACCCCGCAGCCCGGCAGCAGGACGTTGTTGTGCTCTTCGGAATTCACGCAGCAGCGGGAGCCGAGAAACCCGCACGAACGGTCGGTCTTTTCCAGGATCACGGCGCAGGCGGCGTCCCCGTAATGCCCGTAGCAGCATTCGTTGTCGGGCTTGACCCAGGGCGTGAAATAGTCGCACCCCACAATCAGCGCGCGTTTGAACGAAGGCGTCAGCCGCATATACTTGCACACCTCGTCAAGTGAGACGAGCATGCCCGCGCAGTTGACGTTGATGTCGTAGCACATGCACTGTTTTTTTCCGCCGAGGGCGCTGTGCAGATGGATGGAGCTCGGCGGCGAGACATACTCCGGCAGGAAGCTGGAGTAAACGATCATGTCGAGGTCGGAGCCGGAGAGGCCGGTGCTTTTCAGCACGTCCCGGGCCGCCGCCAGGGTCATGGTAAGGTTGTTCTCCCTGTCCGGGTCGACAAGGTACCGTTTGTCCCTTCCGATGACGTCCCTCAGAAAATGCGCGATGTCTTTTCCCTGTTTCTTGAAATGCTCAATATAAGGTTCATTGCTTACAATATTTTTGCCATGATAGACGGAAATCCCCTTAATCTCAACTGGAATCATTGCTGCATCGCTCCCTGTTTCCGTTAAATCCCGCAGGAAAAGGACGGAAGGATTATTTCAGTTCAAAGCCGGTCAGGCCCGCCTCTTTGGCAAGGCGGCTCACCTGCATGCGCAGAACCACGTTGCTGCCCGGGTTCATGGTAATGCGCTTGAACCCCATGCCTTGATACATGGCGAAGCAATTGCGGAGCAGGTCGACCATCTGTGCGGGGGAAATTGCCAGCCTTGTTCCGTCCAGGACCAGGTGGCAGGTAGCGGGATTTACTTTTGTAACTTCCGTTTTGAAGTCTTTGACAAAGTTCTGTGCGTTTTCCGGCGTAAAAGCGCCCTCGAAAGATATGTCGATTTGGCCGATCGATGTTGAGATGTTGTAACTGCCCATAACTCAGTCCTCCAGATAAATAATAATAAAATTAAGCTATGCCATAAAAATGACATAGCTTGTTGGTTACGGCAACCCGGCCGCCATAGCTTGCGCTTTAGGCCCTCGGCTTTGCGTCCCGGGTTTTCGCCCGGTTTGCTAGTATCATTTTCTGATTCTGTTTTCTTTCTCTATTATAATCTCTGAATCGAAAGGAAAATTACGGGAAAGAAAAATAAAATTTCTTCCAAATGCAGCGAAACAAATTCATCCTTCATAAAGGTTCAAAAATGGATGCGGGGTACCGGCCGGTTTTAGCCGATACCCCGCATCCGGAAAATTTTCGTCAGCGCACCGCAATCCGGTCCAGCGTGTCGCCGATGCTGCCGGAGATCACCAGGTCGGCGTTGCCGTCCAGAGGGGTGGCGGTTTTATTGATCAGGACAAGCCTGTCGCCGCGGTAATAATTCACAAGGCCCGCCGCGGGGTACACGGAGAGCGAGGTTCCGCCGACGATCAGCATGTCGGCGCTGGAAATCGCCTCGACCGCCCCCGAAAGCGTCCCCTGGTTGAGGCCTTCCTCATACAGCACCACGTCCGGCTTGATCACTCCCCCGCAGGTGCAGGTCGGAATTCCGCTGCTGTTCAGGATGAATTCCGCGCCGTATTGCTTCCGGCAGCGCAGGCAGTAATTCCGCAGGACGGAACCGTGCAGCTCAAAAACGTTTTTGCTCCCGGCCTTCTGGTGCAGGCCGTCGATGTTCTGCGTGACAACCGCCGTCAGCTTTCCCGCCTGCTCCAGCTCGGCCAGCTTTCTGTGGGCGGCGTTCGGCTGCGCGTCCAGGCAAAGCATCTTGTCGCGGTAGAACTCGAAGAACTCGGCCCGGTGGGTCTGAAAGAACGTGTGGCTCAGAATTTCTTCCGGCGGATATTTGTAGCGCTGCCGGTAAAGGCCGTCCACGCCCCGGAAATCGGGAATCCCGCTTTCGGTGGAAACCCCGGCACCGCCGAAAAAGACGATCCGGCTGCTTTCATCCACCATTTTCTGGAGCTGTTCCAGTTTCGTCATAAGCGATTCCTCCTAAAATTGCACTCGTCCGCATTTCTTATCTTTAATCCTATCCGCAATCCGCGCCGAATGCAAGGGGAACGCCGTAATTTTCTTTTGTGTCCTTTTCCGCAGGGCGGTGCCTGCGGAAACGCTACGAATCCCGGGCCGGTTTTGCCGCGGCTTCCTTGTGATACACCGAGTTGAAAAAACCGGCAAAATGCTTGTTGATGAAATAAATGAGGTTTCCAATGGTAAAGAACGCGACGACCGTGCCGATTCCGATCCCAATGATCGTATGGGCGGCCGCCAGACTGATAACCACGGTGATGAGCAGCAAAATGCCGTCGTAGAGCCATTTCGCGCGCCCGAAAGGCAGCTTCGTCAAAGCGGCCAGGGCCTGCACGCCCCCGTCCGGCGGATTCGGGACAAAGTCCATGTTGACCACCATGCAGACGCCGATCGCCGTGAAAAGGATGCCGAGGACCAGCAGGAGGAGCTTCATGGCGAGGCCCGGTTCCACAATGGGAATCAGGCGGTTGTAAAAGTCGACGATCCAGCCGAAGAGAAAGGAAAACGGGAACTGAAGAAGCACTTTGATTCTTACTTTTCGATAAACGATGCACTGAAAGGTAACGTCTGCCAGATAGACGATCGTGCAGGCCATTCCCAGCGTAAGGCTGCTGACTTTACTGACGACGAACGGCACCGAATTGGTGGTGGAAACCCCCAGCTCGCATTTGGTGTTCAGCACGACGCCCAGCGCCAAAACCAAAACTCCGACCGCATACACGAGGATACGCTGCGCCATTTTTTTTCGATTCATCTTTTAACACCTTTTTCTGTTTTTGTTGTTCCGTTCCCATTCTGCGAACGGTCTCGCACTATTTTCGGGCGGCGGTATTTCCGGTGTTCTTCCCAGACCGTTTCAAACCATTCGTTTTCCTGCGGGACCGTTGGAACATCCTCGGCGGTGGTTGAAAAGCCGCCGTCTTTCTCCGCTGTGACAAGCCGGACATTCCGCCCGGCGGACTTTGGCGGAAGGACGGCTCCGTCCCTGCCCCGGACCAGGGCCCCGCCGCGGCTCCCGAAGATTTCCGCCGCCCGCTCCATCGCGTCCAGCACCGCGCTCTGGGTCACAATCATGTCGTACGTTTTGACCAGCAGGGGCAGCCTGCGGAAATCGCTTACGCCCATCTTTTCGCGGAACGGAACCCGGTACGCGTCCAGTTCCCGTTTCAGGCCGGCGATGCCGGCAAGGTCCCGCACCTGCGCCGCGGCGCGCGACATGCCGGTCTGCAGCTTTTCCCGCACCGCAGACACGTTATCCTTCCGCCCGACCATTCCGGAAAGTTCTTCCGCCGCTTCGGCGGCCAGCCTTTCCGGGGGATCCGGCCAGCCGGATGTGTCCGGCCGCGCCTCTTCCGAGGTCCAGGCGATATGCTGGGCGGCCCTCATGGAGCCGACCTGCGTGGAATTCAGGGCGGAGCCGCCGGGGCGGTGCACCCCGAACGTGCCGGCCGCCTCTCCGGCGACATAAAGTTCTTCCACTGCGGTTTCCCAGTTGGGGTCCACCTGAATGCCGCCGTTGTGGTGCTGCGCGCAGACGCTGATTTCCAGCAGATCCGTTTCCAAATTGATGGAATGATCCCGGTAAAGCCGGACCGCGAGCGGATTCATCTTTTTCAGCCTTTCGATCGGCGTGGCCAGAAGCGCGCCCGAGTTTTTCAAATAGCGGTACGCTTCTTCGGAAAGATTTTGAAAGCCTTCCGCCAGCCCCGCCGGGTTCTTCCGAAAGTCCAGAAAGACTTTCCGTCCCTTGACGGCGGTTTCCTCGTAGACGCACAGGTCGACGCGGGAGGACGCGTCCTTTTTCGCGGCGTCAAACGGCCACTGATAGCCTTTGAGAAAGACCATATTCACCGCTTCCGCCGGGCTCATCCCGTAATCCGTCAGGAATTCCCGCCGGTTCCCCTGCGCGTCGACGGAGACATAGCGGGGCAGGACCTGCTGGTAGGTCCCGGAAACGTTCCACCGGAACTTCGTGGAAGCCAGCCCGTACTGCCATTCCTGAAGATTGGCTCCCTTTGCGCCCGCGCCCAGCAGAGCGCCGGTCATCCCCGTCTGACTGGAAGGATACACCACGTTCCGGTAGCAGGCACTCGGGCCGCCGGTACACCAGATCACATGGTTGGCGGCGATCACGACAAGGCCGAGGCGGTTCTCCGCCGCAGCCGCGCGGTCCAGGCAGAGGATGCCCCGGACCCGGTTTTCCGCCTGATAGATCCGGAACGCGGTCAGATGGTCGAGGATCGGAACGCCTTTTCTCCGCACCGAAGCCTCCAGGGCTTCCGTCATGTCGCGGGACGTCAGGGGGCCCGCCGAGGTGGCCCGCTGGCGCGGGTCGTGGTCGGTCTTGTACCCGACGTAGCGGCCGTACCGATCGGTCGGAAAATCGACGCCGAGGTTGGCAAGCTTCATGAAGCAGCGAAGGGAATTCGCCGCTTCCGCCAGCGCAATCCGGCCGTCGACTCCGCCGCCGTCGAAAAGGGTCTGCGCCATCTCCGCGACCGAATCGCTGCCGTCCGGGCCGATCGAGAGCTTGTAATAGGTCTGTTTGTCACTCCCGGTATTGCGCGAGGTCCCCATGCCGACCCCTTCCGTCAGCAGCGCGAAGTTTCTCCGCCCCAGGTCGTACAGCCAGTCCGCCGCATTGAACGCGGCCGCCCCGCTTCCGATGACGACGGTGTCGTACGGTAAAAAACGATACTCTGTTTTCATGGCAAGCCTCAAAGCCTCTGAATATGGAATCCGCCGTCCACATCGACATAATTGCCCGTAGTGTACGGGAATTTTCCACTGGCAAAGGCGCTGACCGCCAGCGCCACGTCTTCCGGCGTCCCCCAGCGGGCGATGGGGAAAACGCCTTCACGGAACAGCTTGTCGTATTTGGACTGTACCTTGCTGGTCATGTCGGTCCGGATGACGCCCGGCCGGACCTCGTACACGTTGATCCCTTCCCCGGCCAGGCGGTCCGCATACAGTTTGGTCAGCATGCTGACCCCCGCCTTGGAAACGCAGTATTCGCCGCGGTTTGTGGAGCTTACTTCGGCGGAACAGGAAGATACGTTGATGATCATCCCCTTTTTCTTTTGCCGGATCATCCGGTTCGCGACGAGCTGGGTCAAAAACATGTTGCCCCGCAGATTGATGCCGAGCACATAGTCGAAGCTCTCTTCGCTCATGGTCAGCAGATCGGCCCGAACCTTCGGCGCGACCCCGGCATTGTTGACCAGAAGGTCGATTTTTCCGTAGCGGTCTACGGTTTCCTTCACAATGCGGATCCGGTCGTCATGGTTGGAAATATCCCCCTGCACAAAGAAATATTCTTTCCCGTTTTCCTCAAACCACTGGAAATGGTCGGAATAGGATTCTTTTCCCCGCGTGCCCACAATCACGACCTGAAAGCCGTCGGCGGCAAGCTGTCTGGCGATTGCAAGCCCGATTCCGCGGGTTCCGCCCGTCACGATTGCTGTTTTTGCCATTTTGCTTTTCCTCCTGATTACTGTTATTTTTTATCCTTCTCCGCGTTCGCCTGGGCGGCCGCCCGCGCCTTCCGGTAGATCGGAAGATAGACCCCCGCGTCCCTTACGACGCAGCCCGTGCTCCCGTGGTCCCGCATGATCTGGGTGCATTTGCTGCAGGTGACGCAGACTTTTCTGGGATCCATGGCGCCCTTGGTGAAAATATCGTGCGGAGCGTCCGGATAGGCGAAACTGGAACGTCCCAGCCCGACCATGCTGCAGGAATGCGACTTGAGATTTGCCGCGCCCGCGTTCGGAATATACTGGCGCAGCCAGCTGTATCCGTTGCCGATCACCGGGACGCTGCCCGCCGCCTTCTGCGCCGCGCGCGTGAACTCAAACATTTGCGCGATGATCGCAAGCTGCGATTCCTTCGGCGCGGGGACACCCAGGCTCGGGATGTCGAACGGGCGGCCGAACTGCGGATAAATGTAGTAAGGATTGCTGGACGACAGCGCCAGAAGGTCAACCCCGGAAGCAACCAGCATCTTGATCAGCGCGACCGGCTCCGTGCTGTCCCATTTCCACATATCGTTGCGGTCGCACCCGAAGCCGTACGGATAGGGATGCGCGTCGAAAACATTCAGCCTGCACGCGACGATGAAATCGTCGCCGACGGCCCGGCGCACGGCTTTTACCGTCTGGATCAGGAAACGGCTCCGGTTTTCCAGGCTTTCTCCGCCGTACTTGCCCTTGCGCGTGAAGCCGCCCAAAAGCTCGCTGACAAGATATTTGTGAACCGCCTTGATATCGACGCCGTCGAATCCGGCTTCTTTGGCAAGCAGCGCGGCCTCGACGAATTTCCCGGTCAAAGCGTCCAGATAATCGTCGCTTACCACCTGGTCGTCGCGGACCACGCCGTTTCTGGGGTCGAGCAGAGGATCCCGGAACGCCACCATCGGCTCCGGAGCGTCGACCGGGCGGCTGTAACGCCCGGAATGGGTCAGCTGAAGGATGTGGATCAGGGAAACCCCGTTTTTGTCCTTCGCCGCTTTTCTGGTCTCCTGGACCAGTTCCCGGAAGGAACCCAGGTTGTCCCGCGTCAGCATCAGGGCGTGCGGATTGGCTTTCCCCTCTTCCACAACGGTGTTGGCTTCCCACCAGACCAAGCCGGAACCGCCTCCGGCATACCGCAGATACCGGCGTTTTGTCAGCTCCGAGGGCGAGCCGTCCAGATTGCAGTCACAGCCTTCCATCGGCAGGACCGCCATGGAGTTGGACGAAGTGCGGCGGCCGATTTTCACCGGCTGCTTCAGCGGGGACAAATCTTCCGTCAGGTCAATCCTGACGCCCTCTTTTTCAACCTCCTCTTTCAATTCATTCAATGTCCGGAAACGAAACACCTTGTGATTCTCCATATCTTTTTTCCTCCACAAATTTCTTTTTTTATACGGAATGACACGGTCGCCTACGATTATAAAAGAAACAGAGCGGGTACGATATACAGGGAATTGCCCTATAATACACTTTTCTTGTTTTTCCTTGTTGCTTGTTATTAGATTGATCCAGATTTTGTCGATAGTATTTGGATAGATTCAACAAAAAATTCCATCCTGTTTTTTGACTGCCGAAAGAGAATATGGTATAAATGGTATAAAATGAATAGTATACGAAAAGGGGCCGGGCATCCGGTTCCCTGCAAAACAGGAGAAGGCGGTGGAAATATGAATACGGCTGCGGAGGCAAACAGCATCAGCTCCCGGGAATCCGCGTACGCCTATTACGACGAGAGCCTCCAAAAGGTTTCCCTCGGAGTCCATCATCATACGCAGAACGAGATGATCTTCGTCAAGGAAGGCAGCTGCGTGTTCACAATCACCGGCAGGCCGTACGTCATCAAGGCGGGCCAGATCCTTCTCATCAGCGCGCTGGAAAACCATTCCACGCAGGTGCTCGAAGTCCCTTACCGGCGGTATGTATTCGTATCCTCCATGCATCTGTGCTCCGATTATATCCACGACCAGGTCCTGGAGTCGGCCTATATTTTCAGCCACCAGCAGCAGGGGGCGGTCACGCTTTCTCCCCGGCTGGCGGAAGAGATCGAGCGCGACTTCAAGGTTCTGGTCAGCGAAACAGCCGACCGTATGCAGAAATGGGAGGAACGCAGCGCCGGGATCCTGTTCGATATTCTGATTCAGCTTTACCGCATGGACCCGAGCCTCTTCCTGCAGGAAACGAATCAGAAAAACCTGAATCTCATTTTCAGCATCAAAGATTATCTGGACAAGCATTTCGACGAGCCGCTGAACCTGGAAACCATCGCGCAGAAATTTTTCATCAGCAAATATTACCTTTCCCATCAGTTCAAAAAGATCATCGGCTACGGCTTCCGCAACTATATCCAGCTTTTGCGGATCCACAAAGCGAAGGTTTTGCTGCAAAGCACAAATATCTCCGTAAACGAAATCTGCTGCCGGGTCGGATACGACAATATCAACTACTTCATCCATCTGTTCAAGGAAGAAGAAGGGCTGACGCCCTTCCAGTACCATAAATTGTATTTCAGCCGCGGAAATGACCCCCGAGAACCCGCCGCGCATCCGGATCTTCCGGAACATCGCCGGAATTGAAACACAAAAGCCGGGGCAGCCGACACGTTTTTCGTGTGGCTGCCCCGGCTTTTGATTGGCCGTTATGGATTGTACTGCATTGCTTCCGCGGAAGGACCTTTTACCCGATGAAATGCTGGGTCCAGTAATAGGTGCCGCTCGAATTCCGCGCAACGCCGACGCCGATCTTGGTGTAGGAAGCGTTCAGGATATTCGCCCTGTGGCCCGGCGAATTCATCCAGCCGTTCATGACCTGCGCCGGGGACGTCTGCCCCATCGCGATGTTCTCGCCCGCGGTGCGGTAGCTGACGCCGTACTGCTTCATGAGGTCAAACGGGGAGCCGTAGGTCGGGGACGTATGGCTGAAATAATGATTCTTCGCCATATCCTGCGATTTCAGCGTCGCGGTTTTTGTGATGGCGGAGTCGACGGACAGAGCGGCAAGTCCGTTTTTGGCGCGTTCCGAGTTGACAAGGCTCACGACTTCATTCTGGAACGCGGAGTAACCGGAACCGGAGGTCTGGGAAGAGGACGGGGTGGAAGCCGGCTTGGAGGAAACCGTTTTGGAGCTTGTTCCTCCGGATGTGCCGGAGCTGCTCTTCCCGCAGAGGGACTTCAGGACGCTGTTGACCCAGTCGTTATAGGAAACGCTCTGCGTATTGGAAGACGTCGGACAGTTTTTCCCCGCGTAATAGTACCGATAGGCCTTGGATGCGGCCGGCGTGCCCTGCGGCGAGACGGCACCGGTCGAACTGCCGCTTTTCACGGCCGCGCCGGAGTTCGGGCAGTTCTTGCTTTGTGCGGAAGAAGCGGTTCCGTTCCGGACGCTTTTTCCCGTTTCGGCGGAAACGGAAGCGGCGGCGGAAGAGGCCTGCGGGCAGGAACCGGACGCTTTGGCCCGGCTCAGGGCCTCTTGAACCGCAGACGAAATGGCTGCGGATTTGGAACAGGACGAGGACGCCGGCACCGCCGCCGTCTTTGTGACGGCGTTCTGCGGGAGGGCCGCCGCTGTCTGCAGCGTACCGGTGGAAAGGTTCCCGCTGGCCGCATACGCACCGACACTTCCGCTGACGAGCAGCGTGGCAACGAGCGCGATTACCTTACGTTTCATATGCAATCTCCCTTCGTTTTCGGCAAAATTATGGTACGATGAAAGTTACATGCTTGTAATCTGAACTGCATTTTTATTACAAGTTTGTAACATTTACAAACTCATCTTACCATGCACGCATCCAAATGGCAACCCACAAAATCTGCCAGCCGAAGGAAGGCCGGGGATCCTTTTCCGGATCTCCTCCCGGTCCGCCGACACAGGCAAGGGCCGCCGAAACGCTCAGCGTTTCCGCGGCCCTTGCAGCGAAGTCCCCCAAAAGCCTTGGGGATCAGGCGACACCGTGTTTGACACGGTCCCGTTCTTCCGCCCTTTTCGCATCGTTCCAGCGGTCCATAGTTCCAACCAGATAACCCGTGATCCGGCGGATCCGCTCAAAGGGAACCGGCTCGAATTCATACGTCAGATTCACATACTCTCCATCGACTTCAATCCGCAGGGATTTCAAAGCTCGATTCGGATACCGACCGGCAATATGCTCCACATAGCGGTTGATCTCCTGTTCCGGCAAATCCCCGCCGACAACGGTAATATTCTTGCTCATTGGAAACATCCCTTTCTTTTCAATATCTTAAACATACACCATATTGTGTTAAAAGTCAATAGAATGCGCATATATTGAATCTTCCGCACCGACCAGGCACCCGAACCATGGGCGCCTGCACAGGGGGCCGGCGCGGGGCCTGTCGGATTACCAGAAACGGCGGCAGCGGCGGCAGCAGCCTCTACGGAATCCGCAGCCTCTGCGGCAGCAGCCCCAGCTGCGGTAGTAACTGCAGCAACTCCAGCAACGCATCAAAAATCACTCCTTTCCGGGTTTCTACCACTATATTATGCGCTCCGGAAGCAGCCTGTCAAAATTGGGATTTCCAATGAAAAGCCCCCCGGGGCCGGTTATCCGGGAACAAAAAGAGCGCGGACAGATTTTTGCATAAACTTTCCGGAAAAAGCGGAGGAATGTCCGCCATGTTACTTTAATTCCATTTAATTCAAAGAAAATCTTGGTATTATGATAGTATCGATACCGAAAAAAGGAGAAAGGTGAGTTGCTGCAATGACATCGGAAGAGCTGAAAAAAATCGACAGATTTATCCGCGAAATTCCATATCCCTTCGGTAAAAACTATCTCCTGTTTAAAAAAATCATGAAGGAAACGGCAAACGGCCGCCAGATAGCCGTGTCGGATGTAATCCGGCAATATGTGGACTGGAAGGACAGCAAGGGATCCTGAGCATAAAAAACGGGCCGGCGCCAAATTGGCACCGGCCTTTTCTTAGCCGCCCGCGGCGGGAACGCTAAAGTTATCCCCCGACGTTACGAAAGGGAATTCCGCAGCGCGTCCTCCATGATCCGCATGCCGGCGTCCAGCTGGGCATCCGTGACGACCAGCGGGCACAGAAAGCGGATGACGTTTCCCCACGTGCCCGCATTTTCGATCAGGAGACCGTGCTGCACGGAATACTGGATCATTTTCCGGACCAGCTCCGGGTACGGCTCCTTCGTCTTCCGGTCCTTGACAAACTCAATGCCGACCATGGCGCCGATCCCGCGGACGTCGCCGACAACCGGGTACCTGGATTTCCATTCCGTATAGGTATCGACCACTTTTTTGCCGATCGCCAGGGCACGGTCGGGCAGGCGGTCGCGCCGCATAATCTCAATCACTTTCAGGGCGGCGGCACAGGCGAGCGCGTTGCCGTTGAACGTACCGCCCACAACGCCCGGGCGCACACGGTCCATAACTTTGGCGTCGCCCGTCACGCCCGAAAGGGGCACGCCGGCCGCGACGGATTTTGCGAACGTTACGAGGTCGGGCGCACAGCCCGCCTCTTTCCAGTAATCCGAAACGAACATCCGGCCGGACCGGCCGAATCCCGTCTGAACCTCATCCGCGACGAGCAGAATCCCGTGCCGGTCACAGATGCTGCGCACGGCCCTCACCCACTCGATGGGTGCCGGGATGAATCCGCCTTCGCCCTGGATCGGCTCGACCACAACGGCGGCGACATATTCCGCCGGGGACGCTTCCTCAAATACGGATTCAAAGCGACGGATGTAATACTGCACGGCTTCTTCGTCCGTCATCCCGCCCGGCTTGCGGTACAGGTATGGAAACTCCGCGCGGTAAACGCCGTCCGGGAACGGCCCGAGGCCGTAGGAATACGCTTTCTTTGAGGTCATCGTCATCGTCATGGCGGTGCGCCCGTGGAACGCGCCGGAAAACACGATGATATTCGGGCGCCCCGTCGCGGACTTCGCGATCTTCACCGCGTTTTCGTCCGCCTCGGCGCCGCTGTTTGCGAACATCGTCTTCCGCTTTTCCCCGCGCGCCGGCACGATTTCGTCCAGCTTTTCGGCAAGGGACACATACCCCTCGTGCGTGACAATATGCTGCATGCCGTGAAAGAACTTCCCGGCCTGTTCCCGCACGGCCTCGACGATTTCCGGCTGGCTGTAGCCGACGTTCAGCACGCCGACGCCGCCGATCCAATCCAGGAACCGGTTTCCGTCGACATCTTCAAACATGGCGCCTTCCCCGCGGCTGATCACGCAGGGGTAGCCGCATTGGACCGCGCCGAGGACCGCCTTTGCACGGCGTTCGATCAAGGCTTTGGCCTTCGGCCCCGGCACCGTCCCCGTGACGATTTCAGGCAATGCTTCCCGCAACATGGCAAAAATGCCTCCTTATCAGAATCCCCTGCAATGTTTTACAGGGAGAATTTTTTCTTCGCATCGGCCAGAGCCCCGTCCATACGGGAAAGGACCGTGGCGATCTGCTCTTCCGTAATGACCGCAGGCGGTTCAAAGCGGATGCTTTTGCTGTTGTTCAGCGTGCCGGCCGTCAGGACCCCGCGTGCGAACAGTCCTTTGGCGACCTGATAGCCGACCTCGCTGCGGACAAATTCGACCGCGAGCATCAGGCCTTCGCCCCGCACGTCCACAAGGACCGACGGATACTTCCCCTTCAGCTTCTGCAGGCCGGCTTTCAAAACGGCGCCCTTTCGCTTCGCCTGCCCGGGAATATCGTGGTCGATCATATACTTGATCGTCGCGATCGCCGCGGAGCAGCAGACCGGGTTTCCCCCGAACGTCGGGGAGCCGAGCAGCCACGGGTTGTCAATCAGCTCCTGCGTCCACAGGGGCGGGCGGCAGATGATGCCGGTGATGGGCATGATGCCGCCGCCGAACGCCTTGCCGAACGTCATGATGTCCGGGGTGACGTTTTCCACCTCACAGCGCCACATGGTTCCGGTACGCCCCATTCCGGTCTGTATTTCGTCAAAGATCAGCGCGACGCCGTATTCGTCGCAGATCGCGCGCAGCTCCTTCAGGTAGCCCATGGGGGGAACGATTACGCCCGCCTCGCCCTGAATCGGCTCCACGATGACTGCGGCGACCTTTTCGCCCACGGTCTGCAGGTTGCGGACGGCCTTGCGCGCGTCTTCCGCGTTGCCGTACTCCACATGCTGCACCTGCTGCACCATCGGCAGGTAAGGGATGCGGTATGTATTTTTCCCGCCGACCGAGATGGCGCCCATGCTCTTGCCGTGGAACGCGCCCACCGTGGAGATATACCACCGGCCGCCCGTCGCGATGCGCGCCAGCTTCAGCGCCATTTCCACCGCTTCCGCGCCGCCGTTCGTGAAAAAGCATTTTTCCAGGTCCCCGGGGGTGATGTCCGCCAGCGCTTTGGCAAGGTAGCCGCGCAGCGGGTCGAGAAGCTCCTGGGAATGCAGCGCCTGATGCTCGAGCTGCGCCTTGACGGCGTCCAGGATCTCCGGGTTGCGGTGCCCGCAGGTATAGATGCCGAATCCGCCCAGGCAGTCGATGAAGTTTTCGCCGTACAGGCCCTCCACGACCGCGTCGTGGTCCGTCCACTCCAGGACGGCGGAATTGGTGGAGACGGACTTGCGGTACTTCAGCCAGCCGGGACTGACATACTGGTCGAAATAGTGCAGCGTTTCTTTGGTCATGGCGTCTTTTTCCGTGTCGGATATTTCGTCGGCATGGATATACCCCAGTACCCGTTCCAGGTCCTTGCTTACCTGTTCGTAACTCATCATAAAATCTCCTTAAAAGTTTGGTGGATGGAAAAAGCGACAGGGAACCGATCCCCCATCGCTTCATTGCTTCCTTCCCATGATAGACCCGCGGCCGGTTTTCCGCAATTCCTCGGCGGCACCGTTTTTCTACTCTCCGATTCCTTTCTATGGTACTTTTTAAGTATAGTACAGAGCATAAAGGGTTCTTAATCAAACGGTTTTTTCCAATTTTTCAATCGCTCAAACGGAAGTATGCTTGAATAGAAGCATCTTAATGCTGATACCATCCCACGGGGCCCGGGGCGAGATTCAGGTTGATCTGCTTGACCTCCTGATATTCTTCCAGACCGTGAACGCCGAGTTCGCGGCCGATGCCGCTGCGCTTGTAGCCGCCCCACGGCGCTTCGTTGAAGGTGGGGTTGTAGCAGTTGACCCAGGTGATGCCGGCGCGGATCTCTTTGATCACGCGCACGGCGCGCGAAACGTCGCTCGTGAAAACGGCGCCCGCAAGGCCGTAGTCGGTGTCGTTGGCCAGCGCGACGGCTTCCGCTTCCGTGCAAAAGGTCTGCACGGTCACGACCGGGCCGAAAATTTCCTCGCGCACGATCTTCATGTCGGGCGTGCAGCGGTCGAAAATGGTCGGGCGCACGAAGTAGCCGTCCGCGCAGCCGTTTTCGGTGTAGCGCTCCCCGCCGCAGACGAGGGCGGCACCCTCTTCAATGCCGCTCCGGATATAGCCCAGCACCTTTTCCATGTCCTTTTGCGTGATCAGCGGACCCATGTCCGGGTTTTCGAGGCCGTTGCCGATTGTCATGGCGTTCGCCCGTTCCGCCAGTTTTTTCACAAACTCGTCCCTGACGGATTCTTCAATGATGATGCGCGAACCGGCCGAGCAGACTTCTCCCTGGTTGAAGAAAATGCCGATCATGGCCCACTCGACGGCTCCGTCCAGATCCGCGTCGGCAAAGATGACGTTCGGGGACTTGCCGCCCAGCTCCAGCCCGATCTTCTTGACGTTGCCGGCGGCCGCGCGCATCAGGCTCTGCCCCACGCGCGTGCTTCCGGTAAAGGCAACCATGTCCACGTCCGTGTTCCGGCCCATTTCGGCGCCGACCTCCGCGTCCCCCTGAAGCAGGTTGACGCATCCGCGCGGCAGGCCGGCTTCCTCGAAAATCTCAAACAGCCGGATGGTGGAAAGCGGCGCCTTGGGGCTCGGCTTGAACACCACGCTGTTCCCCGCTGCCAGCGCGGGCGCGAGCTTCCAGACGGACATCAGGAACGGGTAGTTCCACGGTGTGATCTGCGCGCAGACGCCCACCGGCTCCCGTACGGTGCAGGAATGCATGGGCCCGAAATTCGCGTTGACGTCATAGACCCCGCCGTACGGCGCCTTGATGAGGCCCGCGTAATAGCGGAAGGTATGGATGCCGTCGTCCACGTCGCCTTCGGCTTCGCGGAGGGGTTTGCCGTTGTCCATCGTGTCCAGCCTGGCGAGCTCCGCCGCGTGCTCCTCAATTTTGTCCGCAATTTTCAGCAGGATGTCGCCGCGCTTCTGGGAGTCCATATCCCGCCACTCGCGCGTTTCGTAAAAGGACCGTTTCGCCACGGCGACGGCCCGGCGCGTGTCTTCCACGCTGCTCTCCCAGACCTGGTCGAACACCTTGCCCGTCGCCGGATTGACGACGTCGATGACCTTTCCCGAAGTTCCTTCGGTCCATTCCCCGTCAAGATACATTTTTCTGATTTCCATCCAACGGATTCCTCCTCTCCGGGCTGCGGCCGCCCGCGGGGCCGTAAGAGCAGAACCCCTGCGGGCAAAGTCCGCCCTGTGACGATTATTTCTTCAGCTCGGTCCAGATCGCGTTGTATTTTGCCAGCGTCGCCGTATCGAGGTTTTTCACATGCTCGCCCTTTTGAATGACGTCTTCCGGCACGTTTTCGGCGGGATTGTTTTTGTAGCTGCCGCCCAGAAGCTCAACGGCGGCCTTGTTCGGCTGCAGGTACGCGAATTCGTCCGAAACGGCCTTGGCGGTCTGGGCGTCCATCATGTAGTTGATAAACTTGTTGGCGTTGGCGGCGTTTTTGGCCCCCTTGGTGATGCACCAGTTGTCAAAGAACACATAGGCCCCTTCCTTCGGGAACACGATTTTGATCGCCGGGTTTTCCTTGATGGCGAGGGCGATCTCGCCGCTCCAGCAGAAGCCGAGGCTGCAGTCTCCGGCGATCAGCGCGGATTTCGGGCTGTCGCTGTCGTACAGCTTGATGTTGTCCTTGAGCTTCAGGGCCTGCGTCCTGATCTGCGCGATTTTGGCGCCGTCGGTCTCGTTCATGCTCATGCCGAGGCTTCTCGCCGCCATGCCGAGGACGGCGCGGTAATCGTCCAGCGCGACGATGCTCTTTTTATATTTTGGATTGAACAGGTCCGCATAGCTTGTAATCTGATCCTTGATTTTGGACGTATTGACGGCGATTCCCGCCACGCCGCCGAGATACGGCACGGAATACTGGTTGCCCGGGTCGTAGGACTGGTCCAGAAATACGGAGGAAATGTTTTTGAGGTTCGTCAGCTTCGACTGGTCGAGCTTCTGAAGCATGCCCTGCTTGATCATCTGCTCCACCATATAGTCGCTGGGCTGCACGATGTCGAACGCGCCCTCGCTTTCGGATTTTACCTTCGCCAGCATATCCTCGTTGGTGGAGTAGGTGGAGACATTCACCTGAATGCCCGTCTGCTTCTCAAAATTCTGGATTACGGAATCCGGGACGTATTCCGTCCAGACGTAGAGATTCAGCCCCCCTTTGCCGGCTGCCGCGGACGTGCCGCCCGTCGAGGCGGAACCGCCCCCGGTGGTGGAAATTTTGCCGCCGCAGGCGGTCATGGACCCGAGCAGGACGGAAAGCGCCAAAAGGGCGCCGATCATCTGTTTCTTTTTCATCTTTGATCTCTCCTTTTTCCGGATGATTATGGTAAGTTGTGAGTTTGCTTACAAGGAGCCTGGACAAGCGCCTATCTCTTGCGCCGCAGGCGGCGAATCAAACCGCTCTGCGTCAGGACAACGAGAAGAACGGTAAAGACGAGGATCAGTGTCGACAGCGCGTTCACATCCGGCGCGACGCCGCTTTTGATGCTTTCCATGACCTTCAGAGGAAAAGTTTTCGTCTGGCCGTTCGTAAAATAGCTGACGATCACGTCGTCGATGGAAAGGGTGAACGCCAGCAGCGCGCCGCCGCCGATGCCCGGGGCCAGAACCGGAAGGGTAATGTGGAAGAAGGTCTTGAGGCGTCCCACGCCGAGGTCCATCGAGGCTTCCTCTATGGATTGGTCGTACCCGTCGAGCCGGGCGCGCACGTTGAAGATGACGAAGGGAATGCAGAACGTCACATGCGCGAGCACCAGCGAAAGCATGCCGCGCGGAATGTTCACCGTTGCAAACAGCGTCAGAAGCGCGATGCCGAGGACGATCTCCGGAATGACGACCGGGATGTACAGCAGGGCGTCGATGACGCTTTTTCCGCGGAACCGGTACTTGAACATTCCTACGGCGGCGATGGTGCCGATGATGGTGGAAAGGATGGTGCTGACGGCCGCGAGAAGGAGCGTATTCCGGAAGGAATCCAGCAGCGCCGCGTTCTGCAGGAGCCTGCCGTACCAGTCGAAGGTGAAGCCTTTCCACGACAGGTACGGCTTCGACTCCGTGGCGTTAAAGGAGTTGACGACGATGACAACGATGGGCAAAAACAGGAAGGCATAGATCAGGCCGCAATAGACGGCGCCCGCGCGCCTCCGCAGCCGCTCCGATTTTTTTCTGCGCATTTTGCTTACACCCCCAGGCTCTGCATGTCGCCGCCGCATTTCTGGTACAGCTTTACCAGAAGCAGCGTGACGGCGATCAGGATAATGGAGAGGGCCGCACCGAGCGGCCAGTTGTTGCCGCTCTGAAACTGCCGTTCGATCAGATTGCCAATCACGTCCGAGTTGCCTCCGCCCAGAATGTCAGCGACGTAAAAGTAACCGAGGCTCGGGATGAACACCATGATGCAGCCGGAAAAGACGCCGCTTACCGTCTGCGGCAGCACCACGTTGAAGAAGGTGGCCCCTCCGCGGGCGCCGAGGTCCGCCGAAACTTCCAGCTGCGACTGGTCCAGTTTCTCAATGGCCGTGTACAGCGGAAGCACCATGAACGGGAACAGCACATATGCCATGCCGAGAACCGTCGCGCCCCGGTTGAACAGGAACTCCACCGGGCTGTCGATCAGGTGCAGCGCCGTCAGCGCCCGGTTCAGCCAGCCGCTGGCCCCCAGAAAAGTCCGCCAGCCGTAGATGCGGATCAGGGAATTGGTCCAGAACGGGATGATGACCATCATGTACAGGATCGTCTTTCTGCTTTGAAAGGTGCGGGAGATGAGGAACGCAAACGGATAGCCCAGCACAAGGCAGAAGGCCGTCGCAAAAAAGGCGATCAGGATGGACTGCACATAAATCTGCAGATAATTGACGTCCAGCAGGTTCCGGTAATTGGCCAGCGTGAACTGGAAAACGACGTTGTAATTTTCATCGATGCTGCAGAAGCTCATGACGAGCACATAGAGCAGCGGGATCGCAACGAAAAACGCGAGCCACAGGGAGACCGGCCCCACCGTCGCCAGAACCGGAAGCGTGGAAGCCCGGAATTTATGCTTCGACATCTCTGTTTCCCCCTATTCCATCACGGCCGTCTCGACCGCATGGTAAACTTCCTGGTCGCGCGGGTGGATCAGCCGTGCGTCCTGCGGCTGCCAGGAAAGGTAAACGGGGCCGTCCATCGGCAGCACGTCGCCGGCAAGGCGCTCCAGCTTGATCTCGTGCCCGTTCGGCAGCACGACGATGGATTTGAGCACCGACCCGACATAGATCTGCTCCCGGACGACGCCCTGAATGGTAAAGCCTTTCACCGGAGAGGTCGAATACCGCATGCGCTCCGGCCGCACGGAAACCGCGACCACTTCGCCCTTCTGGAAGCCTTCCGCGCGACCGCAGATGGTACCGGACTCCACCGCCACCGATACGGCATCGCCGTCCACAGCACTGACCATTCCTTCAAACAGATTCGTTTCCCCGATGAACGTCGCCACAAATTTCGACGCCGGCGCCTCATAGATCTCTTTCGGGACGCCCACCTGCTCCAGCATGCCGTCGTGCATGACGGCGATGCGGTCGCTCATGGAAAGGGCCTCCTCCTGGTCGTGCGTCACATAAATGAAGGTAATGTCCAGCTTGCGCTGAAGGCGCTTGAGCTCAAGCTGCATCTGCTTGCGCAGCTTGAGGTCGAGCGCGCTGAGCGGCTCATCCAGCAGCAGCACCTTCGGGCGGTTGATGAGCGCCCGCGCGATGGCGACACGCTGTTTCTGCCCGCCGGAAAGCTGCGCCGGCATCCGCCGCTCAAAGCCACCGAGCTGCACCAGGTCCAGAATATCCATGACCCGTTTCCGGATCTCCTTCTTCGGAATCCGTTTCATCCTGAGCCCATAGGCGATATTGCCGAAAACCGACATGTGCGGAAACAGGGCGTAACTTTGAAAGACCGTGTTGACGTCGCGCTCGTAAGGCTCTTTTTCCGCCATATCCACTCCGCCCACAAAGATTTTGCCGTCCGTCGGCTGTTCGAATCCCGCCACCATGCGCAGGGTCGTCGTCTTGCCGCAGCCCGAGGAACCGAGGATGGTGAGGAACTCCCCTTCCCGCACGTCCAGCGTGAGGTCGCGGACCACATGGTTGGAGCCGTAAAATTTATTGATCTTCTGAATTTGAACCAAAGCATGTTTGCTCAACCATATCGCCCCCTACAGCGCTTTGGAGCCGCGTTCCCCGGTGCGGATCCGCACGGCGTCCTCGATGCTGCGAATGAAGATTTTCCCGTCGCCGACGCGGCCGCTCGCCACGCGCTCCCGCACGCTGGAGATAATGCGCTCGACGACATCGTCCTCCACCACGACCTGGGCACATATTTTCGGCAGCAGATTGATGTTTATTTTAAACCCCCGTATCTGGTTCACCTTGTTTTCCACAACACCTTTCTGGGTGCCGCAGCCCATCACGCTTGAGATCGTCATGCCGCCGCAATGTACCTCGTCCAGAATCTCCTTCAGTTCTTCCAGCATCTCCGGGCGAATGATCAGGACCAGTTCTTTCATCTTGAATTTACCTCCTTACGGCCGAACCCGCGAAGGGAAAGGGCCGAACTGACAAACAAAAAGCAAAGGGGCGGTTTCCCTCTTGCCGAAGGAAACAGCCCCTTTGCTTTGCTTAACAACCATAGTACACACTTGGAACGGAAAAAGCAATGCAACGCAAGTGCGAAATTTCTTCCACTCCGAAATAGTCTTATTCCCTAAAAGGAGTATCCCGGTCCGAATCACGGATCATTTGATACATCTGAATGCGGCTCCGGATCCCCAGTTTCCGGTAAATATTCAGGATGTGCTTTTTGAGCGTATTGACGCTGATGACAAGCTTTTTGCAGACGGCGGCGTTGTCCATCCCCGCCATAAGCAGGCCGAGGACAGTCTCTTCCCGTTTGGTCAGTTCAAACTGCGCCGCCGCCTGCGCGACCGTCAGCTTTTTGGAAAAAGTATTTCGCCGTTCCCGATACAGCCGGTAGGAAAGATGATCCTTGAGCAGGTCCATCAGAAAGATGTCGTCGTAGAGGAAGTTGTCTTTCCCAATGGAGCGGTAAAACGTAATGACGCCGAGGAACTCCTTCTCCCGCGCGAGAATCACCTGCAGGGAAAAATGCCAGTTGTTCGGGCTGTACACCCTTTTGTAGTACTCGGTCCGCATGCGCTTCTCGTCACTGATGATGTCCGTTTCCCGGTAAACAATGCTTTTTCCGCTGTACATGATGCCCCGGCTGTAATCCAGCTCGTCGTACATCTGGGGGTAAACGCCGTCGCAGTTGTAGGTAACCGGGTCGACGAGGCCCGGTTTGTCCCCGCCGCCGGACAGGAAAAAGTCGGCGCTGTCGAAATCCAGCACCATTTTAAGCTGCTCCAGCAGCCCGATGCGCATGGCGCGGAAATCTTCCGTCGTGTAGATTTTGTAGATGATGTTGTTCAGAACGATCCAGTCGCTCGTATTCAGCTGTTTCACTTCGGACACCTTCCTGCTTCCGAGCCGTCTTGGAAAATCCGCTCTTTTTTTGATGCTTCATTATAATCCATTCAGAGTATAAATACAAGCATTTTATACACCAAAATGCGGACGCATCGGCACTTTTGGCATGGAACGCCGGCTTGTTCCCGGAAACAAGCCGGCCGCAGTCAGAATTTTTTCAATTTGGCCGGCAAATTGGTTTTCGGCTCCGCTCCATGCGCGATTCTCCGCAGAGAATCGCGGTGAAGGAAAAACATCAGGGCCGTCCCCGCCACGGCGACACTTCCCGCTTCCGCTCCGCCCATCTGAAACGCGGGCAGCAGGTACAGGACGGGAATCGCCAGAGCGCCGACAGCCGGATATCCCGTCACCAATAAAACGCAAAGCCCGGCCGCATCCGCGGCAAGCCCCGCGGGCGGCAGAAACAGGACAAGATAGGTGCAGGTGACCGCGACGCTTCTGCCGCCGCGGAACCTGTTCCAAAACGGGAAGGCGTGCCCCAGCGCCACCCCGATTCCGGTATAAAGGATCGTGACCTTCCCAAGGGTCGGAAACCAGACATACCGGCAAAGCATACACGGCAGGATCGTCTTGAAAATATCTCCGAACAGGGTGACGGCGCCCCATTTCACCCCGAAGAGGGAAATGATATTCGCCATACCCGGATTTTTTGAACCGATGGTGCAGGCGCTTTTGCCCGTCTTACCGCGCGCCACAGCCTCCGCGGTCAAAAAGCATCCGCAGAAATAGCCGATCAGGACACAGAAAAATTTCATCTTTGCCGATTCCCCCTCAATACGAAATTGCTGTAATAAAAAGTTTATGACAAAACGGAAAAAAATGCAAGGGAAGGGAGTTTCCATCGGAACGGGGGTTCCTTGCGGAAACGGGCCGAAATCAATATACTATATGTAAAATATGCTCAGCTTTATCCATAAAATTATTTCCATTTATCGGAACCGAAGGGCAAAAAAGGTCCGCCCCCGCATAACGCGGAAAGCGGACCCAGACTGCCGGAAATCTCCATGTTTTCAGTATGGAATTGATCCCCCGCAGGGCGGGCTTCTGCCGTATTAAAAATCGGCTTTCCAAAGACCGTGGAGATTGCAGTAAGCATAAACCGTTCCGGATTCCGCGCCGGCGAACTCAGCCTTCGGTGCCTCGCCGGGCTTTAAGTATGCAAATTCCAGCCTGCTGCCGGAAACCAGCGCAATCCACTCGATATAATGCTCTTCCGTCATCGGGTGAAGCGTTGCTCCGACCGCAACTTTCAGCTTGCCGCCCTCTTTGGTGACAACCGGCACATGCTTTTCTTTTGCCGCGTCGGTCGAATTCGCCACAAGCTTTGTCATGGCCTGGCCGCAGCAGGACAAGACCCCGCCGCCCTTTTTAATCAAAGCGACAATGTTCCCGCATCTTTCGCAACGGAAAAAATCCACATTCGGCATTCTGAACAGCTCCTTATAAAAAATTATTTTTTCCGGCTTAACGATCCGCCGGCATCCGGCTTAAGTTTTACTCAAAAACAACAATTGCCTCTTTGCTCTTGATGCGCAGAAGAACGGTTTCCAGAACACGCAGCCTGTGGTTCAGGTCCTTCTGCTCCAAATACGCCGTCGCGATGTCCTGGCCGACGGCAAGGTCCACATACCGTCCCTCGGCGCCGACGAGCACGGCTTTGTCCTTCCCCAGAACCGGGGTCCGGTAAAGCCGCCCGTCCAGCAGCTTTGCGATCCGGTCGGCTTCCAGCACACCGGTCCCGGGCTGAATTCTCTGCAGCTTCCCATAGAGGTCCGGGCTCACCGCCAGAGTATAGGAACCGTAGACGTTCTTCTCAACCAGGGACTCGACCGCCGCCGCGACATCGGCATAGGCGTTTTCGCCGGAACCCCAGTCGCCTTTCGCAACCTTGCCCACGCCCTGCGCGGTCAGCAGCCCCTCGTATCCGTTTTCGGCACTCCCGAAGAAAATCAGCCGGTCTTCCTTCAGCGCGCACGCTTCCGCCGCCGCAGCCGCGTTGGAAAGGTCCAGCGGCAGGCCCGAAGCGGCAGAGCTCTCGAGATCCTTCGCCAGGAGGGTAAAATCGGCGTACACGGTGGGAAGTTCCACATACCGCCTGCCCTTTGTGACGAGCAGCCCGTCTGCCTCGGCTTCGTCCGTCTGCCCCGCGCGATCCACCGCCACCTGCGAAACACCGATGCCGAGTGGGCCGAACACGGGAAGAAAACGTCTTCCCGTCAAAACGCGGCGCGCCGTCTTCACGACGGTACCGTCAATCTGTTCCCACAGTTTTCCGGGCAGTGGGGAAACTTCTCTGGACAAATAGCTCATTTCCGTTTCCTCCTTTTTTACGAATGATCGATCAAACTGCCTACCGTGGCCGTCCCCTCCGCCGGGGCCGCGCCCTTGTCGTCGCCGAGCATCTCCCGCACTTCCGCCTCGCCGGAAGCAAAGAGGTCCGCCTCTTTCGGGTCGAGCTTCCGGAGCAGCGTCGTCAGCTCCCCAACATGGGCCCTTTCCTCGTCGCGGATGTCCGCCAGCACTTTTTTCGCCATCTCGTTGTCCGTCGCGCGGACATGCGCGTCGTAAAGATAGATGGCTTCCAGCTCTCCGGCGATGTCCACGCGAAGCGCCTGGATCAATTCCGCCGTGGAAAGTTTGCGGTCGTTTTTCTCCTGAAACGGATTTGCAAAAGCTGCCATTTCTTTCATCTCCTATGTTAAATTATGGATGGAATGGGGATACGGATCCCCATGATTCGGCATTTTAAGCGGTCGGCGCGGCATCTCCCTGATGGGACACGCTTTCGATTTTCGCCCGGATCCGGTCCGGATCGCCCAGGAAATACTTCCGCGCGACGTTCCACTGTTCATCGAACTCATACACCAGCGGGATTCCCGTAGGGATATTCACGCCGACGATCTCGGTTTCCGAAAGATTTTCCAGGTGCTTGACCAGCGCGCGGATGGAATTGCCGTGCGCCGCGATCAGGACGCGCTTTCCCCCGTGCATCTCCGCCTTGATTACTTTCTCGTAATACGGGACCACGCGGGCGATCGTGTCCTGCAGGCTTTCGCACAGCGGAAGCTGCGACGGCGGCACGTTCCGGTACTGCTCCTGCAGCTTCGGGCTGCGGGGATCGTCTTCTCCTAACGCGGGCGGGCGGACGCCGTAGGACCTTCTCCAGATCTTCACCTGCCCGGCACCGAACCGCTCCGCGGTTTCCGACTTGTTCAGGCCCTGAAGCGCGCCGTAATGGCGCTCGTTCAGCTTCCACGTTTTGACGATCGGCAGCCATTCCCGGTCGAGCTGCTCCAGGATCAGATTCAAAGTCCGGATCGCCCGCTTCAGGTAAGAGGTGAAACAAAGGTCAAAATCGAACCCGTCCTGCTTCAGGAGCGCTCCGGCGTCTTTTGCCTCCGCGAACCCGCTTTCGGAAAGGTCCACATCCGTCCAGCCTGTAAAAAGATTCTTCCGGTTCCATTCGCTTTCCCCGTGACGCACCAACACCAACTTCACGCCTGCCGCCTCACTTTCACCGGGCCGCCAAGCTGCCCGTTCCGCGATTTCTTTGTCCGGGTTTCTTTCTGCCCCCAGTATACTCTCCTTTTCCTGACAAATCCACACAAAAAACGCAGATTTCAAACCGGTGATTCAATAAGATTTTGTACAATTTTGATAACAATAATTATTATTGTTATTGAGCGCCGTACCGCCCAAACCGGCCTGACCGCGTTTCCCGAGGCCGCCGCGGCCTCAGCCCGGAGACAAAGGCTCCGACGCACCCTGCCCCGTCTGGCTGACCACCATCCGATAATACGGGCCCTTCCGCTCCATCAGTTCCCGATGCGTCCCGCTTTCCAGAACCCGGCCGTCCCCGATCACGAAGATCCGGTCGGCGCCGCGGATGGTGGAAAGGCGGTGCGCGATGAAAAAGCTGGTGCGGTTCTTCATCAGAGCCAGCATCGCCTTCTGGATTTCCCTCTCCGTCCGGGTATCGACGCTGCTGGTCGCCTCGTCCAGGATCAAAATGGGCGCGTCGCACAAAAAGGCGCGGGCGATGGAAAGCAGCTGCCGCTGGCCCTGGCTCAGGGTATCGGCGTCGCCGGAAACGGGCGTATCGTATTTCCGCGGCAGCCTTTCAATAAAGGAGTCGGCCCGCGCCAGCTTCGCCGCTTTCTCCACTTCCCGGGCGGAAGCATCCGGCCTCGAATAGCGAATGTTATCCGCTATGGTCCCCGTAAACAGGCAGGCGTCCTGAAGGACGATGGAAAAGCAGTTCCGCAGATCGCTCCGCCGCATCCGGGTGATATCGACATCGTCCAGAAGGATTTCCCCTTCGCTCGCTTCATAAAACCGCGTCAGGAGGTTGACGATCGTGGTCTTCCCGGCGCCGGTCTCCCCCACAAGGGCGACGACTTCCCCCGGCCGCACCAGAAAGCCGACATGGCGTAGAACCGGCTTGCCGCCGCCATACGAAAACGAGACGTCCCGGAACTCGACCTTGCCCTTCGGCCGCGCCAGCGGGACGGCATCCGCGCGGTCCGGCAGCTCTTCCGTTTCGTCCAGAATCTCAAAAATCCGTTCGGCGCCGGCCAAAGCGGACTGGATGGAATTGAACATCCCGGCGATGCCGTTCAGCGGCTGCCCGAACTGCTTGGAATAGGCGAGAAAGCTGACCACGACGCCGACGGTGACGGCCCCGTTTACGGAGAGAACCCCGCCGATACAGGCGAGCAGGGCGTAGCTGAGGTTATTAATCACATTCATGAACGGCATCATCAGCCCCGACCAGATCTGCGCCCGGATGGAATTGTCCCGCATCTCGGAATTCACGGTCCTGAAGTCGGAAAGCACTTTGTCCTGAAGGTTGAAGGCCTTCACCATCCGCAGCCCCTCGATATTCTCCTCAACCACACCGCTCAGCGAGCCCAGCTCGCGCTGCTGGCTCAGAAAATAGCTCCGGCTCTTGCCGGCGATCAGCTTCGTCAGCAGGGCAAACAGCGGAACGGATATCATCGCGACCAGGGTCAGGACCGGGCTGAGCAGCAGCATCATCACCGTGGAGCCGGCGATGGAAAAGACGCTGGAAATCAGCTGCGTGGTCGTCTGGCTGACGGTGCTGCTGATATTGTCCGCATCGTTCGTGATCCGGCTCATGATGTCGCCGTTCGGATGCGTGTCGTAAAAGCCGAGCGGCAGCTTCTGGAGCTTTGCATACACTTGCGTCCGGATCTGCTTCACCAGATTCTGGCTCACGCGGGCCATCAGGGCGCCGCTCACCGTATCGACCACCCAGACCGTCAGATAGCATGCGGCCAGAGAAAACAGGATTTTCGCAAGCAGGGACGTGTCGACGATGTTCTTTCCAATGTGGAAGGTGTTCACCGCCCGGCCGATCAGCCACGGGGTCAGGAGCGACACTCCGGCAGACAGCACGGTCAGGGCGGCGGCCGCCAGCAGCGGCCCGCGCCGCCCCATGAAGATCCGGATCAGCCGGATGAGGGTTCCTTTCGCGTTCTTCGGCTTTTCGGTCGGCTTGAAGCGGGCCCGGCCGCCCCTGCCGAGCCGCGGCATATTCCGGTACGCTTCGTTTCTATCCGCCATAGGGTTCCGCCTCCGGACGCAGGGTCCCGATCTGCGACTCGTAGATTTCCCGGTAAACCGCGCAGGTTCGAAGCAACTCCCGGTGGCTGCCGTAGCCCGCACGCGCGCCGTCATCCAGGACCAGTATCTGATCGGCCGCCATCGCCGTCCCCGCTTTCTGCGTAATCAGGATCACGGACTTTCCGTTTCCCGCCGCTTTCAGGCCGCGCCGCACCTTCGCCTCGGTCACGGAGTCCAGGGCGCTGGTGCAGTCGTCCAGAATCAGGACCGGGGAATTCCGGACCAAAGCCCGCGCGATGGAAATCCGCTGCTTCTGCCCGCCGGAAAGGTTGACGCCTCCCTGCCCCAGGATGCTGTTGTAGCCTTCCGGCATTTCCCGGATGAAACCGTCCGCCTGTGCGATTTCGGCGGCCTCGACGACTTCCCTCTCCGACGCGCCCGGCCTGCCCAGCGCGATATTTTCGAAGACGGTGCCGGAAAACAGCATGCTTTTCTGCGGAGCCAGCGCGATCTGCTCCCGCAAGACTTTGGTATCGAGGTCGTTGACATTCGTGCCGTTATAAAGCACCGCGCCTTCCTTTGCCTCGTAAAAATGCAGGCAGAGCCAGGCGACCGTAGATTTGCCGGAGCCGGTCGGGCCGATCACCGCCAGCGTTTCGCCCGGGTCCAGCGAAAAGGACAGGTTTCGGACGGCGGGCGTCCCGCTCCCGCTCGGATAGGCGAAGGTGACATTCCGGAAGGAAAGCCGCCCGGAATGGTCCCGGAAGGCGCGCAGGCTTCCCCCGGAATCTTCTTCCCCGCGCAGGACCTGCAGAATCCGCTCATTGGAGGCCTTGGTTCTCACAAACGTATTGAAAATGTTCGTAATCATGATCAGGGACGCCAGAATCTGCGTCATGTAGTTGATGTAGGCGGCGATCCTTCCGACGTCGATTTGGCCCGCGCGGAACAGGACGCTGCCGAAAAAGAGCGAGGCGGCTATGCCGAGGCTGACCGCGAGGGACATCAGCGGGGAAAAGATCACGATGACCATCTGCGAGGCCACGCTTCTTTCCGCGACGTTCCGGTTCACCCCGTCGAATTTTTTCTTCTCGTCTCCGTACCGGCCGAAGGCCTTGACGAGCCTGACCCCGAGCAGATACTCCTGGACGGTCCGGTTGACTTTGTCCACCGCGCTCTGGACTTTTGCAAAGCGGCTGTAACTCAGCTTCATGCTGGCGACGATCAGGGCCGAAACGAGGAACACCACGGCAAACAGCACGAGGCTCAGGCGGGGACTCAGCATCACCGCCAGAACGATGCTGCCGAGGCAGGTGACCGGTGCCTTGAAGAAAATCCGCATCATCCCGTTTACGAACTGGGTAACCTGCGCGGTGTCGTTCGTCACGCGGGTGATGAGCGAGCCGCTGTCGATGGGATCCGGAGCGGATTCCGAAAGGCGCATGATTTTCCGGAACACGTCGAACCGGAGGTCGGCGCCGAAGCTCTGCGACACCCGGCTGGAAAGGATATTCCTCGCGGTCGCAAACAGCGCGCCAAGGAAGGTGATCACAAGCATCTGCACCCCGAAGTGCAAAATGACCGGGATCTGCCTGTTTTTTACGCCGCGGTCGATGATGTCGGCCATGATCGTCGGCTGCATCAGGTCGCACAGCGCCTCCAGCAGAACACACAGAGCCGCCGCGAGAAAGGGAAAGCCGTATTTTTTATAGCAGCGCCTGTAAATTTCCATCTGCATCCCTTCCGACTCCGTGAATGAAAAGGCGGAATCAGGGTTTCCAAACCCCGTCTTTCGTGACCCGGGCAAAAACGAGCGGCCTGCGGGCCGGTTTTTCCTCGCGGACCTCGACCGCCCGCAGCAAGGTGCGTTCCGCTTCCCGGCACAGGTCCTCGGAAGAAGCGTACAGGGTCGCGAACGGCTCTCCGGCATTGACGAAATCGCCGGTCTTTTTGTGCAGGACGATCCCGGCGTTGCCGTCGATGCCGTCATCCTTCGTTCTCCTGCCCGCCCCCAACTGCATGGAAGCGACGCCCCACTGTCCGGCGTCCATGGCATACAGGTATCCGGACGTGGAAGCCGCGATGTCGAGGCACGCCTTTGCCTTCGGGAACCGCTTCGGGTCGTCCAGGACGGAAACGTCGCCGCCCTGCGCCTCAACCATCTCTTTCAGCTTTGCAAAGGCGGAACCGTCCGCAAGGGCACCGCGCGCCGCGGTACGGCAGCTTTCCAGGTCTCCCCTGCCCGCAAGAGACAGCATATGGGCCGCAAGTTCCACGCAGAGGCCGGTCAGGTCCTTCGGTCCCTTTCCTTTCAGCGTGCGGCAGGCTTCCGCAACCTCCAGCGAATTCCCGATCGCCATTCCCAGCGGCTCGTTCATATCCGTCACGAGCGCCACCGTTTTCCGGCCCGCATTTTCCCCGATGGACACCATGGTCCGCGCAAGCCGGACGGCATCGTCCGCCGTTTTCATAAAGGCTCCGCTTCCGGTCTTTACGTCCAGAAGGATACAGTCGGAACCCGCGGCGATTTTCTTGCTCATGATGCTGGAAGCGATGAGCGGGATGCTCTCCACCGTCGCGGTCACGTCGCGCAGGGCATAAAGCTTTTTATCCGCCGGGGCAAGGTTCCCGGACTGGCTGATGATGCTGAAGCCGACCCTTCGCACGATCTCCAGAAAGCGCTCCCTGCCGATGGAAGTCCTCATCCCGGGGATGGACTCCAGCTTGTCGATGGTTCCGCCCGTGTAGCCCAGACCGCGGCCGCTCATCTTCGCCACGCGCACGCCGAGCGAAGCCGCGACCGGAGAAACGATCAGCGTCGTTTTGTCCCCGACGCCGCCCGTGCTGTGTTTGTCCACCTTGACGCCCGGAATGGAAGAAAGGTCCACCCGTTCGCCGGAATCCGCCATGCAGGCCGTCAGGTCCGCGGTTTCCCGATCATCCATCTCCCGCAGGCAGATCGCCATCAGCAGGGCGGAAACCTGGTAGTCCGGGATCTTTCCCGCGACGCAGCCGTTCACAAAGAACCCGATTTCTTCCCGGGTCAGCGGCTTCCCCCGTCTTTTCTTTTCAATAATGTCATACATTCGCATCTGCATTCCCCCAAAGCGGTTTTCCGCTTTCCGTTCACCCCTTGAGACTGCACGGCCCGAAGCCGAGCGGAAAAAGCTGTTCCAGCGTAAAGCTCTGCCATTTCCCGGCGCCCTCGGCCAGAAGGATGGTGAACGTTTCCGGCCGGCAGAACTCCATCATCACCTGCCGGCAGACGCCGCACGGCGGGCAGACCCCGCGTACCGGTCCGTCCTCCTTCCCGCCGGCAATGGCGATGGCCCGGAACGCGCGCTCGCCCTCGCTGACCGCCTTGAAAAAAGCAGTCCGTTCCGCGCAGCTGCCCGGGGTAAAGGCCGCGGACTCAATATTGCATCCGCTGAAAATCTTCCCATTTTCCGTAAGAAGCGCCGCCCCCACGGCAAAATGGGAATACGGCGCGTAGGCAAACTTTCTCGCCCGGATCGCCTCTTCCACCAGACGTTTCTCGTTGAACATCTTCCGTCACCGCCTTCCTGAAAAGCCCCGGATTCATACAAGTTTCAGGGCGATTTCCATCATCCGCGTAAAGCCGGTTTCCCGCTCTTCCGCCGAAAGGCTCTCCCCGGTAAAGGGGCAGTCCGAGACGGTGAGCAGGCAGAGCGCCTTTTTTCCGCACCGCGCCGCGTTCATATAGAACGCCGCCGCTTCCATCTCGACCGCGAGGACGCCCATCTTTTTCCACTGGGAAAGCGCGTCCGGGTTGTCGCCGTAAAAGACGTCGGAAGACAGGATGTTCCCGACGGCCGGATGAATCCCGTTTTCCTCCGCGGCGCGCACGGCGCGGCTCAAAAGGCCGTAATCCGCCGTCGGCGCAAACGTTCCCGGCAGACGGTACTGCGCCGCGTAATTGGAATCGGTGCACGCGCCGAGAGCGGCGATCAGGTCGCGGACATGGATTCCGTCCGCTATCCCTCCCGCGGAGCCGATGCGGATGATCTGTTCCACGCCGTAAAAGTGGTAAAGCTCATAGGTATAAATCCCGACGGACGGCATCCCCATACCGCCGCCCATGACGGACACCTTTTTGCCCCCGTAAGTGCCGGTATACCCGAGCATGTTCCGGACCCGGTTAAAGCAGACAGGGTCCTGTAAATAATGCTCCGCGATATATTTTGCCCTCAGAGGATCGCCGGGCATCAGCACGGTTTTCGCAATCTCCCCCGCTTTGGCTTCGTTGTGGGGAGTCGGCGTATCTGGCATAAAAATCCCCCTTTTCGCTCATCCGGCCGGTTCTTCCCGGAGCCGGCGCTGTTACCCCCAGACTTCTTTCGCGATCTCCCGGACCAGGCGGACTTTGGCCCACTGCTGTTCTTCCGTCATGATGTTGCCCTCTTCCGTGGAAGAAAATCCGCACTGCGGGCTCAGGCAGAGCTGGTTGGGCTTCACATACCGGGAAGCTTCCTCGATCTTCGTTTTAATCTCGTCTTTGTTTTCAAGCTTCGGGAATTTGGATGTGATCAGGCCGAGCACGACCTGCTGATCCCGGATATACCGCAGCGGCTCGAAACCGCCCGCACGGTCGGAATCGTATTCCAGGAAAAAGCCGTCCACATGGCAATTAGCGAACAGGGTCTCCGCCACGGGCTCATATCCGCCGGAAGAAAACCAGGTGGAACGGAAGTTCCCGCGGCAGATATGCATGGTAATCACCATATCCTTCGGCTTGGCTTCCAGAGCGAGGTTGATCATCCTGACGTATTCTTTTTCAATCTCATCCAGATTCAGCCCGCGCGCCGCGTAAGTCTCCCGCTTCTGCCGGTCGCAGAACTCGCCCCACGAGGTATCGTCGAACTGCAGATAACGGCAGCCGGCGCCGTAAAACGCGCGGACCGCTTTCTGGTAGGCGAGGGCGATATCGCGGTACAGCCGGCGCGGGTCCTCATACTCCGGGATCGGCTGATACTGTTCCGGGCGCACGCAGCAGATCAGGTGGAGCATGGAAGGGGAAGGGATCGTCATCTTGCAGAGCGTACCGCCGGCGACGGAGCGCAGGTACCGGAAATGCTCGACAAACGGGTGATTTTCAAAATCGACTTTGCCGACGATCTCCACCGTCGCGCCTTTTGGCTGGCGCCCCCGGAAAGCGACCGACCAATGCTCGGCTTTGACTTCCCGGACCCCCTTCAGGGCCGCGAGGAAATCCAGGTGCCAGTAACGCCGCCGGAATTCCCCGTCCGTCACCGCCTGCAGACCCGCTTCTTTTTCTTTCGCGACCAGCGCCCGGATGGCCTTGTCTTCCACTTGCTTCAGTTCCGCCGCGCCGATCTCATTGCGTTCCAATTGCTCCCTGGCCTTTTTTACTTCGGCCGGCCGCAGGAAGCTCCCCACGACATCCGCACGAAAAGGCGCTCTTGTCCGTTCCGCCATTTCATTTCCATTCCTTTCCGAATTTCCACCGGCAGACTCCGCCGGGGGGTTTTGTTTTTATCATACTCTATCCCGCAGGGTCATGGCAAGCGCAAATGGAAATATAGACGGCATACGGTACCGGGGGATCGGGCGGGGACGGCGCGAATGTATGCTGCGGCCCGGACGAACCACGCGCTCCGCGGCTCCGAAATCATAGTAATAACATATTATTGCTATAATTTATCTGTTGACAACGACCTGCGGTGATATTATAATATTTAAAACATTAAGTTGGAAGTTCACACGGTAAAAGCATATGGGTAGAACATGTAGAACATACTGATACGCAATACGCTGTTTTATGCTGACCAGTCAACTAGAGGCATACGGATAATTTTTGTTATCCGTATGCCTCTTTTGGATTTCTTCCGGGGGAATTTCCGGTCTGGCAGCCTTACCGGAAAACAAATTCTTCTTCACAGATTAGATTATGGATAGGGGATGCAGGACCAATGTCAAAATCGAACTTCAAGTTTGACACACTCAAGGTAAGGGGTGGGTACCGCTCATCGGAGCATAACGAAGCCGTTTCCGTGCCGATTTATCAATCGACCGCCTTCGAGCTTGGCAATACGGAGAGGGCGGGCCGATTGTTTTCCTTCACGGACCCGGACCCGATTTATACCAGGCTGAGCAACCCGACGGTCGCCGTGCTGGAAGAACGGGCCGCGCTCCTTGACGGGGCGGCCGGCGCCATCGCGCTCGGTTCCGGAATGGCCGCGGTTACCTATTCCCTGTTGAATGCGGCCGGAAAAAATGGAAGAATTCTGAGCACGGCCCGCCTTTACGGCGGCTCGGTCGATGCTTTTGATAAAATCCTGCCCGATTTCGGCGTTACGGTCGATTTTGTCGAGGATGCCGACGACCCCGAAAGCTTTGAAAAAAGCATTTTCCCGGATACGAAGGCGATCTATGTTGAAGCGGTGAGCAACCCCAACTCGGCCGTTACGGATCTTGAGGCGGTCGCGCAGGTGGCGCACAGGCATGGAATTCCCCTCATTGTCGACAATACGCTGGCGACGCCTTACCTGCTGAATCCGATAAAATTCGGAGCGGACGTGGTGGTATATTCCGCAACAAAAGCATTGAGCGGTCACGGAAACGTCATCGCCGGGCTGGTTCTGGAAAGCGGGAAATTCAACTGGGCAGGCGGAAAATACCCGCAGTTCACGAAACCGCTGTACTTTTTACGCGACTCTGAAGACCGGGAACGCAGTATTCTGGAAGTGTTCCCGGCAACCCCGTTCACCGGAAGAATCCGGGCGATTTATCTGAACTACCTTGGCGCGGCGCTCAGCCCGTTCGACGCTTACCTCATCCTGCTCGGGCTGGAGACGCTGTCGGAACGGGTTGCCAAACAGGTGTCCAACGCCGAAAAGCTGATCCGTTACCTGGAGTCCAAAAAGGACTATGTCCTCTGGGTGAAGCATCCGTACGCGCAAAACAGTCCATACCGGGAGCTTGCGAAAAAGTACCTTCCGAAGGGCGCCGGCTCTGTTTTTACATTCGGTTTCAACGGGACGCCGAAACAGTATGCAAAATTCTTAAACTCCGTAAAGCTTTTCAGCTACCACGCGAATATCGGGGACGCCCGATCCATTATTATCAATTCACCCACCACGACCCACGCGGAGCTTACGCCGGAGCAGCGCAAGCAAGCGGACCTGGCGCCGGAAACCATCCGGATTTCCGCGGGATTGGAAGACGACGGCGATTTGATCGCCGATTTGGAGCAGGCGTTCGAAAAAGCCTACCAATGAACAGCGCACGCCGTAACTGCGCCGTGGAATATACCCGTGCGCTTTACCGGGACGGGAGAGAAATCCATGAAAATTCGAACCGCAAATTTATCGGATCTGGCTGCCATAGCCGCAGTGGAAAAGAAGTGCTTCCCGGCATCCCTGGCGGCGGCGGAAAAGGATTTCAAAGCCAGGCTGCAGGTCTACCCGAATCATTTCTGGCTTTTGGAAGACAACGGGAAACTGGTCGGACTGATCGACGGTATGGTCACCAATGAAAGCACGATCCGGGATGCCATGTATCAAGACGCTCATCTGCATGATGAGGCCGGGAACTGGCAGGCCATTTTCGGCGTGACCGTAATCCCGGAATACCGAAAGCGGGGCTGTGCCGCCAGGCTCATGAAGCGGGTCATTTCCGACGCGAAAGCTCAGGGGCGCAAGGGGTGCATTCTGACATGCGAGGCCAGGCTGATCCCCTATTACAAAAAATTCGGGTATGGGAATCTTGGAATATCAAAATCCGTCTGCGGCGGCGTCGTGTGGTACGACATGCGGCTTGTATTCTGACGATATCCGCCGCTCGTTTTTCCTACCGCCGTTTGCTTATTTTCATTAGTTTCCGCCATATGCTTTCATAATTTTGTCTGAATCGACAAAATTAAAAAAGAGATTGACAGGAAGTCGGAAAAGTATTAAGATTAGTTTAATAAAACATATATGTTTTATTCTATTTTAACTTTAACCGGAAGGGAGAGCGCAATCATGAAGGGAATGTGCAATTTGGAATCGATGTGTCTGTTCATGATGCCGTGCTGCGCCGACGGCCGCATGTGCACTCTCCTGTATAAAAACCGAAAAACAGAGCCAGGCTTACCGTAAAAAGATTTTTTGATACGGCTGCACGTTTTCAGCAGACTGGCATGAAAATGCCGGTCTTTTTTTATTGATTCGCGACGATTGTCCGAATTTTCCCACAAATTCATATCCTATGCTGACTAGTCAACTAGAGGTAGTGATCCTTCGGGAGCTGCCTCTTTTTTATATTCATTTTCGATCCGTCCGAAATTCTAAAGAAACGATATGGGGTGTATCAGTTGAGCAAAGTAAATCTTCAAGCGCCTGAAGTGCAGATCCGGGAAGTCCGGCTCGGTTCCATCACGGGCTATCTGGGGACGGCCGGAAATCTGGTCAAGTGCTCGCACAGCGGTAAACTGTCCAACCAGAGCCGAAGCTTCAGCCAATGCATGGGGTGTTCGGCGGTGCAGGCGGTATGCCTGCTCTCCATGATCCGGGACGCGGTGATCGTCAATCACGCGCCGGTCGGCTGCTCGGGCGACGCGTCGTTCTTCAACTTTACCTACCGCGTCGGCCAGATGGAACGCGGGCTCCCCGCGACGAACGGCCGCTTTTTCACGTCGAACCTCAAGGAAAACGACACGATTTTCGGCGCGGCGCAAAAGCTGAGGGATACCGTCCGTCTCGCCAACGAGCGGACGCATCCCAATGCGATTTTCATCACATCTTCCTGCGCCGCCGGCATTATCGGAGACGACATTGAAGAGGTGGCGGAAGAAATGACCAAGGAACTGGGCATCCCCGTTATCGGCTGCTACTGCGAAGGATTCAAATCGAAGGTATGGACCACCGGCTTCGACGCGGCTTATCATTCCATCATCCGCAAGTTTGTGAAGCCGCCCAGAAAAAAGACCAATCAGGTCAATATCATCAACTTCTGGGGCAGCCATATTTTCGACGGCCTTCTCCGGAAACTGGGTTACGAGCCGCAGTACATCGTGCCGTTTTCAACGGTCGAGCAGCTGAGCCATATTTCCGAAGCGGCAGCCACCATCCAGATCTGCCCGACGCTCGGCAGCTACATCGGCGCGGCGCTGGAGCAGGTCTACGGCGTACCGGAAATCAAATCCCCGCCCGCTTTCGGCGTTGCGGGAACGGATCAGTGGCTGCGGGAACTCGGCAGAGTCCTGGGCCGGAAGGACGAAGTGGAGCGGTTCATCCGGAAAGGCCACGAGCGCATCGCTCCAAAGCTGGAAGAATACCGGCGGAAATTCAAGGGCAAAACAGCCTATGTCGCAGCCGGCGCGGCACACGGGCACGCGATTATCGCAATTTTGAACGAGCTCGGGTTCGACGTGAAAGGCGTTTCACTGTTCCATCACGACCCGATTTTCGACAACGGCAACGTGGGATCGGACGCTCTTGCGCACGATGTGCATACTTACGGCGACATCCGGCAGTGCCATATCTGCAACAAGCAGAT